>PMCH01000042.1 GCA_003154055.1 Acidobacteriaceae bacterium
GAGAAGGCGCGCCGCCGTTTTGGCTACGTCTGCCTTGCTCTTGCGCTGGGGCTGGTCTCGATCGGCGCCGCCAGCATGTACGGCTTCCTGAAGACACCGTACCATCCGTGGGAACCAGACACGGCTTCGCACAATGTTGTAATGCGTTAAGACGTTCGGGCCTGGCCCGGATCGAACTGATAAAGATCGGACTCATACAGCATGGCAGCAACTCCGAAGATCATCGTGGTGGGCGGCGGCCTGGCAGGACTGGCAGCCGTCATCAAGATCGCCGAGATGGGCGGCGAAGTGGACCTGTTCTCGATCGTCCCCGTGAAGCGCTCCCACTCGGTCTGCGCGCAAGGCGGAATCAACGCGGCCAAGAACCTGAAGGGCGAGGGCGACTCGACCTGGATCCATTTCGACGACACGATCTACGGCGGCGACTTCCTCGCCAACCAGCCTCCGGTCAAGGCCATGTGCGAGGCCGCGCCCGGCATCATTGACCTGCTCGACCGCATGGGCGTGCCTTTTAACCGCACTCCCGAAGGTCTGCTGGACTTCCGCCGCTTCGGTGGCACCTTGTATAACCGCACCGCTTTTGCCGGTGCAACCACCGGACAGCAGCTTCTCTATGCGCTCGACGAGCAGGTGCGCCGCTACGAATCGGAAGGCAAGGTCAAGAAGTACGAGCACTGGGAATTCCTGTCGGCGGTGCTCGATGGAAATCGTATTTGCCGTGGCATCTGCGCCATGGATCTGCGCACGATGGAAGTGCGCACGTTCCCCGCGGACGCCATCATCGTTGCCACGGGAGGCTGTGGCGCCATCTTCGGCAAGTCCACGAATTCGGTGGTGTGCACGGGATCGGCGCAGTCCGCGCTCTACCAGCAAGGTGCTTACTACGCGAACGGCGAGTTTATCCAGGTGCATCCCACCTGCATCCCCGGCGAGGACAAACTGCGCCTGATGTCGGAATCGGCGCGCGGCGAAGGTGGACGCGTCTGGGTTCCCAAGACTGCGGGCGACAAACGCGATCCCAAGAGCATTCCGGAGAGCGAGCGCTGGTACTTCCTGGAAGAGTGGTATCCGAAGTACGGCAACCTCGTCCCGCGCGACGTGGCCACGCGCGCGATTTTCAAAGTCGTGTACGAGCACAACCTCGGCATCGACGGCAAGCCGATGGTTTATCTCGACCTCACCCACATCGACCGCAAGACTCTCGACCGCAAGCTGGAAGGCATTCTCGAGATCTACGAGAAGTTTGTGGGCGACGATCCGCGCGACACGCCCATGAAGATTTTTCCCGGCATGCACTACACGATGGGCGGCCTGTGGGTCGATTACAAGCAGTCCACCAACATCCCCGGCATCTTCGCGGCGGGCGAGGCCGAATACCAGTACCACGGCGCCAACCGGCTGGGAGCAAACTCGCTGGTGTCGTGCATCTACGGAGGCTTTGTCTCTGGCCCGGCGGCCGTGCAGTATGCAAAGAGTTTGCAAGCTGCGCCCGGAAACGGGCACTTCGACGCCGAACGCAAGCGCCAGCAGGACATCAACGCCGGGCTGATGAAAGCCGACGGCAGCGAGAATCCGTTCCTCATCTGGCGCGAACTGGGCGCGCTGATGACGGAGAACTGCACCGTCATCCGCTACAGCAAGAAGTGTGAGGCAGCGGACGCCAAAGTAGTTGATCTGCTGAATCGTTTCCAGAAAATCAACCTGAGCGATCGCTCGCAGTGGGCCAACACGACCATCGCCTTCGCGCGCCAGCTCTACAACATGCTGCAACTGTCGCGCGTAATCGCACAGGGTGCCGCCATGCGCGACGAATCCCGCGGTTCGCACTACAAGCCGGATTTCCCCGACCGCGACGATAAGAACTGGATGAAGACGACGAAGGCAACGTTCGCGCCGGACGCCGATGAGCCGAAGTTCGAGTTCGAGCCAATCGACGCGGCCCTAATTCCGCCGCGGCCGAGGAAGTACTGACGTGGCGAAATGAAACGCCTGGTTCGCGCAGTGTGCGTTGGGTTCGGTGCATTTCTGATTGCTTTCGTTTTGTGGGCGCCGTGGCACACGATAGCGCCACGGGGCGCTGTAATTATCATTTTAGTGGCAGCATTGCTTCTTTTTTTTGGCTTTCGGAAAGGCTAACTGCTAAAGGCTAAGAATTAATGGCAAACAACAAATCCGTCATCATCAAAATCAAACGCCAACTCACTCCCGACGCCAAGTCGGTCTGGGAAGAGTTCGAGATTCCCTACAAGCCGAACATGAACGTCACTTCGGCGCTGATGGAGATCGCGGCCAACCCCGTGACCCGCGACGGCAAGCAGACCACGCCCGTCACTTACGATTCGAACTGCCTCGAAGAAATCTGCGGCTCCTGCGCCATGCTGATCAACGGGAAAGCGCGGATGGCCTGCTCTGCCCTGCTCGACAAATTCGATCAGCCCATCAAGCTCCAGCCGTTTTCGAAATTTCCCGTGGTGCGCGACTTGGCGGTCGATCGCAGCGTGCTGTTCGAGAACCTGAAAAAAGTAAAAGCCTGGGTGCCGGTGGACGGCAGCTACGACCTCGGCCCCGGCCCGCGCATGACCATGGAGGAGCAGGAAGAGGCCTACCCGCTCTCGAACTGCATCTCCTGTTGCTGCTGTATGGAAGCCTGCCCGCAATTCAACGAGTCCACCGGATTCGTGGGCGCGGCCACCATCTCGCAAGTCCGGCTTTTCAACACACATCCCACTGGCGCGGCCCTGAAACGCGAGCGACTGTCCGCGCTGATGGGCGACGGCGGCATCCAGGAATGCGGCTACGCCCAGAATTGCGTGGAGATCTGCCCCAAGGAAATCCCGCTGACCAAGTCGATCTCTGAGGTTGGTGGGCAGGTGATGAGGCAGGCCGTCGGAGATTTGTTCAAGAAGTAAGCTCTCAGCTCTCGGCTGTCAGCTCTCGTCGCCGACATTTCGGTGCAGCGCTGCTATTGTTTGTAGGTCACCCGGCCTGAAAGACCAATTCTCGGAAACACTTCATGAAGACCCTAGCCAATGCCCAAGACCGTCAGCAGATCCTTGATCGCATCAAGTCTCTCCGTTCCGACAATCGCGCCCGGTGGGGGAAGATGTCTTGTCACCAGATGGTGTGTCATCTTGCCGATTGTTTCCGGCTCACGCTGGGCGAAAGAGCGGCATCGGTCGATACTTTCCTAACGCGAACAGTCTTTAAGTGGATCGCCTTGGACGTGCCGATCCCGTGGCCTCATGGCTACAAAACACGCCCTGAGTTCGATCAGGAGATCGGCGGCACTACCCCGCGGGTATTTGAGAACGACCTTAGGGACCTGCAAACGCTCTTCGGCAAGTTCATGGAAGCGGGTCCCAAATTGGCCTGGAAACACCCCTCGTTCGGCCCCATGTCGCAGCGGGATAGCCTGCGCTGGGCCTACCTTCACATTGACCACCACTTGCGCCAATTTGGCGCGTAGAGCGGTCTGGGGCGTTTTCTGGCCACTGGCAACCGGTGCTGGCCACTATTTCCCCGGTAACCATTACTGGTAACTCTCCTTCGTAATAGCCTTTAGACAGATTGCTTTACACAATCCTTAAGGTTTCGGGTTAGAATAGCCGATCTTCTGGAATATGGGACTGTTTCCCGGGCCAGGAGCTTCCCTCATGACCCAAGGGCTGAAAAGCTGCAATCGGCTGCTCGCGATCGTCTTTGCGCTGTTGATCGCGCACTCGACCGCGTTCGGCCTGCACAGCACGGAGCCCGTCCGTACGACCGCGCATCGCTCGCGCCGCTCTTCTCATCATCGTCTCCGTATCCGGTGGAACCCGTTGTTCCGGCCTTCGCATGATTCCCTGCTGCGCCAGAATGCGGAAGTCGACCGGCTCGATTTGCCGCGCATCGCCGACGACGCGGAACTGGAACAACTCAAGGCTGCGAACGCGCTGGTTCCGATCCGCGAGAGTGAGACCCTGAAGATCGAACACCGCCTGGATCCCAACCGGCGCTACTGCCGTCCGTGGACTCGAGATTTCGTCGAGGATCTAAGCCAGGCCTACTACCGAAAGTTTCATGCTCAGATCCAGCTCAA
>PMCH01000151.1 GCA_003154055.1 Acidobacteriaceae bacterium
CAATTACACTCACGACCCCGCCCCTGTGGAGGTTCTGAGTGAAATCGCCTGGTTGCATCAACGAGAGGATCACGACATCGCTCCGGCGCTGCTGAGTTCCTTGTGCCATGTTTCGCGGGCCGCTTGGACCGGTGTGATCCGGGTCATGATGAGCGTAATGTTGTGGCTTACCCGTAGCTGGTCGCTGGGGATTGCGTCGCCCCATGTGGCGGCAATGCTGAAATAGCTGCGAGCCCTCAAGAAAGAAGAGTTCTCCCTTAGAAGCTACCAATCTGCCTCGCAAATCCTTTTGGAGGGGCACGGCTTCAAGCAATAGCGTCAAAGTGTGGTGCGATAGTCTGTGTTGAGACTGGGGAGTTGAGGGTGAGTGCTCAAAAAGAGAATAAGTAGGATATTTTGACGAAGATGGAATCGCCCAAGTCGCCGGGATCAATCGGAGAATACCGTTGCCGGTTGTAGCCGATATACGCCGCGCTTCGGGCTGTGAAATCGTACGCGGCGAGTGCGCTGATGCCGACGTTGTTGCGGTGATGATCGTCCGAGAACTGGGCCAGGACTCGGGTCCGAAATTTAGGCGTGAATTGATACATCCATCGGGATATCAGGTAATTGCGGTTCTGAAAGTGCGAGTGGTTCGAGAGATATTCTCGCACTTGTGTTCCGGTGAGATCGCCGCGAAGGCGTCTGCCCAAGCGGGCGCTGAGAGAAAGGTCCGCTTGCCGCTGAGAACCATAGACGTTCTCATCAAACTGTACCAATTTGCCTGCCAAGTAGCTAGCCGACAACACAAGCGGCTTGTTCCCGCTGGAGTTGATCTCAATTCGATAGTAGGGCACATCGTAGACGCGGGTTGAATCGAGCCGGGGCGTGGGCCGCGCATCACAAGCTGCGGTGGAACTACAGGGAGAGAATTCATTGAAGCGGACTTGGTCGTAGCTGTTACTGACTTGCAATGACCAGAAATTCTTGAAACCAAAATCCAGGTAGGCGATTCTCCCCGAGCTCTCCAGTTCTCCGGCCGTACCGTTTGATTGCAGGAACGCGAGTCCGGCGGATAACTGGCGAATCCCCCACCGATTGAGAAACGGCTTGTACTCAACGCTGCCGTTCTCCGTCCACCGATCAGTTTCGGGTTCGTACCCGATTTGGCTGAAGTCGGTGTTCCGCCCAAGGAACTTGCTGCCGGCTGAGACGCTTAGAATCTCCGAATCGTAGGCGAAATTAGAGGTCCACCCGAGGTGCTGCGCGTCAAAGCCGGGATAGAGCGAACTTGTGTTGGCGACAAACTGCGATCCCCAGGAAAGGTGATCACCCTTGAGTATCCGCAGGTCGACGCCCTGAGCCGTTTCATTGCCTGTGATGAGATTCCCATCCACATCGTAGGTAGGGCCTGCACTTTGAAAACGATTGACAGACATGAATCCGATCTCGGACTTCTCGAAAATGCTGTGCCCAAGCCGCGCGACTCCAAAGAAAGCCCCAGGCGCAGTTTGCGTCGTCTCGGCCGCCGGATCACGGAACTCCCTGGCTTGGGTCGCCGCTTCCAGGATTCCCAGAGTCCAGCCACCCGCTTTTCCGGTGACCTTGCCGCCTTCGAGCACGCGTTGTGGGTCGCCGTCCGGCAGTACGGCGCCGATTCTGCGCGAAAAAAACAAACTGAGCGGCGTGCTGAAGTAGTTGGCGCCCTCGGTGAAGAACTTGCGCTTTTCGGGGAAGAATATCTCGTAGCGGGAGATTTCCGAAGTGAACCGGTCCGCCTCCGTTTCGCCGAAGTCTGGATTCACCGTTAGGTTCGCGGTGAGGTTGGCCGCTAGGCCGTAGCGCACGTCGAGGCCGCCTGACAGATCCGTTCCCGCGGATTCAGGTTGCCAGGGTGCTCGCCGGTACTTTGTTGTGATGAAGGGGATCAACTCGAGGGCGTGTCCCACATGCAGGCCGTCCAGGCCAGTCAGAGTGCCCGATTTGGAAGGGCGCATCGTGTCGTCGAAGCGAGACACTGCATTCCAATAAGCAACCTCATGTTTGCGCGGCATGCTGCGTCGCAGGTTCAGACCCCACACCTGTGTGGATGCTCGTGGCAATCGGACGGACTTGAAGGGGATAACAAACTCCGCGGACCATCCCCATTCTTCGAGCCTCGCCGCGCTCTGCCATATGCCGTCCCAGGTGCTGTCATGAATACGGCTGAAGGGACTATCGTCGGAACTAGAGTTGTCCTCAGAGCTCAAAGCGTCAAATTGAACGCTGCCGGCGCTGACGGAGAAGTAGTAGCCCGTTCGCATGTCGTGGAAAGGGTCGATGAACAGACTAACCGAGTCTGAGTTCCCCGACGAATCATGCGGGCCCATACGACGGACAATCTTCTTGGGCTCCGAATCATAGCAACGAAACCCCACGTACAGATTGTCGTCGTCATAAAAGATCAAGGCTTCGGTTCGTTCGCTGATCGGCTTGCCGAGGTCGGGCGAGGTTTGCGTGAAGTCGATTACGGGGTCGATCGTTTTCCAGACCGGCTCGTCGAGTCTGCCATCAACGGTAATCTTGGCGGAAATATGCCGAATCGCGAGAGTCTTCGACGCAGGGCGCACCTGCCCCGCGCAAGGTAGTGAGAGTGCGACGATTACGAAAACCAGAACGAACGTGGCCAAGTTCTGAAATGGCGGCGCTTTGCCACTTACGGAGTGGCATGGAACAATACACACGTTTTCAAAGGTCCAGATCTGGAGGGTCTGTCCTCCTTGTAGAACTCTGGTTAAGATACAGGAGAAATAGGAATAGTTCGAGGGCATTCGCGTTCGCAGGGCCGGGCGACGCGAACCTAAGCTACAGGCGGATTGGCTTCCCGCTGTGGGTTTCATTCGGCAGCCCTGCCCATAGGTAGTTGGCGTGATAGTGCGCCGTGAAAGGCGCTGGACTTCAGCGGGTGAAACTCCCGTCCGGGAACTGGTTCGCTCCACCCGGTAACAATCGAAACGGCGGAGGAGGCAACGAAGCTGTCGGAGCTTTCGATGTAAAGGGTCGCTAGGCGACTCGGTGAGCGTACAGGCCATAACGTGAGTGAACGCTGAGCAGGCCCCGAAAAAAACAATTGCAGGAGCCGACCTGACTGTTACACAGGGAAGGCCGCTGACGATGGAGATCGACGAGCGAACAAGGTCCATCGGACCTGCCGGGGTAATGGC
>PMCH01000058.1 GCA_003154055.1 Acidobacteriaceae bacterium
ATAGGCCGCCTGGATCGGATGGGTTCCGACGTTCAGATCAATCACGTAGTCTTCGAAATATCCCTGATTGTTTACGGAGTACGTTCCGGCATCGAGCTGCGCACCGTTGTCCGTCAAGATCGCGGAACCGGTTGGACAAGCCAACTGGCCCACGGGAGCATTACAAAGAGTTCCGGAGGCGTTGGTCACGTCGCCGCGCAAGAAATAAAGCGAACCGTAGGGAATGGTCGTAATGTGGTTCAGATTTTGATCCACCAGCGTGAGCGCGGTCTTGCTGTTTTCCTTTCCGACCGTGACTTGAACGCCTGCCGAGTCACTACCGCCGTAGGTGCCGTCTCCGGAGTAGTGCGCGGTGACGTTATAAGTGCCGCCAGCCAAGAGCGAGGTGGTTCCGGCGGCAACGCCATTGGCCAGAGCGAAGTTGTCGAGTGCGAGGGGCTTGCCGCCGACCGTGCCCATCAGGGCAACGGTGCCGACAGGCGTGCCGGTGCCGGTTTTCGGGGCGACTGTGACGCTGACATTGACGGGCTGCCCGTGCGTAATGCTCACGGGCGTGAGGGTGCTGATCGTGGTCACACTCTGGGTGAAGGTGGCTGTGGTCCACTTGTTGACGAGATTGGCGACATTCACGGTGCCGAGTCCGGTGGCCATGTCATAGCCACGAGTGGTTGTCCAGGCAGGTGTGGTGCCGTCGAGCGGATCGACCAGGACTCCATAACCGCCGGGCGGAGGAGTTCCGCAGTTTGGGCTGAAATAGCATGGGACGGCGTTATTGCCCTTCGTCGTGTCGTAGAAGATGCAGGAATTGCTGGTTAGCTGAGAATTTGTAAGGGCGGTCGAATCGCAGCTGGCGCCGGATTGCGCGGCAAGTTTGTAGAGGACATAGTTCGCGTTGCCCTGACGCGATCCGGTCTTCTGGTTGACGAGGGCCATGACTCCGGCAAAAGCGGGCGAAGAAGCCGAGGTTCCGCCGATGGCAAGAAAGGCATAGTTGCTTCCGATATTGCAGGTGAAACCCTGCAGCGCGTCCGCCTCGCATAGCATGTAGAAGCTGTGATTGAAACCGTTGCTGGCGAATAAAGAAATGTCGGGGCTGTCGCGGACGCCGTCTGGGCGGACGCCGGTGCCGGTCTGCCACGAGGGCTTGGCATAGCCGCTCAGGCAGGTGCCGGAGTCGTCCTGCGTGGCACACGTGCTTTGGCCCCCGCTGCCTGCGACGATATTGAGATAGTTGAGATTACTCCCAGTGCAATAGTCCGGCGCGAATAAGACGCCTGCGCAGGAGTCGTTCCACGGGAGCTCGCGGATATAAGACTTGGCGGACTCTCCTTGTGGATTGTTGGTGGAGTTCCAATAATTGTTGACGTTGCCCGCGTTCTGATCGAAATCCGTGCCACCGACCGACACATTGTAGGGAGTGGAAGCGAAGCCGCTGACGGCGAGTCCCTGTACAGCGTACGACATGGTGTTGAAATCGTCGCACCCGGCGGAACCGCCGTCGCCCGACGAGAGCAGAACGGTGATGCCCTGGGCGGCGGCTTGCTGCCAGAGGGCCTTGTAGAAACCATTGTAGGCATTGCCCAAGAGTCTCTCGCAATAGCCGTAGCTTTCGCTCATCACGGGCGCAAGGTTGTTATCGACGATATAGAGGGAGGAAAGATCGATGCCATAGGTCGTCTCGGTGGAAGCGGAGACCACGAAGTCGATGGTTGCGTTCGTGGCTACGGCGCCCGACCAGGAAACATCGAGCACGGACTCGGTCTCCTCGCCGTTGGTGAGAATGCCAGGATCGGGACCGTTAAGGATGATTCTTGGGTCACGAGCGGGCAGGCCGAAGATACTGCGGAACGTACGAATGTCCTGAATACTAATATTAGTTTCGCCGACGATGGCAATCGTCTGCCCGCTGCCATCCATGTTTGCGGGAATGTTATATATCTTGGCGAAATCCGCCGGACTGACGCCAAAAAATGGCTGGCCCTGATTGTTGAACGAGAACAGCGAGATCGGTACGAACTCGCCATCGTCCTTGCGAGTAAAGGTGCCGAGCACATTGCTGTGCGGCTTGCGGGGGAAATTATTGAGTGAGACCAAGCCTGCGACTACGGGACTCAGGGCTTTGGGAATCGACGGATTGGCCGCGTTCGCCCAGTATTGTTTTCCCTTGATCACGTACTGACGGAGTCCTGCTCCAAAAGCCTGTTTCAGCAGGCCGGCGGTTCCGGAAAATTCGATCACGGTGCGGCCAGTGCTGATGGATGTCACTTCGAACCCGCTCATCTTTAGCCAATTGGTGACTGCGGCGATGTCGGAATCGGAAGGACCGTAATTCGCGCCGAACTCTTCCGGCGTAAGCCACTGGTGATAGCCGCGCGTTCGGCTGTCCTGTTGATTCTCAATGAAGCTGCGCAAGGCGGCTTCCTGCTGATCGCTGCGCTTCAGCACCAGCAGCATGCGCTTCAACGGCAGGTCGGGAGGCGCTTCCCCTTGATCGAACTCGGCACGAGCGAGCGGGTGGATGTTACCCGGCAACACGGTGCGAACGGAGTTGTCGACGGCTTGCGTTACCAGCGTAGGCGGGCCTTGCTGGGCGGCGACAAAAGTCGTGGCGATAGCAAGAGAAGCAAACAGGCTACCTGCGAACAGGAGAGCATTACGCAGTAAGTGGGCACGCATGCGACCTCCCGGAGTGTCCTGGACGGTGGCGGATTTTCGTTCAGCTTCTCAACCGGGGGAAGCTCATGAAGAGAAAACAGGAACCCAGAATAGTGCGCCGATCATGAGGCGTCGTCAAGGACATGTAACCCGAAGAGTGTGACTTGTCAGGGAATTAACCCACTATGGGGAACGGGACTAAGAGCGTGCCGTCCCATGGGATTCTGCGAGTTGCCGCGTTGCCTACTTGGCTAACCGCGGACCACGGGTGCACGTGGGAGAGCGTTATTCCTGCTGGGTGGGTACTGCGCTGATTTTTTCGACCACTGCGTTCGGCAGTGTTCCGGCCGAGCGGGCTACGAAGAAGTTGTGGTCGTAGAGATTGCGGTACATGCGTCCGGCGATTTCGGCGGCTTTGGGGCCGTAGGTGGGGCGTCCGCCGCGCAGGAAGACAACCGTCACGATGCGTCCGATGTCGGTGTTGGCGTAGGAGGCGAACCATCCGAAACGCGTCCCGGCGTGAGAGCAGGTTCCGGTCTTACCCAGAATCGATTCCTCGTTGAAGTTCAGGCGCACGCTGCGCGCAGTGCCGTATTCCACCGCTCCGGCCATGCCGTCGGAAAGATCGGGAATCACGGATTCGATATC
>PMCH01000239.1:0-428 GCA_003154055.1 Acidobacteriaceae bacterium
GCCGCCATCGTGCTGAATGACCTTGCCTCGTCCGCGTTTTATGCCTGCGGAATCGCCGAGCAGGCGGTCGGCAAGTCCGCTCCCTGGTTCATTGTCGCGGTCATGCTGTTCTCCTTCACCGTGCGCGCGGTGTACGTGGAAAGCTGCTCCATGTTCGTCCGGGGCGGCGTGTACCGGGTCGTGAAAGAAGCGTTGGGCGGCACCCTGGCTAAGTTGAGCGTCTCTGCCCTGATGTTCGACTACATCCTCACCGGACCGATTTCCGGAGTGTCGGCAGGGCAGTACATCGCCGGGTTGATCAACGAGATCTTTGCCACCGCCGACATGCACGGCTGGATTCCTGGCGCTGTCCACAACCTGTTCAACGGTACGCCTCAGCTCAACGTCAACTTGACCTCTGTCGTCTTCGCCTTGGCCGTCACGGTTTA
>PMCH01000239.1:505-5666 GCA_003154055.1 Acidobacteriaceae bacterium
ATGTTCGGGCTGATCGGAATCCTGATCGCCTTCGGCCATTCCGTACTGGCCATGAGCGGGGAAGAATCGCTCGCCCAGGTCAATCGTGAACTCGCTCATCCCAAGCTGAAGAACCTGAAGCGCGCCGCGATTGTCATCGCCATCTACAGCTTCGTTTTCACCGGCCTGTCCGCGCTGCTCTCGGTCATGCTGATTCCGGACGCGGTTCGCGTGCCGGTATACAAAGACAATCTGATCTCCGGCCTGGCCATGTACATGTGGGGCCCGCAGATCCTGCGCCTGATCTTCCGCGGATTCGTCGTGGTGGTCGGCTTCCTGATTCTCTCCGGCGCGGTCAACACCGCCATCATCGGCTCCAACGGCGTCCTGAACCGCGTTTCCGAGGATGGCGTGCTGGCCGACTGGTTCCGCTTTCCCCACCGCAAGTACGGCACCAGCCACCGCATCATCAACATGGTCGTCCTGTTTCAGATCCTCACGATTCTGGCCAGCCGGGGCAACGTCTACACCCTCGGCGAAGCCTACGCCTTCGGAGTGATCTGGAGCTTCACCTTCAATAGCCTCGCCATGCTCGTCCTGCGCTTCAAGTACAAGGGCGAGCGCGGCTGGAAGGTTCCCCCGAACATCACCATCGCCGGACACGAGATCCCCATCGGCCTGGCTTCTGTCTTCCTGGTTCTGCTTTCGACGGCACTGGTGAACCTGGCCACCAAGTCCATCGCCACCGTCGCGGGCGTTTCCTTTTCCGTGGTCTTTTTTCTGATCTTCACGGTTTCTGAACGCGTGAATCGGAAGAAATTTGCGCTCGCCAAGCAGCAGATGAAGGATCATTTCCAACTCCTCCAGCGCGACACGGTCGAGCGCGACTCCCTCAGCATTCGTGCCGGCAGCGTGCTCGTTCCGGTGCGCGACTACAACACTCTCGCCCACCTGCGCTGGGCTCTGGAAAGGATCGACACGCGTGATCAGGATGTGGTCGTGATGTCCGCCCGGGTCAGCCCGTTTGGCGCCGCCGCCTACGACCTGTCCATGGAACAGATCTTCAGCGACTACGAGCAAACGCTGTTTACGCGCGCCGTCTCAGTCGCCGAAAGCGTCGGCAAACACGTTTCCCTGCTCGTCGTCCCCGCGGGCGACGTTTGGTCCGCCATCGTCCAGACCGCCAACAATCTCGAGTCCTCGGCCGTGGTCATTGGCCTCTCCAGCAAGATGACGCCCGAGGAGCAGGCCTTCGCCCTGGGCCGCGCCTGGGAAGGCGTGCCTGAACCCAAGCGCCAGTTCGTCCTTCAGGTCGTCCATCCCGATGCCAAGGTTGACACCTTCCGCATCGGCCCCCATACCCCGACCATGAAGAACGAGGACGTCCTCCTGCTTCATCGCTTGTGGCTGAATATGACCCGGGAACCGGGCATGGATAAACTGCACCACCACGACATCCTCACCGAAGCTCTCACCCGCTTCGCCCGTGACTACGGCGCTCGCGACCGCGACGACATCCTGAAGGAACTTCGCCGCACCACTGACGGGAGTAGCATGGCGCCACGCCGCTTGAGCGATCCAGGGCGCAGCTTGCCGCCGGAATCACCGGCTTCGGCTCGCGATCAGGGTCCCCCGCCGCCGCCCAAGAAGTCCTGACCGCTTGCCTGGCTTCACTTGACTTTGGGAGAATTCAGATCCGCCGCTTTTTGATCGTCGGCGTGGATGACCCCGTCTTCCTCGGCGTAGAAGGAACGGTGCTCGGTATCCATCTGCTTGGGTGTCATGGCGAGAATGAATCCGTCTTTGTTCGTCCGGAAACCAACGCTGTAGTCGCCCCGATCCGTGGAGCGCGCCATCCGTTTGGTCAATGATCCGGTTCCCGCCAAGGCGGGCAGCGATTCAGCATACTTGTCGTGCCGTTTCTTGTATTCCTTCTGCGCCCGCAGCACCACCCGCATGTAGCCCAACGCCTGCGCCTCCGACTCTGATCGCGCTGGATCGCCGGCAAACTTCGGCTGGTAGGGCGCCGGAGGCGCAACTTGTGCTGGAGCCGCCGCTGGCGCCTGCTCCGGAGCCTGCGCCAGAAGCACTGTCCCGCCCATCAACCAGGCCGCCACCACCGTTGCCGCAAGCTGCTGAATCCGCCTATTTTTCACTCCCAACTCCTTGCCGGAAGGGCGCTGCCCGGGGTTACCCCCGTAATTTCCCTTCGGTCACTCTCATTTCAATTCCCCGCTGAATCAGGCAAGCTGGAATGGAACCAGCAATCGTAACAGGGAAACCTATGAAAGCAGCAGTCGCCAGAAAACCGCTTATCCGTATTGCCGTAGTGGAAAGCGATCCGCTTCGGTTCGTGGGATTCCGGGCCTTGTTTGATTCGGAGCCTGATCTCGAGTTAGTCTCCGCCTCTTTGCCTGACCTTGGCCAGTTGCCCAGCATCGATCTGGTCCTGCTCGGCAATCGCGGGGGCCAGAATCTGTTCGACGTCATGGCCAGCCTTAAAGCCGTGCGCCCCGACCTGCGCATCATCGTCACTGGGTCCGGCATGGATGAGGAAAGTATCCTGAAAGCGATCGCAGCCGGCGCCAAAGGCTACGTGGATGAAGCCGCTTCGCCCGCTGAATTCATCCAGGCGCTCCGCGTCGTTCACCAGGGATCGGTCTGGGCCCCCCGTCACGTCCTCTCCATTTTCATTGAGCGCGTGACCTCTTCTCCCGGACGCATCTTCCCGGCCGGCCGCGTCACCTTCACCGACCGTGAGAAGGAAGTGCTGGAGATGCTGGTGGTGGGGCGTTCCAACAAAGAGATCGGCGCTGCCCTGGGCATTGAGGAGCGCACGGTGAAGGCCCACGTCGCCAAGTTGATGCGCAAGGTCGGTGTGCAGAATCGGATTGCTCTTTCCGTGCACGCCATCACGCATTCCCTGGTGAGCGCGAGGTAGCTGTAGCGCCGGCGCCTACGCCGGCTGTGCGGCGGGCACCCTGCCCGCCGTTTCCCGGAACGTGCTTCGCGCGTCCGATTCTCCTAAGTTACCCTCGGACAGTGACCCTCGTAATCTTGCCGTCCCCACCCACCTTGCCGCATACTCGCCTCACCTACCACAGAACCTGGGAGACGGGGTTGGGAGTGGAGATTAGGGTCGCCACCTTCAGCCCCGATTTTTTTGTCCTTTACCCCCAGCTTACCGCTGTTGACTCCATTTAACCTCCGTCCTTTCGCATCTCCTTGCATCCTATACAATTGAGTCACTCCCAATTTGTGTGAGGCATCATGCGAAAGTTCCTGGTTCTGCTCCTGCTCTGCTGTTTTCTGACGCCTGCCCTCTTCTGTTCTGATGAAGACACCAAGGCGGTCCAGCGCATCCAGTCCGCCGCCACCGTGCTCGATGAAATCCAGGGTGCCCCGGACAAGGGCATTCCCGAGGAGGTTCTCGGGTCGGCCGAGTGCGTTGCCGTGGTTCCGTCGCTGCTCAACGGGGGATTCATTTTCGGCGGCCGCTATGGCAAAGGCGTCGCCAGTTGCCGCACTCCGAAGGGTTGGAGCGCGCCCGCCTTCTTCACCATCGGCGGCGGCAGTTTCGGCTTGCAGATCGGCGGCCAGGCCACCGATGTCGTCATGCTAATCATGAACAAGAACGGCATGGATAACCTGCTCTCCAGCAAATTCAAGCTCGGCGCCGACGCCAGCGCAGCCGCCGGGCCGGTTGGACGCCACGCGGCCGCCGATACCGATTGGAAAATGAAAGCGCAGGTTCTGACCTACTCCCGTTCCCGCGGCATCTTTGCCGGCCTCGAGCTCTCCGGCGCCGTCATCAAGCAGGACAAAGACAGCACCCGCGACTTTTACAGCCGCATGGTGCCCTTTAGAACATCGCTTCAGGGAAATATCGATGCCCCCCAGGCCGCATATCCGTTCCTGAGCACTTTGGCCAAGTGGGCGAAAAGCGCGGAAAGCAAGTAGTTTTCAGAATCATGGGGCGCGGCCCGCCCAGAGCGCAGTCGAAGGGGACCTCGCCCGCCACTCTTTAGCTTCGCCCAACCTCACGTAGAGACGCGGCTTGCCGCGTCTCCCTTCGCTTCCCGTGCAGAACAGCGCTTGCGGACCACTCCCTCCAACCCCTACACTCCCGCACAGTGCGTGAACGTCTCGAATACTGGATCGTCTGGCTGTGGGTGAAGGCTGTCGGCCTGCTTCCGCGCCCCCTCGCCCGCGCAAAGGGTGTCGCTCTCGGCCTCCTCGTCTACCTGATTCACGGACGCCTGCGCCGCGTCGGAATGCGCAACCTCGCCCTCGCCTTCCCCGAAATGAGCCCGCGCAATCGCCGCCGGATTCTTCGCGGAGAATACATCTCGCTCGGTCGCCAGCTCGCCGAGTTCTGCCTGTTCCCCAGCTACACCCGCGAAAACGTCAGCCGCGTCGTCGTGTACGACGGGTTCGAAAACTTTGAGCGTGCCTACGCCCGGGGCAAAGGCGTTTTGTTTCTGACCGGCCACCTTGGCGCCTGGGAACTTTCTGCCTTCGCCCACTCCCTGAACGGACACCCGCTCTCGATCGTGATGCGCTCCCTCGACAATCCCTACGTCGATCGCCTGATCGAGCGCTACCGCACCATGCACGGCAATCGCACCGTGGACAAGGACGACTTCGTCCGCGGCCTGCTCGCCGCCATGCGCGCCGGACAGACCGTCGGCATCCTCATGGACACCAACATGACACCCCCGCAAGGCGTGTTCGTGGACTTCTTCGGGATCCCGGCGTGCACCGCCAGCGGACTCGCCCGCATCGCCCTGCGCACCGACGCTGCCGTGGTCCCCGGTTTCACGGTTTGGGATTCGCAACTCCGCAAGTACCGCCTGCGCTTCGATCCCGCGGTCGAACTCGTCCGCACCGGAGACGATCAGGCCGACATCGTAGCCAACACGGCGAGATTCACCGGCGTCATCGAAGCCTACGTCCGACGCTATCCCGACCAGTGGTTATGGGTGCACCGGCGATGGAAGACCCGCCCCGAAGGCCAGGCGCCGCTGTATTAGCAGGCTTTTGGCTTTTGGCTTTTGGCCTTTAGCCTTTAGCTTTTGGCTCTTGCCTTCAGCCGCGGGGCGGCGCAAGAATTCAGCCCACGGCGCAAGCTGTGGGTTACAGCGTGTTCAATGCGAGAGCCCCGGAGGGGCGAAAGAGCAGG
>PMCH01000239.1:5767-6132 GCA_003154055.1 Acidobacteriaceae bacterium
CCGCAACCGCGCCTCACGTTTGCCCGCGCCGCGAACCTGCTCCGTGCCTCGGATGATCGCCAGCCCACCATTCATCCCTCGGCGATCGTCGCCGCCACGGCGCGCCTCGGCAAAAACGTCGCAATCGCCCCCCGCGCCACGCTCGGCGAGGAGGTTAAGATCGGCGACGACACCGCTATCGGCCCCGGCTGCGTTATCGGCGACGGTGTCGAAATCGGGAGCCACTGCCGCCTCGACGCCAACGTCACCATCTATTCCGGCGCCACGCTCGGCGATCGCGTGGTCGTGCAGGCGGGCGCCGTGCTTGGCAGTGACGGTTTCGGGTACGTCCGCGACCAGCAAACCGGACGCTACGAGCAGTTTCC
>PMCH01000071.1 GCA_003154055.1 Acidobacteriaceae bacterium
TCCTGGCCGCCCAGCGGCAGGAAGTACTGCGTGCCCTTGATGGGGGCGGAGACTTTCTTCAATAGCTCCTGCAGGTCCTCGTTGCGGTCCACGAAGTCGATTTCGGAAGTGTTGACGATCAGCAGGTCAGACTGGGTGTAGTGAAAGAAAAAGTGTTCGTAGGCTTTCACGACTTCCATCAGGTAGTCCTCGCTGATGGCCTTTTCGCCGGGAGAGTTCTTCTTCTTGAGGCGCTTCTTCAGCACTTCCGGCGTGGCTTGCAGGTAGATCACGAGGTCCGGGGTAGGCAGTTGCTCGCGGAAATAATTGAAGTAGCGGTTGTAGGTATCGAGTTCCTGGTCGTTCAGGTTCAGGCAGGCAAAAAGCTTGTCTTTCTCGAAAATGTAGTCGGCGACGATGGTCTTGTTGGAATGCGGGCCCAGATCAAGGGCACGCAACTGCTCGAACCGCCGAATCAGAAAGGCAAACTGCGCCTGAAATGCGGCACCCGGTTCACCCTCATAAAAAGCCTTGAGAAAAGGATTGTCTTCCGGCTCTATGACGCGCTGGGCGGCCAGGCGCTCTCCCAGAACCCGGGCCAGCGTGCTTTTGCCGACTCGAATCGGGCCTTCGACTGCAATGTAACGGGGGAGTTCGAAAAGCTTGGCCATGGAGGACGTGAGCAGAATATATTGCTTCGCGGTGAGACGCAATTGTGGATTCCCGGTTCCCAGTTCTCAGGGAAAACCCTTAACCACGGAGGGCACAGAGTGGCACGGCGGATTCAATACGAGATGATCAAAGCAAGTGACGTGGATACCACTGAGGACTGGAAGCTCCGTTTTCTCTTCGGCATTCTGACTTCTTCTTTCTGACTTCCGTTTACAATTTGCGCATGCTTCCCGCTTTGATTGGACTGGGCGCGGCCGCGCTGGCTTCCGCGGCGGGGTACCAGTCGATGGCTCCAACCGGGCAGTGGTATGGGCGCACGTTCATCGGCCTTGGGCGCGGGAGCAAGAAAGTTGCGCTGACCTACGACGATGGGCCCAACGATCCGCATACGCTGCGGCTGTTGGAAGTTCTGGCTCGGCACGAGGTTCACGCAACTTTCTTCATGATCGGGCAATACGTTCGGCAGCGACCGGAGATCGCGCGTGCGGTGGCGCAGGCAGGACACGTGATTGGCAATCACACGTTCACGCATCCGCTGCTGATTTTTGAGTCGGCGGCGGAAACTAGAAAACAGCTAATAGATTGCCGGAGCGCATTGACCGATGCGATCGGCCAGCATTCAAACCTGTTTCGTCCGCCGTTTGGCGGGAGACGTCCGGCAACGTTGCGAGTCGCGCGCGAGTTGGCACTCGAACCTGTGATGTGGAATGTGACGGGATACGACTGGAATGCCCCGCCTGCTTCCGAGATCGAGAAGAAAGTTTCGCGCAAGATACGCGGGGGCGACGTGATCCTGCTCCATGATGGGGGACATCAGGCAATGGGGGCAGATCGGAGTCAGACCGTGATTGCTACGGACAATCTGATCCGGCGGTACAAAGATCAGGGGTATGAGTTTGTGACGGTGGCGGAAATGATCAGAGCCATCAGCTATCCGCCATCACCTGACAGTTAGAGCGACCAGCCATCGGCGTCGCGGACAAGAGTGTCCGCGCTACACAGCCTTACGCATGCGCCATCGCAAACGCCTGCTTGGCGGCGGCGATGGTCTGTTGCACGTCCTGCTCGGTGTGGGCGGCGCCGATGAATGCCGCTTCGAACTGCGAGGGCGGCAGGTAGATGCCGTTCTCCAGCATGGCGCGGAAGAATCGCCCGAACGCTTCTGTGTCGGATTTCGCCGCTGAGGTCCAGTCAGTAACGGGTCCGGGCGCGAAGAACCAGGTAAACATCGAGCCCACGCGGTTGTGGCAGACGTGTACGCCCGCTTCTTTTGCTGCTGCCCCCACGCCCGCGACTACTTCGGCGGCCATCTTATCGAGTTTCGGATAGATGTCTTTGTGCTCGCGCAAATAACGCAGGGTGGCATAACCAGCGGCCATCGCCAGCGGGTTTCCGGAGAGCGTTCCGGCTTGGTACACGGGGCCGAGAGGCGCGATGAGGTCCATGATCTCGCTTGCGCCGCCGTAGGCGCCGACCGGCAGGCCGCCGCCGATGATCTTGCCCATGGTTGTCAGGTCGGGCTGGATGGCGAAAAGCTCCTGGGCTCCGCCGAATGCCAGGCGAAATCCGGTCATCACTTCGTCAAAGAGCAGCAGCGCTTTGTCGCGCGAGGTGATGGCGCGCAGAGCTTCGAGGTAGCCGCGGGCGGGAGGAACGCAGCCCATGTTGCCCACCACCGGCTCGACGATCACACAGGCGATCTGGTGGCGGAATTTCTTGAAGGTCTGCTCGAGCGCGTCCACGTCATTGTAGGGAAGCGCGAGCGTGAACTGGGTGAACTCCTCGGGAACACCGGCCGAACCGGGAATGCCCAGGGTCGCGACGCCGGATCCAGCCTTGACCAGCAGGGCGTCGGCGTGTCCGTGATAGCAGCCTTCGAATTTCACAATGTACTTGCGCTTGGTATAAGCGCGGGCCAGGCGGATGGCGGACATGGTGGCTTCCGTGCCGGAACTCACGAAGCGCACTTTCTGCATGTGGGGAAAAGCGGAGATGACGAGTTCGGCGAGGTCGGCTTCGGTCGGGGTGGAGGCGCCGAAACTGGTGCCGTTGCGGGCCGCCGAGATCAGGGCTTCCAGGACCGTAGGGGC
>PMCH01000128.1:0-16777 GCA_003154055.1 Acidobacteriaceae bacterium
GGAATTTAACAAGCGCCTGCAAGACAAGAAAAATTCCGTCGACGATTTCAAGCGCGACCTGCGGCGCTCCCTGACCCGCGACAAGGTGTTGAACAAGGAAATTACCTCCCGCATCAACATCACCGACCAGGACGTGTCCGACTACTACCAGGCCCACAAGGCGGAATTCAATCTGATCGAGCCGCAGTATCACCTGGCCAAGATCATGGTGTCGGGACTGCCCAATCCGCAGGTGCACAACCTTCAAAACAGCAAGGCGCAGAACGATGCCGAGGCGCACAAGAAAATCCAGATGATTTCGAACCGCCTCGACAGCGGCGACGACTTCGCCACCCTCTCCATGAACTATTCGGAAGACCCCGAGACCGCGAACAATGGAGGCGACCTGGGCCTGGCGCCGGAATCCGCGCTGAAGAATGCCGACCCGGCCACCCGCGAGGCGGTGATGAAGTTGAAGCCCGGCCAGTACACCCCGGTGATTCCGCTGCTCAACCCCGCGAACCACCAGGCGTATGGCTACATGATTGTGAAGCTGATTTCCAAAGAACCGTCGGGCCAGCGCGACCAGAAAGATCCGCGCGTGCAGCAAGCCATCCGGCAGCAGTTGCGCGACCGGCGCGAGCAGTTACTGAAAGCCGCGTACTACGAAACCCTGCGCGATGACGCCAAAGTCCAGAATTACTACGCGGAAGAAGTGCTGAAGAACGCGGGCGCGGCGAAGTAGGACGCGGTGATTGTGAACAAGTCCACGGTTTTGGGCCGATGTACGCCAGTTCTTTACCACGGGGGACACGGAGGAACACGGGGGAATCGAAAAGTGAATGGTTTACCCCGTGTTCCTCTGTGCCCTCCGCGGTAAAAGGTTTTGACTTTACCTCGTAGGAACCCGCCCTACCCTTCCAGCTTCTTCGTCACGACCTCATTCACCAACTGCGGGTTCGCCTGTCCCTTGGACGCTTTCATAACCTGCCCCACGAAGAACCCGATCATGGTTTTCTTCCCTGCTCGATACTGCTCGACTTGCTTGGGATTGGCCGCAATGATCTCATCGGCCATTTTTTCGAGAGCGGACGTATCGCGCGATTGCTCCGGCCGTCCTTCTTCTTCGTACACCACAGGGAAATCTTTGCCCCGTTCGAAGCTGAGGTCGTACAGGTCTTTCAGCATTTTCCCCGAGATCGCGCCCGACTCGACCAGATCGGCCGACGCTGCCACGCCCGCCATCGTGATCGGCGACTGCTCGATTTCGAGTCCCCGGGCCTTCAGCCGTCCCAACAATTCACTCTGCACCAGGTTGGCGACGCGCTTGGGATTCCTGGCGGCCTGCGCTGCCGACTCGAACTGATCGGCAAAAGAGCGGGTGCGAGTCAGCGCCTGGGCATCGCCCGCGGTGATGCCGTAGTCGTTCATCATGCGATGGCGGCGAGCCTCAGGCAGTTCCGGCAGCGTTACGCGAATCTCGGCCTGCCATTTTTCATCGACCACCAGCGGCAGCAGATCCGGTTCGGGGAAGTAGCGATAGTCGTGCGCCTGCTCCTTGGACCGCATGCCGTAGGTCTTGCCTTCGTTCGCGTTATAGAGACGCGTTTCCTGCATGATCCGGCCGCCCGACTCGACCACGCCGATGTGGCGCTCGATTTCGTACTCCAGTGCTGCCCGGATAAAGCGGAACGAATTGACGTTCTTGACCTCGGTCTTGGTGCCGAATTCCTTCTGCCCGCGCGGCCGCACGCTGATATTCGCATCGCAGCGTAGCGAGCCTTCTTCCATATTGCAGTCGCTCACGCCCGTGTACAGGATGATCTCCTTCAGGCGCGTGAGGTATTCGTACGCCTCGTCGGGCGAGCGCATGTCGGGTTCGCTGACGATCTCGGCCAGGGGCACGCCGGTGCGATTCAGGTCGATCGCGGTTTTTTCGGAGGCGTCGGGAAAGCCCTCATGCAGGCTCTTGCCCGCGTCTTCCTCCAGGTGCAGGCGCGTGATGCCGATCTTCTTCACGCCGCCGTTGTGAGGAATCTCGATGAACCCGTGTTCGGCCAGCGGCTTGTCGTACTGCGAGATCTGGTAGCCCTTGGGCAAGTCGGGATAAAAGTAATTCTTGCGGGCAAAGATGGAAGTTTCGTCAACGCGGCAGTTGAGCGCCATCGAGGCCAGCACCGCGAACTCAACCGCCTTGCGGTTCAAGACCGGCAGCGCGCCGGGAAGCCCCAGGCAGACCGGGCAGACGTTGGTATTCGGCGGATCGCCAAAGCGAGTGGAACACGAACAGAAGATCTTCGAGGCCGTCAGGAGTTGGACGTGAACTTCCAGCCCAATGACGGGTTCGTATTTCGCGAGGACATCCGCAGAAATGGCGGGCGTGGCGGCCATAGAGGGAAATTATAGACGGTGGGGAAGGTCGTCTGCATAGGTGGTGAAATCGCTGATTCCAACAATTACAGCCCCGTTGCGTCTCCGCGCGGCGCGATTAGCCAACAACTCCCGCCGCAAAATGCTGCCACAGCGGCGTGCGGCTCGCGAAATATGCCACATACATAGAGGCAAGCACCACCGTCACACCGATTCCGAACGCTGGATGCAATTTGCGGTTTCTAAGGGTGTCGGTCAAGACTATGGCGAGCACGAGCGTCGCCCATATGCTCAAAAACGCAATATTGCTTTGGACGCCCAGCGGTAAGAGCAGGCGGACGAACACGTTCGGCAGCATACATAGCGTCGCCAAAAGCATTAGACGCTTATGGTAGGACGGGCGGTTTCGCAACCAAACCGCTGCGCCCACCAGCGACGCGAATAGGAGCATTTGGGTAAGTTCAAGGGCGAGGACAGCAAGGAACGAGGAAACGAAATCCGAGTGCGCTCGGACTTCGCGACGAGCAGATAGCACCGTCGCAGAGCTGCCGAGCAGCACAACGAGGGCGGCGTAAACAGCACCAAAAGTTCCTAATGCCCGGTGTGCAGCGACGCGATCCACAGATACAAGCGCGGTCTGGGCAAAAAACAAGACTACCCAACCGCTCATCACAGCACCGTGAATGCGCAGGAACACAGATAGGTCTGGCATCCCGAATAATGAATGAAAGTAGTATGTACGCGAGAAACCAACGAAGACAAAAATGGCAATGAGTGCAGCCGTCCACGCAAAAAATCGGCGCTCAGCGCTTCTTGTCGAAGTTTTCGGTTCTCGCATCAGACTTGCCTGGATGTCTCGCATATTGAATCCTGCTTTGAGCTGGAGTCACAGTGTGATTCATTCGATTTTTCACACCGTAGTACAGTCTAGCGTGGGGCCGCTAGCTGGTGAAAAATCGCCTGCGACCCATCTGGTGGCCGCAGAACTGGGTGGCATCGCTGACGCGACCCTCTGATTACAAGTCCGGCTCTCCCTACGGCTTCTTTGCCTCCGGCGCGCTCAGATATTTTTCCAGCGGAATCTCGAAATACATCAGCTCCGTCCCGCCCGCGTCGCGCACGCCAGTCAAATAGAAGTTGGCGCCGGCCAGGGGCGTCGAGATGTCCGAGACATCAAAGAACAGAAAGCCGGAAGAGGTCGAATGAGGCTCGATCGCCTTGGCGGCGAACTGCGCCTGGTCGATTTCGTCCTGAGCCTTGCGGCTAACGGCCCCTTTTACTTTTTTCCCGGGCAGCGGGATCGGCAACTGGGTTTTCGGCCGATCGTTCCGCTGAGGACGCGACATCCGGCGCAGCAGATCGTCGGGGGCCGAGGGCGACAGCTTGGTTCGATCCACCGTGATCAACTGAATCTTCATGCCGCTGAACGCAATCGGCTGGTCGCTGTCGTTGGTTACCACAAAAAAAATCGGCAGGTAGCCATAGTCCCGATAATCCACGCTGAAGATCTGGGCTTTGTCGGCCATGTCGTAGGGATCGACCGCTACGGTGACTTTTTCCGCCGGGTGCTCGTCATGCGCCGGATAAGTGCGGGCCGCTTGCGCGGCAGGCATAACGAACTCTTTTCCCGCCAGCGCGCTCAGGCAGGATAACAATACGAAAGCGACGACCGCGGAGACACCCCTCGCCCGTCGAACTTCGGAACAAAATTTTTTCTGCATATCTGGATTATAGGATGCATACAGCCGCCTTCGTGTTTCCAGCTCGGCAGGCATCGATGTCCGGTCCGGCGTTTACAATGTGACTTCTCCAATGGTTGCGCTCTACAGTGCGCTGCTCGGCCTGTTCTTGCTGGTGACCCTCCCGTATTGGTTGCTGCAGATGATGCGGCATGGAAAGTATCGCGCTGGACTGGGCCAGCGATTTGGACGCGTACCACGCGGGCTGGCCGTCTCGCAGGGAAAGCGGACGATCTGGGTGCACGCCGTGTCGGTGGGAGAGGTAGTTGCCGCCAGCGGTGTCGTGCAGGAACTGAAGGAAAAGTTTCCCTCCCACCGCGTGCTGGTCTCGACCACCACCGCCACTGGGCAAAGCCTGGCGGCCCGGCGCTTCGGTGCGGACAGGGTGTTTTACTTCCCCCTCGATTTTGGGTTCGCCGTAAGGCCCTACATCGAGGTGCTGCGTCCGGAACTGGTAGTCGTTGCCGAGACCGAGTTCTGGCCGAATTTTCTGCGGCTGGCCAAACGCAGCGGCGCCCGCATCGCCGTGGTCAACTGCCGCATCTCCGACCGTTCGCTTCCCGGCTACAGGCGGTTCCGTTTCTGGCTGCCGAGGGTATTTGAGAATGTGGATCTGTTTCTGGCGCAAACGGGCGAGGACCAGCGGCGGCTGATTGAGATTGGCGCACCCGCATCAAAGGTCACGGTGGCGGGCAATCTGAAGTTCGATGTCGCGCCGCCCAAAGCGCCGCCCATCGTGGATAGCCTTCGCGAGAGTGTAAGCCAGTCCGGTGCCGGCCCGGTGCTGGTTTGCGGCAGCACGCTCAATGAGGAAGAAGGCTCGCTGCTCTCGGCATTTCGCAATGTCCTGGCCAACTATCCGAAGGCGGTGATGATCCTTGCGCCACGGCATCCCGAACGTTTTGCCGAAGTAGGCGCGCTGGTGGAACAACTCGGGTTCCGCATGTGGCGGCGCTCGCTGTGGGGCGGGGAGCCAATCTCCGGCGGCGTGTTCCTGCTCGACAGCATTGGCGAACTGGCGGCGCTCTATTCGCTGGCCACGGTGGCGTTCGTCGGCGGAAGCCTGGTACCGCGCGGCGGGCACAACATCCTGGAGCCTGCCCTCTACGGTGTTCCCATCGTGACGGGCAATCATTACGAAAATTTCCGCGACATCGTGAATTTCTTCCTCGGCCGGAACGCCGTACGCGTTGTCGGACTGGCGGAGTTGCCGCTGACTTTTATGGAATTGATCGAAAACGCCGGAGCCCGCGATGCGCTGGGCCGCAACGCGCTGGCCGCGCTCGAATCGCAACGCGGCGCCACCGGCAGAACGATCGCCGCCTTGGTGGATCTGATGGGCAAGGGCGCCGCATGAATCCGCTGACCGGCCTCTACGGAGCGGCAATCAGCCTGCGCAACTCGCTTTTCGACCGCCGCCTGCTTCACTCCCTGCGACTGGAGCGGCCTGTCGTCAGCGTAGGAAACCTCTCTGCTGGAGGTACGGGCAAGACTCCGTTTGTGATCGCGCTCGGCGAATTGCTCAAGGCGCGCGGCATCCCTTTCGATGTGTTGTCGCGCGGCTATCGGCGCAAAACTCGCGGCGTGCTGGTGGTGGATCCCAAAGGAGC
Source organism: Acidobacteriaceae bacterium (assembly GCA_003154055.1). Taxonomy (GTDB): domain Bacteria; phylum Acidobacteriota; class Terriglobia; order Terriglobales; family Acidobacteriaceae; genus Acidiflorens. The sequence continues at coordinate 5,699 of PMCH01000128.1, forward strand.
CGCCGCGGATTTCGGGGACGAGCCGCTCCTGATCGCACGCCGCCTTGGTGTTCCCGTCATCGTTGGTGAGCGTCGTTACGACGCAGGCCGCGTCGCCGAGCAGAAGTTCCAGTCGCAACTCCACATTCTCGACGACGGCTTCCAGCACCGCTCGCTGGCTCGATACTTCGACATCGTGCTGATGACGGCAGGCGATTTCAGCGACCGCCTGCTACCTTCCGGACGCCTGCGCGAACCGCTCTCCTCGCTGCAACGCGCCGATGTAATCGTGGTGCCGGAGGGCGTGGCCTCTGAGAATCCGGCGTTGCGCGGGAAGCCGGTGTGGCGCATGCGGCGGGAAATCGAGCTCGACTCTGTGCCATCATCTCCGCTTGTATTCTGCGGGATCGCCCGCCCGGAGCAATTCTTCGCCCAGGTACGCGCCTCCGGAGTTGCGCCCGCCGCGGAAGTCGTCTACCGCGACCACCATGCGTATGACCAGCGCGATGTCGAACGCCTGCTGGCGATGCGGCGTGAACTCGACGCTGGCGGCTTCTTGGCCACCGAGAAAGACATGATCAATCTGGGCGCTCTGAAGAGCCAGTTGGGCCCGTTGACGACCGCCACCCTGAACCTGACCCTCGAGCGTTCCGCTGACCTTGTGGATGCCATCCTGGCGAGAATTGCGGAGCGGAAGCCGCGCTCGTGAGAAAATCTTAAGTTCTCCACAACATGACAAAACACAATAAAGAAAACGATCGCCTGCGGAAGATCGTAGAAGCGTTTCCCAAGGTCACGGTTACGGTGCTGGCCGATCTGGTCGCGGACGAGTTTGTCTTCGGCGAAATCTCTCGCGTTTCCCGCGAAGCTCCCGTGCTGATCCTGAAGCACCGCGACCGCAAAGTAGTCCCCGGCGGCGGCGCCAATGCCATTTACAATCTCGCGGACCTGGGCGTAAACGTCCTGCCCGTGGGCGTGGTGGGTGACGACGAGGCCGGCAAGATGCTGATCCGCGCCTTCCGCCACAAGCGCATCCCGGTCAGCGGCGTGCTCAAGGATAAGAGCTACACCACGGTGACCAAGACGCGCATCCTCGCCGGGTTCGCGCACACTGCCGGACAGCAAGTCGTGCGGCTTGACCGCGAACCTGCCGAGGGCCCGAACTCCCATCTGCGCCGCGAACTCGTCCTGTCCGCCCGCGAATACGGGCGAGCATCGGACGTGCTGCTGGTTTCCGATTACGGATACGGCGCCGCCACCCCCGCGCTGCTGAACGCGATTCGCGAGAAGCGCGGACTCGACAAGGTTCCCGTAACCCTTGACTCGCGCTACCGCATGCTGGAGTTTCGCGGGTCCGGAATCACCGCGGCCACACCCAACGAGGCGGAAGTGGAAGCGATGCTCGGCATACGCATCGGCGACGACTGGGCGCGACTCGAAGCCGCGGGCGAACAGATTGTCGGGGAAATGAACTTGGATTCTCTGCTCATCACCCGCGGCAAGGACGGCATGGTGGCCTTCCCGCGGCGCCACAAGGCGATCGACATCCCGATCTTCGGGAGCGACGAAGTGACCGACGTGACGGGCGCGGGCGACACCGTGATCGCAACCTTCACCGCGGCCCTGGGCGCGGGCGCCACTACCGACGAGGCCGCTCACCTGGCAAACTATGCCGGCGGAATCGTGGTCATGAAGCGCGGGACCGCCACCGTCAGCCAGCAGGAACTACTTCAGGCGCTTGACCAGGTGGCGCCGGTCGCGCGAGATCATTGAGCGCCTCACCACATCCAAAGCTTCTGACCCGCGACCAGCTTCGCGAACGAGTCGACGAATGGCGGCGCGCCGGAGCTCGCGTCACGCTGGCCAATGGTTGCTTCGACCTGCTGCACGTCGGGCATGTGCGCTACCTGCATGCCGCGAAGGAACTGGGCGACCGGCTGGTAGTGGCGGTCAACTCGGATGCTTCAGTTAAGGGTTTGAAGGGCGAAGGTCGTCCGTTGATGCCAGCGCAGGAACGCGCGGAGATTCTCGCCGCCCTCGCCGACGTGGATGCAGTGGTGATTTTCCCTGAAAACGACGTGCGCCCCATCATCCGCGAGATCCGTCCGAACTTCCACGCCAAGGGCACCGACTACTCCGTCGAGAGCGTTCCGGAGCGGGCTGAGGTCGAAGCCTGCGGCGGACGCGTGGTGATCGTCGGCGATGCCAAGAATCACTCGGCCAGTGAAATCATCCGCTCGCGGCTCTCGCCGCGGAGTTCCTGAGGTTGCACTGGATGACCGATCCTCCCCCGACCGCTCCGCACATTGACCGCTTGCTGATAGTACGGCTCAGCGCGATGGGGGACATCATTCACACCCTGCCTGCGGCCGCGGCACTTCGCGAAGCATTTCCCCACGCAACTCTGGGATGGCTCGTCGAAGAACGGTGGGCCGAACTCCTGTGCACGCTCCGCTATCCGCGATCGGGACGGCGGTCCGCGCAGCGTCCGCTGGTCGACCGCGTCCACACCGTGAACACCGGGGAATGGCGGCGCTCTCTGCTCTCCTTCAATACCTGGCAGCAAATGCTGGTGGCGTCCAGCGACTTGCGTGGCATCGGCTACCAGGTTGCCGTGGATTTCCAGGGTGCGGTCCGCTCCGCGCTGCTCGCCCGCTGGTCGGGTGCGACGGTAGTCTACGGGGATACCCAGCCGCGCGAGAATGCGGCCAGCATGTGGTACACGCGGCAGGTAGTCACGCGGGGAACGCACGTGATCCAGCAGGCGCTATCGCTCGCCGAGTCTGTGATCCAGCATTCCGCGGCGGCGCCCGGAGTTGAGTTTCCCACGGATCCGGATGCGGAGAACAGGATTACGGCCCTCACCGCGGATGCCGGCGGGTTTGCGATTCTCAATCCTGGAGCGGGTTGGGGGGCCAAGCGGTGGCCCGCCGAGCGCTACGGCCTGGTCGCGAAAGAGCTGGCGAAAGAAGGCCTTCGTTCGCTGGTGAATTACGGCCCCGGCGAAGAAGAACTCGCCGCGTCGGTTGAGGCCGCGAGTGAAGGCGCAGCACGGAGAGTCTCGTGCTCGGTTTCAGAATTGATTGCGCTCACTCGCCGCGCCCGCCTGTTCATCGGCGGCGACACCGGTCCCATGCACCTGGCGGCGGCTTTGCGCGTTCCGGTGGTAGGGTTGTTCGGTCCAACGAACCCGGCGCGCAATGGCCCGTTTGGCACGAGCTTCATCGTATTGCGCAGCGCCAGCAGCATCACCGACCATGCCCGCCGCCGCGAGACCGAACGGGGGCTCATGGAGATTGCTCCCGAGGAAGTGGCCGCTGCCGCGCGCAAGCTGTTGGAGGTCCCCAGTGAGTGACGCCGGGCAGCCCCCGACGCAACCCGCCCGCGATTCCTGGGCGCTCGTCGCTCGCCGCATTCGCGTGCCGCTGGGTTTTGTATTTGCGGTCGTCTATGTCTGGCTGGCGCGGCCCTCGCGAATGTCGATCCTCACGGGGGGACTGCTGGTTCTCCCGGGACTTCTTCTGCGCGGCCTTGCATCCGGCCACGTGAAAAAGAACGAGCAGCTCACCACCAGCGGGCCCTATGCCTACACCCGCAATCCGCTGTATCTCGGTTCGCTGCTGCTGGCGGCAGGATTTTCCATCGCCGCCCGCAGTTGGTGGATTGTCGGGTTGGCGCTCCTGATGTTTGCCGTGATCTATATCCCGGTGATCGCGGGTGAAGAGCGTTTTTTGCGAAGCGCGTTTCCGGAGTTCGACGACTACACGCGCCGCGTGCCCCGCCTCTTTCCGCGCCTGACTCCGCATGGCAGCCAACCCGGCGGCTTCTCCTCCGAACTCTATTGGAAGCACCGCGAATATCAGGCCGCCCTGGGGAGCCTTGCCGTGCTGGCCATCCTGATCGCCAAGCTGGTGTGGTAGTCTGCCGGGAGCCTTTTGGTTCCAGTGTTGCCAGCTCACCGCCAGCCTCGCGTGCGCAGAATTCCGGTTGCGCTTCTCTGCGCGCTGGCGTTGATCCTCATCGTCGCCCGCGCGCTCTCGCAGCAGACGCCCTCCTTGGACTCCATTGGCGCCGCGCCGGCTCGCATTGTTCCGCCACCCCCGAACTACCCCTTTCCCGATGGGCGTAGTTACGTTTATTCCGCGGAGTGGCACCTGATTACCGCCGGCACCGGAGTCGTCCGCATGGAGACGGCGGCTAACGACCGCAAAGTGACCGCCACCGCCGAATCGCTCGGAGTCGTCAACGTCATCTTTCCCGTGCACGACCACTTCGAAGCCCGCTTCGATCCCCGGACGTTCTGTTCGCTCAGCATCTTCAAGCACAGTGAGGAGGGCTCCCACAAGCGTGAGACCTCGATCCACTTCGACTACCAGCGCAAGAAAAGCGTGCTCGACGAGAGGAACCTGAAAACCGGGGAAACCAAGCACGTCGAGGACGACATGCCGGGATGCGCCACCGACGTGATCACCGGGTTCTACTATCTGCAGTCCCTGCCCTTGCGCGTCGGTTCCACTTACGAGTTTCCCATCAGCGACGGAAAAACCGCGGTTGTCCGCGCAACCGTCGAGAAACGCGAGCAGGTAAAAGTGCCGGCGGGCACCTTTGAAGCAGTCGAGGTCGCCGCCGAAGCCGTTTCCGGCCCGCTCCAGAAAAAAGGCAAAGTGTGGGTCTGGTATTCAGACGACGCCAGCCATACGCCCGTCCAGATGAGAGTCAAACTGGGCTGGGGCACGCTGCTGTTCCGGTTGCAGCGGATCGAGAAGTGAGCAGCTCAATCCCCGACGTGCCGGCACCACGCGTCTTGATGTTATGTGCAGCTTAATTCCACCTCGCGCCTGCTACCCAAACCGAATCCCCAACGTCTAGAAACTACGGGCGGGTTACCGGCTCGGACTCCGAAAACGCCGTGGCGCGATCGCTTCCCGCTGATCACGGCCCCATGGAACTCAGGTTCAAAGGAGGGACTCATGTCCCCAAGAGAATGGATGCGACTGGCAGCGCTTGTGGTTCTCGCGATGAGTGCGATCCCCTGGATGGCATGCAACCAGGCAGGTAGTGCCGGACAATCGGGTACCGCGATGGCCGAAGGTGGCAAGATTCCCGTCACCACCAGGTCCGAGGAAGCGAAAAAGGAATTCTTGCTGGGTCGGGATCTTTCCGAAAAACTTCGCGCCCAGGAATCGATCGAGCATTTCGACAAGGCACTCGCGCTCGATTCCGAATTTGCGTCCGCCGAACTGGCCCGGGCCAACAACGCGCCGACCGCCAAGGAATTCTTCGAGCATCAGAACAAGGCGCTGGCCCTCTCGGACAAGCCCTCGAATGGCGAGAGGCTGCTCATTCTTGCCAATCAGGCCGGAGGCAATGGCGACGTCACCAAGCAGAAGGAATATCTCGACCAACTGATCGCTGCCTATCCCAATGACGAACGCGCCCATTTCAATCTCGGCAGCTACTATTTTGGCCAGCAGGAATACGAGCAGGCGATTGCGCACTACAAGAAGTCTACTGAGTTGGCTCCCGACTACTCGCCCGCCTACAACATTCTTGGTTACGCTTACCGCCAGCAGGGAAATTATGAAGAGGCGGAGCGGGCCTTCAAGAAATATATCGAGCTGATTCCGGGCGATCCGAATCCCTACGATTCCTACGCGGAGTTGCTGCTGAAAATGGGCCGCTTCGAAGATTCAATCACTCAGTACCGCAAAGCCCTCAGCATGGATTCCCACTTCGTGCCCTCGCATTTCGGAATTTCCGCGGACCTGATGTACATGGGCAAACACGACGAAGCAGCCGCCGAACTCCAGAAGATGGCAGATCAGGCGCGCAATGACGGCGAACTCCGGACCGCTCTGTTCGGGCTGGCAGTCGTCGCTGCGGACGGCGGCAAACTCGACAAGGCCGTCCAGCACATGGACAAGGAATACGCCGTGGCCGAGAAGAAGAACGATCTGGCGGCCATGGCAGCGGACCTTCAGGCGAAGGGCAACATCCTGGCCGAGATGCAGAAATACGATGCCGCCGCGCAACAATTCGACCGCTCCCAGCAACTCGTCGAGAGTTCCAACCTTTCGCAGGAGATCAAGGACAACGCCAGGCTCCTGCACCATTTCAACCTGTCCGCGCTGGCGATCGCGAAGAAGAACTACCCGGCGGCCAAGACTCACGCGGAGGAATTCCGCACCGGCGCGGAGGCATCAAAAAATCCGTTGCAGATCAAGTTCGCGCACGAACTGGCTGGTCGAATCGCCCTGGCTGAAAAGGACTATGACAAAGCGATCACAGAACTCGAACAGGCCAACGGGCAGGACCCTCGCAACCTGTACCGCTTGAGCCAGGCATTTCAGGCCAAGGGTGACAGCGCCACGGCGCGGGATTTTCTGAAGAAGGCGGCGGGTTTCAATTCGCTTCCACAACTGAACTACGCATTCATCCGTGCCCGAGCCCAAAAAATGGCCTCGGCCAAGAAGGCATAGCCCGGGCCAATTCTCGATCCAAGCGGTGGGCGTCCACGATGTCCCGATCACGCGTTCCGCCGCTTCCAACTTGTTCGATCTCCTCATCAGTGCACGAGTTTGCACTATCAGTCCTTATTTTTGCGGCAGGTCTGCAAGGTGTTGTCCGCGATTCACGAATTCCTCGAGAGCACACCCAGTTGCGCTTGACCAACTGTTAACGGAAAGGCTACCCTCCTCCCTCAATCGCGCTGGGAGCAGATGGGCTCTCAGCGACATTTCAAGTTTCACCATGTGGGGGAGCAATCGAATGAAAACGAATCGCATTCTCGCTGTTTTCGTGCTGGTCGTCCTGTGCTCGCTGTCGTCTCTGGCGCAGGGGACCAAAGATCCCAAGATCATCATCCATGCAGTACAGGGTGGGGGCGCTTCTCCAACCCCCGGGCATTGCCCCGAAGGGGGATGCACCCCGGTAGGCGTCGATTTCGAATTCAGTATCCCGCAAAAGGGTCCGCTGTTTTTCAACAACGCATCCGAGCAGGACTGGATCTCATTGACTCTGATTGAAACGGGTGTTGCCGCGGAGAACGTGAGTTGCGCCCAGAATTTGTTCCTGAGCTGCAGCGTCATACCCCGGGACGATGGATCGGTGCAGATTGTTCTCTCCGGAATCCGCGGCCTCAATCCCCGTAACGGAATACTGGCAGGCGCGAATTTTTCCATTGGTTTTGCCTGCGTCCAGGGGAATTGCTGGCCGCGCGGTCTGAGCTTCACCGCACACGCCGGCACGTCCGACTAAAGGCAGTCGAAACTCCGAGCATCGGAAAGGTGCGGTGATGGCGGCGGTGGGAGCGCTCAACCGCCGCCCAACCGCGTCTACGGCGTCAGTCTGAATATCATTCCATGTCCGCCCGTACCGCCTGCGGGCGTGGTGCCGTTGAGATTGCCGGCCGGGTCGAATGTCAATCCGTAGTTGGGACTGTACCCGTCGCTGCCCTTTCCGAAGAAATGGACGATCTTCTCGTTCCAACTGCCGCCGGAGAGAGTCAGCTTGAAAACCGTCCCGCAGTCGCAGGACGGTCGCCCGCCCGTCGACGTGGTGCCAAACAGGTTTCCCGCCGCGTCGAAGATGAGGGTACTCGTGGGGAAGCTTCCGTCCGTGCCACCCTGGAAGTTGTAGAGCACGCTCTCCTGCCAGGTCCCGTTCGGTCCGGGTGACAGTTGGAAGACCGAGCCCGTGCCGCTGTTGCCACCGAAATAAGTGGTGCCGTAGAGATTGCCGGCCGCATCCCAATTGAGACCGCCGTACGGAAACCCGGCATCCGGCATGCCCTTGAAGGCATAGAGCGTCTTCTGCTTCCACACCCCGCGCGGCGTAGGCGACAGCTCGTACACCGTGCCCGCTCCGTGCGCCCCCCCCAGTTCGGCGATCCCATACAGGTTGCCAGCTCCGTCGAATAGCAGAAGGCCGAGCGAACCGATGGCCCCATCATTTCCCCCGGTGAAGGCATGGATCACCTTCTGCTTCCACCCATTCGCACCCGGCGACAGCTCGAACACCACTCCTGCCGAATGCTTCCCGCCATCCGGGGTTGTGCTGAACAGATTGCCGGCGCCATCGAACACTAACCCGCTTCCGGGCCCGAAACCGTCGTTCCCGCCCTTGAAGGCATAGAGTATGCTCTCGAACCAGCTATCGCCATGGGGCGTCAGCTTGAAAACAGTACCGCAGCCATCGCCCGCGCACATCCCACCGGATCCGCCCGCGACCGTTGTGCCGTACAGGTTCCCCGCGCCGTCCAGGGTCACGCCGCCGTGTGGATCGGATCCGTCGCCGCCGCCCTCGAAGCTGTGGAGCGTGGCCTGGGTGCCGTCCGGCGCTATCTGGAAGACCGCGCCCAGGTCGAACTCGCCGCCCGCCGCGGTTGTGCCGTAGGCATTTCCCGCGCTGTCGAAGGTCAGACGTGTGGCCGGATCGCTACCGTCAATTCCTCCTGTAAAGCTGTAGACCTTCTTGTAACCGCCCGTTGCCCATGCAACGCTCGCCATCATGGTAGTGACGGCAAAGACTGCACAAGCCTTGCTCACCAAAGATCTGAATTGTTTGTTTTTCATTTCGGGTTCCTCACGTCAGAAATCACTTCGGGCCGGAAAGCTCGCCGAGTCACGGAGTTTGGGCCGGAACTATAGCACTGAAACCGGTTTCATACACTATTTCAAGTGATTTTGACCTTCTTTTTACAAATGGCTGCCGCTCCCCGGGGCCATGGGCGCACGGCGAATCAGAATATAATCGTGTCTTCATACCGCCTGGAGAGTTGCCGCATGCCAGCCCTGACCGCTCTGACCCGCGCCGTGTCTCCCCGACTCGCCGAATGTGAACTTACGTTTATCGGGCGACAGCCGATCGATTACGCCGCGGCGGTTCACCAGCACACTCATTATCAGCAGCTCTTGCGTGACCTGGGGGTCAAGGTAATTGAGTTGCCCGCCGAGGACCGGTGCCCCGACTCCTGCTTCCTGGAAGACACGGCGCTGGTTCTGGACGAGGTGGCGATCATCACCCGTCCCGGCAGCGAAGCGCGCCGTCGCGAAGTGTCCGGAGTAGTGCCCGCGATTGTGGAGTATCGGAATGTGCTGCAGATCGACGCGCCCGGAACTCTGGAAGGGGGAGACATTCTCCGCATGGGCCGCAATCTCTTCGTGGGCACGTCCGTGCGCTCCAACGTGCAGGGAATTGAGATGCTGGGAGTGGCGCTGCAACCCTTCGGATACAAGGTCATTGCGGTACCGATGCAGGGCGCCCTGCACCTGAAGAGTGTGTGCACCGCGCTCGACGATCACACCCTGCTAGCCGATCTCCGGCACCTTGACCCCGCCGCGTTTCCGGAATACCGGCTGGTGCAGGTGCCGCCCGACGAATCGCCCGCGGCCAACGTGCTGCGGGTCAACGGCACGGTCTGCATCCATGCCGGATTTCACAAGACGATCGACCTGTTGCAGTCCCAGGGGTACGAGCTCAGCACCATCAATATTTCGGAGTTTCTGAAGGCGGAAGCCGGGCTCACCTGCATGAGCATCCTTTTCGATGCCTCCGCTTCCTGAGCGCTACAGCATCCCGCCGGTTTGCACCGCCAGAATATTCAGCGCCATCTCCAGTCTCGTAATGGCCGCGCCGAGTTCTGGATGCTCTCCAATTTTCTCCTGCAGGGACTTCAGAATCTGCTGTGCGCTGGCAACATGCGCTGCTGCCTGGGCTGGATCTTGCTCGGGATTGCGTTCGCTCTGCGTATCCATGGCTCCTCGCTACCCTGTACCCCTCAATTCTATACGGGAAGGCTGGGAAGGCGGGCTCTCCCGCAGCATAGTGGCAGACCCTACATAACTTCTGGCCTGCCGACGACCCGACAACTGAGCCTCTGGCAGCGACTAGGGCGTTAGCTCACGCTACTCACGCGCCCGGATGCCGGGAATCGTCCGCCGCACTCCCGGTGACCTCGATAGCTAACGCGCCTATATTCCCCTTTTGTTCGCCTTTTGCTATAGTGAGGCCCATGAGCACAAAACCGCAACACTACGACTTCGCCAAGCAGCTGCTCGCAAGCAAGGAATTCTTCGAGCGCTCAACCAGAGTCCTCGATGAGGCCGACTCCGGGTTCCGCCCGCAGGAAGGCATGATGACCGTCGCGCGGCATGTCGCACACACGGCTCAGACTCTCGATTGGTTCATCGAAGGAGCGTCCCGACGGGAGGGTTTCGACCTTGATTTCGAGAAACACGCCAAGGCCCTCGAGGGTGTGACCTCGCTTGCCGCCGCCCGCCAGATGCTCGAAACAGCCTACGCGAACGCGATCCACTTTCTCCGCTCGCGCAGCCCGGAGGATCTCGCCTTACCACTTTCGCCCGGCCCGGTCATGGGAGGCCAACCCATCAGCGACATCGTCTGGGCCATGGTCGAGCACGCCGCGCATCATCGTGGCGCTCTGACCGTCTACTCCCGCCAGCTCGGGAAAGTGCCCCCGATGCCCTACGGCGGCTGAATCGATCTCGATCGCCGGCGGGACATTCAATGCGCGCATCAAGGTACCCGCTGATGGTACCGCTTAACGGACTTCCAGTGGTTCCACAGTCGATCCCCGCGAGGTTCCGGTCGGATCACCGGCTACTCGGAATCAACCCTCCGCGCCTCGTTTCTCCGTCCCCTCCAAAACAGAAAAGTGCCTAGCCCCAGAAAGAAGAAAGTCCCCGAGAACATTTTGACTTCGAACAGCGCCACCGATCCCACCTGCTTCGAAGGAACAAAGACAACTGCGATCGCCAGCAGACTTGTCAGCAGCCCTACCGACCCGATCATGCGCAGCGTGAATGGACGGAAGCGTCCCGGTGGACGCGCTTCCTCTTTCTTATTACTTGCCAGCATCAGGACAGCCGCGAAGATGTACACATAGGGCACCAGGTTCAGCACCGCGGAAAGGTCCAGCATGGTGATGAAGGCTTCCTTGACCGCCGACCCCGCGAAACTCATGCCCAGGAAAAGCGCGCACACCGTGCTCTGCGCGATCAGCGCGACATAGGGTGTCTTGTAGCGCGGATGCAGTTTGCCCAGCGCCGCTGGAAGGTAGCGATCCAGCCCGAACACAAA
>PMCH01000128.1:16847-17564 GCA_003154055.1 Acidobacteriaceae bacterium
AGCGTGCGTCGCGGATCGCGAATCTCGTCGCCCATTACTGACGCCAGCTCCAGTCCGATCAGCGAGAAGCACGTTGCCCCGAACGCGGAAACGATCGGCCAGTCCAGATGCAACTGCATCAGGTCGGCACGATGCAGGTTCGAGCCGTGGGCGCGGAACCCCCAGACGCTCATCCCAATGAGCATGGCGGCCGCCACCAGCGTTCCGATGCCGCCCACATTGTTCAGCCACTTGCCGACCCCCGCGCCGATGACATTGACGAACGTGATCAGGAAGAGCGTGCCCAGAACCGCCGGAAACGCGATCAGCGGGTTGTCAATCAGCACTCGCGCCCGCGGCCCCCACACATACAAGCCGATTCCCGTCAGGTAGAGCAATACGAACGGAATGTAGAAAACGTTGGTCGCCAGGTAGGCCCAGCCCGCGATGAACCCGTGAAAGTCGCCGAAGACTTCCTTGTTCCACAAATACAGGCCGCCTTCGCCCGGGTACCGGTGAGACAGCTCAATGACGGCGATTCCCTGCGGCAGGAAGAATCCCAGCAACGCCGCCACCCAGAGCCACAGCGCCACCGCTCCACTGGCCGCGATCGAGGAGATGGTGTTCAGGTTCAGCACGGCGACCACAAAGAACAATGCCAGGTCCCATCGTCCCAGCTCGCGGCGCAGCGCGCTGGCTGGACTCGTGTTGATGGGCGGGCCGCCGCTGTTGTTCGCA
>PMCH01000128.1:17638-27181 GCA_003154055.1 Acidobacteriaceae bacterium
GACATCACCATGCTGATCATCACCTGCAAGCGGCGGATTTTCCGCGCTTCCTCGGCGCGTTCCTTCGGTTCTCCCGCCGCCGGTTCGCCCCACTGCGAAACTTCCATGCTTTCACCCCGGATTACCCTGCAACGCTGCTGCCCCACCTTTGTTGATTGGATGATGGCGGGCATCCCCACGTTTCGCTGCCTTTGACCCTCATTCTGGCAGCTTTCCATCCGGATTCAAGCCTCAATTGGCCGCTGGACTTTTGTTCCGGGCAGACAACGGAGCAGTGACTGCCGTAATCTATTAGCAGCTGCCGAGAACAAGCTTTTATGTGGTTCGCTTTCGACATTCCAGCAAGAATCTCGAATGCGTGCGTCACCGTGGAAGAGCGGCCCTTCAGGGCCGCGTACGTCGATCGTATAGAATGCGGGCTTTAGCCCCGGTGGACGCCTTTTTCGGCAACTTGAGTTTTTTCGCAACGTACTAGCAACTCGATGGAGGATGCATGCCAGAAACCAACAGTTCCGAGCCGAAGCCCCAACCCAACGAGAAGTTGGTGAAGATTTTCGACACCGAGCGGGAATCGGAAGCAATGATGGTCCAGGGCCTGCTTGAATCCGCCGGCATCGAAACCGATCTGAAATCGATCGATGTTGTCCAGGATGTTTACCCCGGACTGGGCGGAGTCGTCATTCTGGTGCGCGAGGAAGACGCCGCCGAGGCGGCCAAGATTATCGAGTCCTACCGGAAGTCGCCGCCGCTCGGCGACGAAACCGCCGAGATCAGTGGATGATCGCAACCTCCGGGGTCACCGACTTCCCGTCCAGATATAAGCTCACTGCTCCCATTTCGTCCGTGCGGTAGGTCTTCACTCCGGCCCGCTCCAGTCGCTCCAGCACCTCGCGCCGCGGATGCCCGTACACATTACGCACACCGCTGGAAATGACCGCGTAGCGTGGGTGCACCGTAGCCAGCAGTTCGGAAGAAGTCGCGCTGGCGCTCCCGTGATGGGCAACTTTCAGCAGCGCCGCCTCGGGATGCTCCCCAACAATGCGCCTCTCCGTAGCAGGTTCCGCATCCGCCTCCAGCAACGCGGATATGCCTCCCATGCCCACCGTGAACACGAGTGAGTCGTCGTTCGGCCGCATCGCTCCCGTCTGGTCGCGCCCCGGAGCAAGCACATGGAAATGAGCCCCTCCGTAGTCGAATTCCTCCGCCTCCTTCCAGACCGTGGTTCGCATTCCCGCTTGTTTCGCCTGGACAAGAATCGGCGCCAGTTCAAAATTCGGCGCATCGGTGCTCACCCAGAGTTCGCTCGGATGGAAATTAGCGATCACGCTCGGCATGCCTCCCAGATGGTCGGCGTGCGGGTGCGTGATCGCCACCACGTCCAGCCGGTCCAGGCCGCGCGCCCATAAATAGGAAGAGACAACCTGCTCGCCGATGTCGAAGTCGGAATGCATCCAGAGGGGCAACCCTCCGGCGTCCACCAGAATGGTCCGGCCTTCCGGCGTCACCAGCAACAGCGAGTCGCCCTGTCCCACGTCAATGGACGTGACTTCCAGCACATGCGGTTGAATGCGCGGCCAGACCGGACCGAGCGCGATCCAAACCGCCACACAAGCTATCGCCGCCAGTGCGGCAAGAGTAGCGCCGCGGGCGCGCCGCGCTGCCAGCATGGCCAGCGCGATCGCGGTCATCGCGGCCAGAATCACAACCAAGGAAGGAGTCGCAACCCGCAGATCGGCAATCCGCACGCCGCCCAGCCACCGCACCGCTCCGGTAATAAGGTCGAGCGCCAGCCCGGAGAGCCACGCTGCCGGCCATGCCAGAGTTGTCGAAATATATCCCAGTCCAACCGCGGCCACGGCGGCGGGCATCAGGATTTCCGTGAGCGGGACCACCAGCAGATTCGCCGGCATTCCCATGCTCGTGGCGCGATGGAAGTAGTACGCCATCGGCAGCGCCAGTCCAATCTGCATCAGCACCGAGATCAGCAGCAACTCGATAGCTCCAAGTGAAACGCGCATGAGTATTGCGGGAATTGCCAGGCCGAAGCGCGCTCCCACAAACCTTGCCAGCCGCTCCGCGATCAGCCGCAGATCGAGCCGGAACTGAGCCACCTCGGGCTCGACGTGCATGTCGTAGCTGGTGGCCCGCAACAGCCGCAGGCCGCGCGAGTATGGGAGCGTCGTCCGCTCCAGCAAAGGCACACCGATCCCGGCAATGAGTACTACCGAAAGAAACGTCAGCTGAAAGCTGGCGCCCAGCAGCGCGCGCGGGTCTACCACCAGAACGCCGAGCGCCGCCGCTCCGATCGCATTCATCATGCCGCGTTCCCGGTAGAGCAGGCGCGCACCCAGGTAGAGCGCAAGCATGAGCGCGGCTCGCCACACCGGCGGCCCCACGCCCGTCACAAATGCATAAGCGAACGAGACGACCACGGTCGCAATTCCGGCCAGCGCCGGGTCGAGCCGGAACTGCCGCAGCGTCCAGAAAATAACGAACGCCAGGATGCTCAGGTTCATTCCTGAGACCACCAGGATGTGGTAGGTGCCGGAGCGCTGGAACTCGACTCGCGTTCCGGCGCGCAGGAATGCGTCTTCGCCCAGCACCATGGCGTCCATCAGCGCAGCTTGCCGCGCCGGCCATAGGACGTGAATCTTCGCCACCAGGCTGGAGTGGATCCGGGTGCGCCAGAGTTCGATCCGGCTCCCGGAAAAACCGGGAAGCCGCTCGACGTTCTCCGCTCGCGCCAACCCCAGCACCGCAATCTTGTTATCGCGCAGGTAACCTTCATAGTCGAATGCTCCCGGATTGCGGAAATTGCGCGGCGGATGCAGCTTGGCCCGAACCCGCAACCGTGTCCCATACGAAAATGGAGTAACGGGCGTCTCGCCCGTCAGGCTAGGACTTACCTGAGATTGACTGCCGGGTAGAGCGATGGCTCCGTCCGTCGTTTCCGAAGAACTGACCTTTTCGTAGATGGTGAGCCGCACGCCCGCGTGAATGGGGCGACTCCCGTTTTCATCCTCAACGCTCTCGGTTTCCAAATCGATGGGCTCGCGGATGGACCCGGGCCCGGCGGCGCGCGCATATCCCTCACCCATCACGTGCCCGGTGAGCGTAAGTTCGCGGCCGTCGGCCAGCGCGAAAATTCGCGGATCGCCCACGGGCGCCGGGCCCTGCACCTGAATCAGCAGCGCTCCCAGCAAAACCCAGACGCCGAGCGAAAGTGCCTTGGCCAGCCACGCCCGCCTCCGCAGGAACCAGAGTGCCGCCAGGGCAAAGGCGAAGAATGCGATCACCCACCACAACGGCGGCCGCCAGGCACGCGCGGCGGTCCAGATGCCGGCCGAAAACGCCAGCGCCGCCCAAAACAGAGGCTCCCGGACGGGTCTGCGGTCCTGCGTCATTCGTTTGTCTCGGGGAGAACGGGTGCCCTCTTAACTCGGCTCGGGTCGGCCGCGCGAAGCTGTGTTTTGGGCGAGCGTGAAGACGGCCGACGTCCTTGCACCGGCCGTTAATCGCGGGTCGTTTGGACTTTCGCTGCCAGTGTTCCAGGCCACCGCCAACGGTGTCTCGAGGCTAACGACCACCGACCGACGACGAGCGACCATGCTCGAGCAGCATCACCGATTCGATGTGGAACGTTTGGGGGAAGAGATCGAACAGGTGCGCCTCCTCGATACGGTAGCCGGCAGCGAGCAAGGGGGCTAGATCCCGCGCCATCGTCGCCGGGTCGCACGAAACGTACCGGACGCGTTGCGCCTCGAGTGCCACCAGCGAGCGAATCACCGCCTTACCGACACCGGCGCGGGGAGGGTCCACGACAACCAGTTCAGGCCTTTTGCGCACCGGCGCGCTCTTCAGGTAGTCCTCAGTGCGCGCGCGAACCGCCTTCACGTTCGCAGGAGCATTGTGGATCAGGTCGCCGTGGGAAATCTGTGACGCGTCTACAGCAAATATGTGACGAAAACCGGGCGCCAGCGCGGCCGTGAAAAGTCCTACCCCTGCATACAGATCGAGCGCGCGTTCGCCAGAAACACCGCCGCACACGGTCGAAATAAGGTCGTCCACCAGGTGCCGGTTCACCTGGAAAAACGCCCCGGCGCTGACACGCAGCTCCCCGCCCTTCGTTGGATAGCGAATTTCCTGCGCGCCCGAGTGCGCCAGCCGCTTCATGTCGCTGGGGTCTTCATCTTCTGAGCGGCGCCGCGATGCAAAAAACGTAACTCCAGCGATCTGCGGGCAATCCCTTTGCAGTGCTTCCGCCCAGCGCAACAGGACTTTGTCGTCAGCGTCGGGTCCGCAGAAAGCCCAGGCAAGCAAATGTCCATCCTCGGCGTCGGCGAAGAACTCAATCTCCTCGACTGCCGCCGGACACTCGCAGCCGCGTGCTTCGGCAAGCCGCGCCATCACCCGATTGATCAACGGCGAACTGATCGGACACTCCCGCACCGGAAGCAATTCATGCGACCCAAAGCGATAGTAGGCAAGCGCAAACTCCGGGTTGGTCTGGACCTGCAAGCGAGTGCGGTTGCGATAGTTCCAGGGCGGAGAAGCATGCAGTTGGATCTCCGTTTTCAGCTCAATCTTCCCCACTCGCCGCAGCGTCTCGCGCAGAATCTCGGCCTTGTATTCCAGTTGCCGCTGATAGGAGATGTGCTGGTAGTGGCATCCGCCGCATTGCTGAAAATATTGGCAAGCAGCCGCGATCCGCTCCGCCGACGGTTCCGCCAGTTGCGTGACCGAACCGCGTGAGAAACCCGGCTTGCCGTGCGCGATTTCGACCTCGGCACGCTCCCCCGGCAACACAAAAGGCACGAACACAGCCATGCTGCGTCCGTCAGCATCGGCAGACGTCCGCGCCAGGCCGTCGCCCCCGTAAATCAGTTTTTCGATTGTGAGAAGCATAGTTTTACATGTGGGGCGGACACTCCTGTCCGCCAAATGCCAACTACCAGATTACTCTGAAGGAAGAGCAGGGGTGCGACGCTGCGCGCAGTTCGCGGGCAGGAGTGCCCGCGCCACACACGCCTAGTGCATATAGAACAAACTCAGCCGCGGCACGCCGCAGCGCTCCAACAGCCGCTTGTGAACATATTGTTTGTGCAACTGTTCGATCTGCGCCGCCGTCATGTTTCGCCGGTAAGGCGCCAGGTCCCGGTCGGCCTCCGCGCGCACCGCCACCAGGTCGTCATCCGGAGTCGCCGTCAGCAAGGCCGCAAACAGCTTTTCTTCCTGCACGGTCAAACGTCGCTCCAAATCTTCCAGCCGCGGTAGCTTGCCGCTCTGCTCGATCTCCTCCGCCATCTTACGCAAGGACTGCGCACTCTCCCGGGCGAGCGCCGTTGTCGCGAAACCTTCTCGCTCGGGCAGCGTCGCTTTTTCCAGTCGCTCGGCATTGCGCCGAAGAAACGCTGCAATCTCCGCCGCTTCGAATCCCGGCTCCGCGCGCGGCTTTTCTTCGCTGGTCGCGCCCACCGTCGCTTCTTTCATGTCTTCGGCGGCGGCCAGCACTTCCTGCGAGCAGTAGGCCAGGCTATTCACCTTCTTCGATTTCGTCGGACGCTGATCATACCGGTCAAACGCCGCATCGATCCCGCGCAGCACCGCCTCCAGTGGAACACCCGCCAACTTCCATGTCTCGATCAGAGCCCAGTCGAGCGTCGAAAGCAGCAGGATTCCGCCCCGCCGCCGCTGAAACTGCTCCTCGATTTCGGTGAAGTAGTTAAAGTAGTTTTCCACGACAATTTAGAAGATACAAGGTTCGGTTGTGAGGTCCTATTTATCGGGAGGGTATGGCTTCAGCCCTGCCGTTTCCAGACTTCCTAGTCGAAGCTCTTAGCAGCCCGGGCAAGAATCACAAGTGTTTGTGCCACCGTGGAAGAGCGGCCCTTCAGGGCCGCGTAAGCGTTAGTTATGAAATGGGGCTTTAGCCCCGGTGGTCGTCTTTCCCTCGACAACTAGCCTGGTCTCGCGCCCTTCACCTCGACCAGGTACTGCCGCGGTCCCCAACGGCTCAGCGCGACTTCGGCGGCTTCTGCGCGGGCCACGGCTTTGCGCCGGCATCCGAAGCCGCCTTGCCCACCGCTTTTGCCGCTTTCGGCGTCGTTTCCCGCCGCAGCGCCTGGTTCCGCTCCCAGATGATCCGCAACCCTTCCAGCGTGAGAAATTCGTCCACTTCCTTGATGAAATGCGACGCCGTCCCAATCAGGGCACCTAGGCCGCCGGTAGCAATCACCCGCGTTCCTTCGCCCAGTTCATCCACCAGCCGTTCGAGGATTCCATCCACCAGCCCCAGATAGCCGTAATAAAGACCAGACTGCAAACTGCCCACGGTATTTGTTCCAATCACGCGCGCTGGTTTTCGAATTTCGACCCGTGGCAGCCGCGCCGTCCGCTGGAACAGCGCGTCCGCCGAGATGCCGATGCCCGGACAAATCACTCCACCCAAATATTCACCTTTTTTCGAAATACAGTCGAACGTCGTGGCCGTGCCAAAATCCACCACTACGCACGGGCCGCCATACTTTTCAAACGCCGCAACACCATTCACCACGCGATCGGCGCCGACTTCCGCCGGATTCTCGTACTGCACGGGCATGCCGGTCTTCACGCCCGGCTCAATGAACAGCGGCTTGAGCTTGAAATAGCGCTCGCACACCTGCCGCAGCACTGGATCAAGCGGCGGCACGACCGACGAGATCACGATCCCATGCACGCCGGAAACATCCAGATTGTCCATGGCAAACAGGTTGCGGAAGATCACGCCGTACTCGTCCACCGTGCGATTCAGGTGCGATCCCACGCGCCAGTTCGCGACCAGCAGTTCGTACCGCGCCGACTCCGCTTCAGGACTCTCCCCCGTCACAACGTGCGCCACCCGCGCAAATACGCCCAGCACCGTGTTCGTGTTTCCGACATCAATAACGAGCAGCATAGACAGTCACGTAGGCCCGGACGCCCTCGTCCGGGCAGCGGCTCGAAGAGCCGCAAAATATCTCGGTCCACGCTCCGTGGCTCGAAGAAAAGCCTGCGGCTGGAGGCGCGCTTCGCACGCCTGCCCGGACGAGGGCGTCCGGGCCTACGTGATTCTTACCGTCCCACTCAGCACTGTCCGCAGTCCCTCCGCCGTTCTCACCTGCAAAAATCCCCGCGGATCGAGCCCCTCCGTCACGCCTTCCACGCCGGTCTCTTCCACCCGGACTTTCTTCCCGCGCGCCGTCGTCGAATTTTCCTGAAATCGACGCAGGATCGACTCCCTCGCCGCCCCATCCGCGCGCAGGCTGCGATACTCGCGGTCGAGCGACTTTAGCAAAGCCGCGCACAGCTCCACCCGCGACCACTCGGTGCCGGTCTCAATCCGCAGCGACGTCGCAATCTCGCGCAACTCCGCCGGAAACTTCGCCTGATTCACATTGAGCCCGACTCCCGTCACCAGATGCCGCACCCGCGTCGCCTCGGCGTTCATCTCGGTAAGGATTCCGCAAAATTTCTTTCCGCCCAGCAGAACATCGTTCGGCCACTTCAGATCCGGCCGCAGTTCCGGAGCAATGCTCAAAACCGCAGCGTGCACGGCCAGCCCCGCCGCCAACGAAAAAATCAGCGCCTCCGACGGCGGCATCTCGGGACGCAAAACCACCGAGCAATAAATCCCCGCCGACCGCGCCGAATGCCAGCTATGCGCGCCCCGTCCCCGCCCCGCCAGTTGCTCCTCGGCCAGAAAAACGCTGCCCTCCGGCGCACCCTCTGCCGCGGACTGCATCGCCTCGCTGTTGGTGGAGCCAATCTTGTAGTAGTGGTGAATCTGTTTCGCGAAGATTGTTCCAGTCAGCAGCGGGGCAACGATATCCGGCAGAAGAAGGTCCGGCACGAATCGCAGCTGGTACCCCGTAGCCGGATGTCCCGCAACATCCACGCCCAGCCCGCGCAGTTGCTGAATCAGCCGCCACACTTCCGACCGGCTCGTTCCGATCTCTTCGGCAATCTTGGTCCCGCTGGCCACCACCGTGGCATGTCCCATCAGCAGCCGGACGATGCGCCCCAGCCGGGCATCCGTCCGCGCCGAAGGACTGGCAGCCCGAGATTTGGCTTTGGTCTTGATGTGTGAATTATAAACAGTTGCCGGTTGCCGGCTTCTAGTTTCTACCGGCGATGGCTGTGAGCCCGCTGCGGCAGCGACTCCACCCACCGTCACGCGACGCCGGCAATCCGCTTGCCGGAGCATGGGAAATGACACGAAATATTCCTCCCCACCGCGAATCACTGCCGAAAACCCGGTAAAATCCATGAGGGAGGAATACCGCATGTCCGCCAACGATTCCCCGCGACCCAGTGAGCGCGCTTTCGAGGAGATTGGAGCCCTCAAGCACCAACTGGAGAGCATGAAACGGGACGTTGAGAGCCTGAAAACCGAAAGCCGGAGCTGGATTCGAACCTGGGGCGTGTACCTGGGTATCCTGGCCAGTGTCTTTGCCGTCCCGCGGGCCGCCAAGGAGGCGTTCGACAGCTTCTATCAGCACCCTAAGTTCTCTGTTCTTACCCCGGTTCCCTTGACCTTGTTCTACGACATGCAGCACCAGAAGATTACCTTCAGCTTTCCTGTGCTTGCCTCGAATTACGGCAACCGTGGCGGCGTTATCGTAGGCGCTAAGGCACACTTCGAACCGCCTCCGATGGACGCAATTGATCCGCAGTTCAAGTTCGTCGACGAAACCAGGCATGCGGTCGACATTCCATTCCCGGTTCCGGTCGGAGTCTCGAAATCAGTCGTTGGATCGGTCTCGTTCACGGGTAGTGGTCTCATGGTTCCGGGCCGGCATCGGCTGGACGTGACCCTGATCGGGGACGATCGAAAGCCCTTGCCGATGATGCCGATGCAGTTCTGCTTTGATATCAACGACGAGCTCATTGCCGCCATTTCNNCCGTGTTTCTCTTCCTGCTGGTCACCGTTGGCTTCGCGCAGGCGCCACGAACCCCGGTCGAGGCGCGGCCAGGAGATATCGCCAGTGGAGTCGTAGAGAGTGAAAAGGAAGGCAAACTGTATCTGAACACTACACCCTGTAAATCCGCGCAGGAGGCAGACACCGTTATCTTCCACAAGCCCTACACCAAGACTGCCGCCGGAGAAATTGTCTGCTTCGGGCACCACTTTGACAAAGTGAGCGTGCGGCAACAATAGATGAAGGCCCGGGTGTTTTACTGGAAACAGGAAACCAGCAGCTGTTCCTACGCCGGCATCACTCTCAGGCTCATATCCACCGCCGTCGAGGAATGTGTCAGCGCTCCCACTGAGATGAAGTCCACGCCCGTTTCCGCGTAGGCCCGCACATTTTCCAGGATGATCCCGCCCGAGCACTCGAGCGGCATCCTGCGCGGCAGGTGCGAGCAGATCTCCACCGCCTTGCGCACATCTTCCACCGTCATGTTGTCGAGCAGGATGGCTTCCGCGCCATGTTCGAGCGCCTGCTGCATCTCGTCGAGCGAGCGCACTTCAATCTCGATCGGCTGGTTCCCGCGCCGGTTGCGGATGGCCCGCTCCAGCGCCG
>PMCH01000128.1:27198-30568 GCA_003154055.1 Acidobacteriaceae bacterium
CCGCTCATGCGTTGCAGAAAATTCAGGATCACTCGCTCGCAGGAAAGAATCACCCGCGCATTGTGCCGGATCACCGCGATCTGCTGCCCCTTCTTCAGGTGGATGCTGTCGAAAATCTCGGGATGGCTGGTGACCTCGTAGTGCGAAGTGATCGCCCCATCCAGCGCCGCATAAACATCCAGGATGCGCGGCACGCAACCCAGCCCCGCCAGGATGCATTCCTGCTTGGCAAGAATCGTCGCCGAGGCCCGCTGGTTCGGGTCAATGCAGGCGTAGCTGGTCGCATCGCGCGTGGCCTTGTCTTCGTTCAGCGCGTTCTCGATGATCGCCGTGATGCGTCGTGAGTTCCAGTCCATGGTCGTGTAGGGACGGACGCCCTCGTCCGTCCAGCGGCTCGAAGAGCCGCAGTTTGCTGGTGCTAGCCCAACTCCTTCAGCTTCGCCAACGTCTTCTCCTGCAAAATCTTCAACTCGTCCACTTGCTTGCGCAGCCCCTCGACTACCTGTGCAGGAGCCTTCTTCAAGAAC
Organism: Acidobacteriaceae bacterium; assembly: GCA_003154055.1. Lineage (GTDB taxonomy): Bacteria > Acidobacteriota > Terriglobia > Terriglobales > Acidobacteriaceae > Acidiflorens. Next base: position 27,726 of record PMCH01000128.1, read on the forward strand.
TGCTCATCATTGAGTCTGCCTTGCGAGCTGGCCAACGGTTTCTCAATCTTCTCCAATTCTTTCTTCAGCCGTTCGCGTTCTGCCGCAACGTCAATCTTCCTCTCATACACTACGTGGACATCAAATCGCGCCGTGCTCCGCACTCCTGCCAGCTTCGCCCGCGAACTCTCGACGAAGCTCACCTGCTCCACGCTACCCAGCCGTTCCACCGAGCCTCGATTTTCTTCAATCAGCCGCCGCGTCTCCGCATCATGCGCGTAGATCTCGATCGGCACCTTGACCTTGGGCTCCACCTTCAACTCCGCCCGCAGATTTCGCACGCTGACGATCAGGTCCTGCAACACCGCCATCTCGGTCTCGGCCCGCAAATCAATCTGCGCCTCATCCGCCTGCGGATACGCCGCCAGGGCCACCGACTTCAGCGGCGGCGCGCCATCGTACATCGCCTGCCAGATCTCTTCCGTGATGAACGGCATCACCGGATGNNAGCAGCCTCAGCGACGCGTCGAACACCTGCACCAGGTTCGCGCACGCCGTAGCCGCTGCCTGCTGGTCGTTCTCCGCCATCAACCGCGGCTTAATCAGTTCGATGTACCAATCGCAGAATTCGCCCCAGAAAAAATCGTAAATACTATTCGCCGCCTCGTGGAAGCGGTAAGTATCCAGCGCTGCATTGACGTCTTTAGTCACGCGGTTAAACCGCGAAAGAATCCACCGATCCTCAAGGCCTTGGGCTTTGAACCCGGCCACGCCCTTGCCTGTGTGGGGCGGACACTCCTGTCCGCCTCCGGGCCGAAGGCCCGGCTCGATTCTGTCCACATTCATGAACATGAACCGCGCTGCATTCCAGATCTTGTTCGCGAAGTTCCGATATCCCTCGGTCCGGCTCGGGCTAAATGCAATATCCGTCCCCGGCGCCGCCATGGCCGCCAGCGTAAACCGCGTCGCGTCCGTCCCAAATTTCTCAATGATCTCCAGCGGGTCGATCACGTTCCCCTTCGTCTTCGACATTTTCTGCCGCTCGGCATCGCGCACCAGCGCGTGGATGTAGACCTGCCGGAAAGGAACGCTGTCGTTTTTCTTGTCTCCCCAACCGCTCGCCTGCTTGATCGCCGGGTCCTGCTGATGCCCATCCATGAAGTGGCAGCCGAACATGATCATGCGCGCCACCCAGAAGAACAGGATTTCGTAAGCCGTGATCAGCAGTGTCGTCGGATAAAACACCGCCTGGTCGCGCGTCTTTTCCGGCCAGCCTAGCGTCGTGAACGGCAACAGTCCCGATGAAAACCAGGTATCGAGCACGTCGGTATCCTGCTCAAGCGCCGCGCCCCCGCATTTCGGACACTTCGCCGGCGTCTCTCGCGCCACAATCATTTCGCTGCATCCCGCACAGCGCCACGCCGGAATGCGATGTCCCCACCACAGCTGCCGCGAGATGCACCAGTCGTGGATGTTATTCATCCAGTTCAGGTACACCTGCCGGTAATTGTCCGGAACAATGGTGATCTCGCCGCTTTCCACTGCGGCGATGGCCTTCTCCGCCAGCGGCTTGATCTTGATAAACCATTGCGTAGAAAGTCGCGGCTCAACGATCGTCCCCGAGCGGTCGCACTTGCCGAGCGCAACCGTGTAGTCTTTCGTGCCCACGAGGAATCCCTGCTCGGTGAGGTCCTGCACCACGCGCTCGCGCGCCGCAAAGCGCTCCAGTCCCGCATACGGACCGGCGTTCGCGTTCATCTTGTTGTGCTCGTCGATCACTTCGATCTGCGCCAGGTTGTGCCGCAATCCTGCCTCGAAGTCATTCGGATCATGCGCCGGCGTCACCTTCACCGCGCCCGTGCCGAACTCCGGCTGCGCCAGCTCGTCGGTGATGATCGGAATCTCGCGTTTCATCAGCGGCAGCAGCACTTTCTTCCCGTGCAGATGCGTGTAGCGCTCATCGCCAGCATTCACCGCAACCGCCGTATCGCCCAGCATCGTCTCCGGACGCGTAGTAGCCACGGTGATGAATTCTTTCGTCCCCACCACCGGATATCGAATCTCGTACAGCTTCCCCGGCACGTCCTCGTGCTTCACCTCGAGGTCCGAGATTGCCGTCCCGCAGTCCGCGCACCAGTTCACGATGTACTTCCCGCGGTAGATCAGTCCTTCTTCATATAGCCGGACGAACACCTCGCGCACCGCGCGGGACAGGTTCTCGTCCATGGTGAAGTACTCGCGTTCCCAATCGACCGACACGCCCAGCCGCTTCATCTGGTCAAGGATCGCGCCGCCGTAATGCCGCTTCCACTCCCACACGCGCTCGATAAACTTCTCGCGCCCCATCTCCAGCCGCGACTTGCCCTCGCTGCGCAGCTGGCGGTCCACCATCATTTGTGTAGCGATCCCGGCGTGATCCGTCCCCGGCAGCCAGAGCGTGATAAACCCGCGCATGCGATGCCAGCGCACGAGGATATCCATCTGCGTCTGGTTCAGCATGTGCCCCATGTGCAGCCGCCCGGTCACGTTCGGAGGAGGCAACAGCAGCGTAAACACCGGCCGCGCGTGGGTGTGGGGCGGACACTCCTGTCCGCCGCTTCTGGTGTGAAGCGCACCCGAGGCTTCCTTTGTCGATGACGTTTGACTCGGAGGCGGAGTCTCGACGTGGAACAGCTTCTCGCGGATCCAGTAGTCGGCCCAGCGCGTCTCAATCGCGCCCGGCTCGTAAGTTTTGGACAATTCGTGCGGCATGGTGTTTGTGTAGGACCGGGTCTCTGACCCGGTCACGCCGAGCACAGCTCGGCAGATTTTCGGGCGAGTGATGAAACTTCGATCTTACAGGGGCAAGAAAAGAGGGGTCAAAC
>PMCH01000361.1 GCA_003154055.1 Acidobacteriaceae bacterium
CGTGTTCCCCGGTGCCCTCCGTGGTTAAGCCCTTGATCTCTGACTTCTGCAATCCCAAGCGTCCTCGTGTCCTTGGTGGTTGAGCTTTTGACTTTCAATCGGGCCTCTGGCTTGCGCAATCTCTGCGAGAATGTCTCCGGATGTCATCCGTCTCACAATCCGAGATCGCCACCGCCGCCCGCCTGCTCCGCGCCGGACGTCTCGTCGCCTTCCCAACGGAAACCGTGTATGGCTTGGGCGCCAACGCGCTGGATCCCGAGGCCGTAGCCCGCATCTATGCTGTCAAAGGTCGCCCCGCAACCAGCCCGCTGATCGTCCACGTTGCCTCGATCGAGATGGTGCATTCGCTGGTCGCCGTCTGGCCCGACATCGCCGACCGCCTGGCCCGCCGCTTCTGGCCCGGCCCGCTGACGCTTGTGATCGAGAAGCTGCCCGCAATCCCCCTCATTGTCACCGCCGGCCTCCCCACGGTTGGCCTCCGCATGCCAGCCCATCCCGTCGCGCTAGCCCTCATCCGCGCCGCAGGCGTGCCCCTTGCCGCCCCCAGCGCAAACCGGTTTACGGAACTCTCCCCAACCACAGCCGGCCACGTCCGCCGCGGCCTAGGTTCTGATGTGGATCTCGTGCTCGACGGCGGCCCCTGCCAGGTCGGCATCGAATCCACCGTGCTTTCGTTAGCAGGACCGAAACCCGTCCTGCTCCGTCCCGGAGGAATCTCGCGGACAGAACTGGAGGCCTTGGTGGGGCCCGTTGCCGGCCCTGAGGAAGTCAAAGACGGCGCCCATCCCGCGCCCGGCATGCATCCCCGCCATTACAGCCCGCGTACACCTCTATTGCTGGTGAACGATGGAAAGCTGCCCGATCGGGGCAAAGGAATCTACCTGCAGCACAAGCATCCGCCGTCACGCGAGGACATCAAGACCATCCAGATGCCCGCCGCCGCCCCAGCCTATGCTGCCGCCCTCTACGACGAGCTTCACGAGGCGGACGCCGCAGGCCACGACTGGATCGCCCTCGACAACCCGCCCGAAACGCCTGACTGGGAAGCTGTCCAGGACCGCCTCCACCGCGCCGCCGCAAATGAATAGAAGCACTTGACCCTGATACCGGACGCCTGTTTCCGACAGCCATCCCCTCGGCAAGCCCATTTTGGTTCCGCGGGAGAGCCCGCAACCTGCGCGATTCGTTCTGAAGGTTATAATCGTTTTCCACCAATGAACCTGACTCCGGGCACCAAACTAGGGCCGTATGAGATTGTTTCTCTGTTGGGCTCGGGCGGCATGGGCGAGGTCTATCGCGCCCGTGACTCTCGCCTCAAACGTGAAGTGGCGATCAAGGTTTTACCGCAAGCAATGTCCCTTGACGCCGACCGCCTCCGCCGTTTTGAGCAGGAGGCACTCGCCACCGCTGCCCTGAACCATCCCAACATCCTGGCGGTATTCGACATTGGCGCGGTCGAGGGCAGTCCTTACGTGGTCTCCGAACTGCTCGAAGGAGAGACCCTGCGAGAGCGCCTGCGCAGCGGATCGGTCGCCGTCCGCAAGGCTCTGGACTATGCCCTGCAAATCGCGCACGGGCTGGCCGCCGCCCACGAAAAAGGGATCGTTCATCGCGACCTCAAGCCCGAAAACCTGTTCCTCACGAAAGATGGGCGGCTCAAGATTCTGGACTTCGGGCTCGCCAAACTGACGCAGGCCGAGCCGGGCGCCCACACTTCACTGCCAACCGTTACTCACGGCACGGAGGCCGGCGTGGTGCTGGGAACGGCGGGATACATGTCGCCCGAGCAGGTGCGGGGCCTGGTTCTGGATGCGCGCTCCGACATATTCAGCTTTGGGGCAATTCTCTACGAGATGTTGTCGGGCAAACGCGCATTTCACGGTGACACGCCCGCCGATACGATGAGCGCGATTTTGAAGGAAGACCCTCCGGACCTGACCGAAACCAACCGCAATATTTCTCCAGCGCTGGAGCGCATCGTGCAACATTGCCTGGAGAAGAACCCCGAGGCGCGCTTCCATTCCGCCAGCGACATAGCGTTTGATCTCGAACATCTTTCCGGGCTTTCCAGTACCACGACAAGGGTAACGGCGGTGGGGGCCGCCGGGCCGAGTCGCAGGCGACTGGCCGGGCTCGCGGGTGGGGCCGCGCTCGCGTTGCTGATGCTCGGCCTCGGATGGTGGCTGGGCAAAGCCGGCGGGCGCGCCCCTCTGGCCGAGTACAAGCAGATCACTTTTCGCACGGGTTCCATGGGCAATGCGAGATTTACGCCGGACGGCAGTGTCGTGTACAACGCCTCGTGGGACGGCGGCGGCTTCCAACTCTACATGGCTCGCACCGACGATCCGGGCGCCCGCGAACTGGGTCTGAAGGATGCCGAACTGCTTTCAATTTCCAAGGGAGGAGAGCTCGCAGTTCGGCTCAACACGACGTTTTTCGGTGGCTACGCGCGAACCGGTACGCTAGCGCGAGTTCCATTGAGCGGGGGCACTCCACGAGAGGTGCTGGACAATGTGCAGGACGCGGACTGGGCCCCCAACGGCGAGAGCCTGGCGGTGGTCCGTTACGTTCCGGAAAACAATCACTGGCGTTTGGAATATCCCGTGGGCAAGGTGCTTTTCGACAGCATCAACTGGATCAGTCATCCCAAGATTTCGCCGGACGGCAAGTGGGTGGCCTTTGCCGATCATGAAAACACGGGCGGCGACGACGAGGGCTCGGTCGCGGTGATCGGCTCGGATGGCAAGGATAGCGAGAAAAAGCTTTCTACCGGCTGGACCTCATTGCAGGGAGTTCTCTGGTCGCCGGCAGGCGATGAGATCTGGTTTACTTCCAGCGGCAGCGGCAGCGCCTCGAACCCGCGCGCTGTAAGCCTTTCGGGCAAGCTCCGGACGATCACCAATATCCCGGGAGGCACCTGGCTCGAAGACGTGCGGAATGGAACGGCCCTGATGGTGACCCATCAGCAACGGATCGGGATCCGGGGTATGGCGCCGGGCGCAAAAGAAGAGCGCGACCTGGGGTGGTTCGGGTGGTCCATCCTCGGCGACATCAGCCGGGACGGCCGGAAGATACTGTTTGATGAGGAAGGCGATGGTGGCGGGCCAAACTACACCGTCTTTCTGCGCGACACCGATGGGTCGCCTCCGTCACGCATTGGCGATGGAAACGGCATGGCGATCTCGCCCGACGCAAAATGGGTAATCACGAAACCGGCGAAGGGCGGCCCCCTCAGCCTGGTGCCCACCGGAGCCGGCGAGGCCAGACAGCTTACCCACGACGCCATCAGCTATGGCAGGGTTTGCTGGCTCCCGGAC
>PMCH01000238.1:0-702 GCA_003154055.1 Acidobacteriaceae bacterium
TCTTCGGCCGCGTCGAGTTTGGTGATGCGGCAGCGGATTTCCTGCCCCACCAACTTCTCCATCTCGGCCGCATCGCGCGCTCCGCTGCGCGAAGCTGGCATGAAGGCGCGGACTCCCACGTCCACGGTCATGCCGCCTTTCACCACTCCGGTGACCGTGCCCACAATGGTCGTCTTGTCGGCGAAGGCCTTCTCGAGCGCTGGCCAGTCCGTCGGGCGCTCCACCTTGCCGCGAGTCAGTTCGTAGTAGCCCTCCGGATCACGGCCCTTGACCGTGACTCGCATCTTGTCGCCGGCCTTCGGCGCTTCAGGATCGTTCTGGAATGTCGACAGCGGCAGAATGCCCTCGCTCTTGAAGCCGATGTCGAGGATCACCGTGTCGGCAGTAACGGTAATCACAGTGGCTTCGCGGCCTTTGGAGGCGTCTTCCGGCTTGCGCGCGTGGCTCTTCTCGTACTGCTTGAAAATGTCGCCGAACGACTCAGTGGACTCAGGGGCTTGGGATTCTGGAATATCTGGGTTGGGCATGAATGGTTACAGCCTTCTTACGGCTTGACCCGACTAGGATAACATCCGGCTCGCTCAACGACTTCCGCAGGGCAGTATGTTACGCGAGGACCGACTGGTAGTCCTCGTACACGCCCTTGAAGTCGGTGATTTTGTGGCTGGACTCGAAGTGCCAGACCCGGGTTGCCACTTCATC
>PMCH01000238.1:761-3000 GCA_003154055.1 Acidobacteriaceae bacterium
CGCTTATCCGCATCGTCGCGGGGAAATAGCATCTGGCCGAGCAAGCCGCGGATCTCTTCGGTAACGGCCGACGGATCCCACTGGTGCAGCCATTCGAGCACCCTCACACCGGGCTCGATCAGCGCTTTGTGATCCTGGGGAAAGTAGCCTACGGAAGCTTCGTGACCCCAGACGATTTTTCCGCCGGTCAGGAATGGCCCATCGTAGCCGCTGGTAGCGCGCAGTTCGGCCTCGGGAACCGTGGGGGCGTTAGCCAGGAGCGCATTGACCAGGGTCGTCTTGCCCGCGCCGTTGCGGCCCATCAGGGCAATCTTCTCGCCGCGAATGATGCTGGCCGTAAACTTGCGGACGACTTCAGTGTCCCCATAGGATTTGTTGAGGCCCTCGATTTCGATGATGTGTTTGCCGGAAGGCCGCTTCTGTTCGAACTTCAGGAACGGACGCTGGATGTTCGACTTTGCCAGTTCAGTGACCTGCAGGCGTTCCACTTCCTTGCGGCGCGACTGCACCTGGCTGGATCGGGTGCCGGCCGAGAACCGGGCAATAAATTCGTTCAACTGGCTGATCTTCTTTTCCCGCTGTGCGTTCTGCGATTCGATCTGTGAGCGGATCTGAGTCTTTGCGACCACCATGTCGTCGTAGGTGCCGGTGTAGGTGATGATGGTCTGGTAGTCGATGTCCGCGATGTGCGTGCAAATGCCATTGAGGAAATGGCGATCGTGCGAGATCACCATCAGCACGCCTTCGTATTGATTCAGGAAATTCTTCAGCCAGTGAATAGAATCCAGATCCAGGTTATTGGTGGGCTCGTCGAGCAGCAGCGCCTGGGGATGTCCAAACAGGGCTTGCGCCAACAGCACGCGGACTTTTTGTCCGCCCGGCAGTTCGGCCATCTTCCGCTCATGGAGTGCGTCGGGAATATCGAGGCCTTGCAGCAGGATGGCCGCGTCACTTTCGGCGGTGTACCCGTCTTCTTCGCCGACGATGCCTTCGAGTTCGCCGAGCCGCATGCCGTCGGCGTCGGTCAGTTCCGCCTTGGAATAAATCTTTTCGCGCTCTTCCAGCGCTGCCCAGAGCCGCTTGTTGCCCATAATGACGGCGTCGATGACACGGTGCGCGTCGAAGGCGAATTGATCCTGGCTGAGAACGCCGAGCTTGCGGGGACGCACCACAGTTCCCTTCTGCGGGTCCAATTCACCAGTCAGAAGCTTCATGAAAGTGGACTTGCCGGCGCCGTTGGGACCAGTCAGGCCGTAGCGCTTTCCGGGACCAAAGCCGGTGGAAACTTCGTCAAACAGAACTTTGGCGCCGTAGCGCATGGACACATTGCTGACTGAGATCATGATGCCTTGGAGACTGCGGAAAATTACCCAAAAGGAGGGGACGCAGCTGCTGTTATTAGAATATCACGGCCAATCGCATGGAATGGAAGCACGGCAGTAACCAAAAGGTGATACCGCCGTGGTAGCCTTTTCCAGTTCAGCTTGCCTTTATTTGGGCCTTTGCATTCTTCAACGGAGAGTTCATGAACGATTCTCACCCGTCGCATGTTGACCTTCAGGTCATCGCGCACCAGATCATGGTCGAAAATGGCTTTGAACCGGAGTTCCCCGCCGGGGTCCAACAGCAACTCGCGGATCTCAAGGCGCGCCCGCCGGTGGCTGCGTCTTCCAAGGACGTCCGCGACCTGAGAGGGCTGCTCTGGTCCTCCATTGACAACGACACTTCGCGCGACCTGGACCAGGTTGAAGTGGCCGAGAGGCTGCCCAATGGAGACGTCAAGGTGATGGTCGGCATCGCGGATGTCGATGCCTTTGTGCCGAAGGCTTCCGCCATTGATACGCACGCTGCAAAAGAGACAACCACGGTTTATGCGGGCGTGCGCAATTTTCCGATGTTGCCGGAGGAACTATCCACCGGGGCGTCTTCGCTGCTTGAAAACGGAGACAAGCTGGGCGTCGTGATCGAATTTGTCGCCAGCTCCGACGGCGAAGTGACTTCCAGCACCGTCTATCGGGCGCTGCTTCGCAACAAGGCACAGCTCATGTACAACTCGGTGGGGGCATGGCTGGAAGGCACGGGTGCTGCGCCGCCGAAGGTTGCTGCATCGGCCGATTTGCAAGCGCAACTCAAACTCCAGGACCAGGTCGCACAGGCCCTGATGAAACAACGCTACCTTCATGGAGCGCTGAATATTGAAACCAGCGAAGTGAACCCGGTCGTGGTCAACCAGCAGGTA
>PMCH01000111.1:0-5948 GCA_003154055.1 Acidobacteriaceae bacterium
GCTACCGAAGCGGCCCAGTTGATCGAGAACGCGCGCCTGGTGCAGGCAGAAGAATCCGCCCGCCGCTACCAGCAGGAACTCTCCATCGCGGCCTCCATTCAGCAGCGACTGATGGCGGTGAACATCCCGGAAGTCCCGTTTGCGCGGCTTAGCGGCCGGAATCTTTCCTGCAAGGATATTGGTGGCGATTTCTTCGATGCCGTGAATACGCCCCACGGGCTGGCGGTGGTGCTGGCCGACGTCAGCGGCAAAGGAGTGTCAGCGGCCATCCTGGCTTCGGTCCTTCAGGGGATGGTGTACTCGCACCTGATTTCCGGCATGCCGCTCGCCGAGATCGTCGCCGCGGTCAACCGCTTCTTCACGCAGAAACACATCGGCGAAAAGTACGCCACCATGATCGTTGCCCGCCTCAGCCACGATGGCGATCTGGAGTACGTTAACTGCGGCCACATCCCGCCCGTCTGGATCTGCAATCAGGAAGTGCTTCGTCCCAGCCACGGCAATCTGCCCGTGGGTCTGCTGGCCGACGCAACCTACACCAGCGATCGCTGCCAGATGAAGTCCGGAGACCGCCTGATCCTGGTGACCGACGGCGTCACCGAAGCCGAAAACGCCCGCGGCGATATGTTCGACAGCGAGCGCCTTGAGTTAGTGGCGGGGAAGAGCACTTCGATGGAAGACATCTTTGGCGCGGTCGCCGATTTCTGCGGCGGCACGCCACTCAACGACGACTGCACGGTGGTCGAACTGGCTTACACCGGCGACTAGTCGCTGGTGTTTGTGGATTGTCATCCTGAGCAAAGCGAAGGACCTGCTGTTGTTGCTCTAGCATCCGTCTAGGTGCTTTCGGGACCACTGTAAAGCTGAGTGACCCCTACGACGACCTCGTCAACGCTGTAGCCGTGGTAACACCCATCGTTGAAGTCAGACTCAATTAGAAACGGACAGTTTCCATCACGCGACTCGATCTGAACCTCACAAGGATTACCAGGCAAACGGATGAACCATAGGCCGTCATCGTCTCCGAGATGGGTGGTTTGCAACTGCGCAATCTGAACAGTCGGAAGCGCCACTTTTAGACGTTCGATAATGTGATCAATGTCTTTCGGCATGAATGCGCCAGGGGCGCTGTCCCAATCTCTTTTTTACAACTTCGCGTCCATGTGAATCTCCACCGTGGACCAGGTCTTGTCTCCTGCATGGCAGAGTTTCTCTAGCGCACACTCGGCGCATTTCGGACTTCGCGCGACGCACAGTTTCCGCCCATGCCAGATCACTTCATGGGAAAAATCCGTCCAGCGTGGTCGCGGAATGATCTGCATCAGGTCCTGTTCGATCTTCGGCGCATCTTCTTGCTGGGTCAGTTCGAGCCGCCGCGAGATTCGCGTCACGTGCGTGTCAACCACCACTCCGTCATTCTTCTTGAACCAGCTCCCCAACACGACATTCGCGGTCTTGCGCGCGGCACCGGGGACGGTCAGNNGACTTGTTGCGAAAGAAGCCGGTGGAACGGATGTCGGGCTCCAACTCTTCCGGCTGAAGCGCAGCGAAATGCTGGATGGTGGGATATTTCTCGAACAGAATGGGCGTCACCATGTTCACGCGCACGTCGGTGCACTGTGCTGACAGAATAGTAGCCACCAGCAATTCCCACGCGTTCCGGTGCGTGAGAGCGCAGGTAACGCCGGGATACATCCGGTCCAAACCATCCATGATCTGGCGCACGCGTTCCGGAGCCACCGGATCGTCGGCGGACCTCTTCGTCGGGAAAACCCTCGGTGCTGTCGCTCCGGTACTCTTCGGTTTCGCGTGGGTCGCGAGGGCGCGGGTCGGGGAAGCCTTACTCGGCGGACGGTTCGGCTTCCGCACACCTTCGTGCCGTCCGCTGCGGCTCGGTTGTCGCGGCATGTTTCCGCGGGCCATGGAATCTCCTTCCGAAGAAGACCATGGTAGCAAAGCGCCAGCGCAGTCTGCTCGGCCTTGTCCACCAGGTAACGCTGCGGCGATTGACGCGCGGATGTGCGGTGAGTACTCTGAGAATCAAGGAAAACTAAAGTGGCCGTTAAGAATATTCAAATCGGGCAGGTGTGGCGTCAGGACCAAACTGGCCAGGACTTTCTCGTAACCAAGGTCTATAGCGAAGTATTCACCCAGTACGCAATCCTGAGGCCCGCCGAGGTGACCGCTCCCGATGCGCCCACTGTGAAAGTGAAGGTCGGCAAGTCTCCGGAGGGAGTTTCTTTGCCCGGCTTTAGCTTTACGCAGGAAGGGGCGTTCTGAGGATCTGGTCATCGGATGAACGATTTTTCGATTTCCCGATGGCGCGATGGCCAGATCACCCGATCCGATGACTGAGAAAATCCTCGCTGCCCTTTTTATTTTCATCAAGTCCATCATCGCTGCCACGGGCTACGGCGGCATCACCATCCTGATGGCGATTGAGTCTGCCTGTATTCCTCTCCCTTCGGAACTGATCATGCCCTTCGCCGGCTACCTGGTTTACGAAGGCACGATGAAACTGTTCTGGGTGGCGACCGCCGGCGCGATCGGATGCAATCTCGGCTCGCTCGTCGCCTACGAAGTTGGGTACTACGGCGGCCGTCCGCTGGTCGAACGCTACGGTCGCTGGATCCTGATGGGTCGCCGTGAACTTGATTGGGCGGACCGTTTTTTCCTGCGTTGGGGGCAGATGGCGGTATTCATCGCTCGCCTGCTGCCGGTCATCCGGACGTTCATTGCGCTGCCCGCCGGCATCGCCCGCATGCCCCGCGGCAAATTCCACATCTACACGTTTTTGGGATCGTGGCCCTGGTGCTTCGCTCTGGCCTGGTTCGGAATGAAACTTGGCCAGAACTGGCGCTCCCTCGGACAGTACTTCCACAGGTTTGACGCGGTGATTGGCGTCGCGCTCGCGGCAGGGATCATCTGGTTCGTGTGGTCACACTGGCGGAATCGACTGCGGGGGAGCGAAGAATAGCGGCACGTGGCGTCGCGATCAAGAGCCTTTAACCACGGGGGACACAAAGGAACACAGGGGAAAGCGAAAAGCGTTTCCAGGAGTTCGTTCGGAGGAAAGGGGACTTTACTTCCAAGTGCCATCGAAAGAGCCAGGACCGTTCCTCGGTCCGGGGCCGACGCACTCGCCGGCGCGCCACTCGCCAGTAACTTTCTACATCGGGTGGAAATTGTGTAATCTCAGCGCTAGGCGAACTTCAGAATGGGATATCTTGGCTACCTTTTTTATCCATGGGGCTTCCTGCTCCAGGGACTGGCGATTATCCACTTCATTCGCCGGCGGCCGGAGAACTACTGGCTATTCGTCATCCTGTTCATGGGCTTGCCGGGTGCGCTCATCTACCTGGTCGTCGAGGCTCTGCCGGATGCAGGCCTGCTCGGGCAATCCTTCAAGGTGTTTCCGCGGCGCAAACGCATGGGTCAACTGGAGGCGATGATTCGCGACAACCCGTCGCCCGGAAATTACGAGGAACTCGGCGACCTCTACATGGACGACGGCCGGGCCGCCGATGCGCGCGCGGCATTCGACAAGGCCATCGCGGCTCGTGCCGACACCCCGGATCCGTTCTATCGCCGCGGCGTGTGCGCCATCCAGTTGGGTGATTTCGCGGCCGCGGTTTCGGATCTTGAGAGAGTCGTCAGCAAGCAGTCGGACTATGACTTCCAGCGCGCCGCCGGCCTGCTCGCCCACGCCTATGCCCAGACTGGCCAAAAAGAAAGAGCGGAGGCGCTCTTCCGCCAGGTGACGAAGATCTCCACGCTCTCCGAGACGTATTTGAACTTCGCCGATCTGCTCGCGTCCGAGCAGCGTAATGCCGAGGCTCGCGAATGGGCGCAGAAAGTCCTCGACAAGAAACCCACCATGCCCAACTACCTGCGCCGCCGCGAGCGGCCCTGGTTCCGCCGAGCGAATGACCTGCTGAAGCGCCTCCCGGCGTAAGACTGCCATCGGCGTTGGGTGCGCATTCCTTAGCCTGTTCCTCGCGAGGCGCGGCCGGTTTTTCCTGATGGCTGATGGCTGAGGCGTGATGGCCAAATGCTATCCTTCCCCCGATGCGAATTGCTTACCTCGAATGCACCCGCTGCGGAGAGCATCTCGCCGCCGACAAGCCCCTGAACGTCTGCCCCAAGGATGGCGGAGTCCTGTACGCGCGTTACGATCTTGCCAGCCTGCGTGGCAAGCTGCGAACCGATGACCTGAAAGGCCGCGTTGCCACCATGTGGCGCTATGCCGAAGTGCTGCCCGATGCGCAACCGGTGACGCTGGGCGAGGGGTTTACGCCCATGCTTCAGAGCCGCGAGTACCCGAACGTTTACATCAAAGATGAGGGCCTGAATCCGACGGGATCGTTCAAGGCGCGCGGCATGTCGGCCGCCGTCACTATGGCACGGCACTATGGATTGAAGAAATTGACTGCGCCCTCGGCCGGAAACGCCGGCGGAGCGCTCGCCGCCTACGCCGCGGCCGCGGGCCTCGAAGCCTATATCTTCATGCCGAAAGACGTGCCGATCGCCAATCGGATGGAATGTGACTACTACGGGGCGCACGTCACTCTGGTGGACGGCCTGATCAGCGACTGCGGCCGCATGGTCGCCGAGCGCAAAGACAAAGAAGGATGGTTCGACGTTTCCACGCTGAAGGAGCCGTTTCGCGTCGAAGGCAAGAAGACCATGGGCTACGAGGTTGCAGAACAGCTGGAATGGAAACTCCCGCAGGGAATCATTTATCCGACAGGTGGCGGTGTCGGCATGATCGGCATGTGGAAAGCGTTCGACGAAATGGAGCAACTCGGATGGATCGGTTCTGAGCGTCCGAAGATGGTGACCGTGCAGGCCGCGGGCTGCGCGCCTATCGTGAAGGCTTGGGAAGCAGGAAAGGCCAGTTCCGAAATGTGGAGCGGGGCGGAAACGTTCGCATCCGGGCTACGCGTGCCCAAAGCATATGGCGACTACCTGATTCTCGACATTCTGAGAAAGAGCAAGGGCACGGCGGTCGCCGCCACGGACGACGAGATCATAGATGCGGTCCGTCACTGGGCAAGTGTCGAAGGCGTCTTTGCTGCCCCCGAAGGAGCCGCCGCGCTGGTGGCCTATCAGAAACTGCGCGCGTCCGGAGTTTTCCATGCCGAGGAGAAAGTGGTGCTGTTCAATACCGGAACCGCCTTCAAGTATCTCGACATGATGGAAGCAAAACGCAGGACAGTCCGGCCCGAGCCGCCGGCCTCGCGCAATATCGGGGGGATTATCGGGCCGTACTGAAAACCAGCAATTGATACCAGGCCTCGGCCAGGGACGAAGGCGCCGTTCGGCGCTGGGTCGGCAAAAGGCATTTACCACGGGGGACACAGAGGAACACGGGGGACTTCTTGGCTAATCGGTTTCCCTCGTGTTCCTCCGTGATCCCTTTGGTTAAGGGGTTTTGATTGCCACCATGGCCGTACCACTTCATGGCGACGAATATGAGGCGCAGCGCGAAGCGATGGTGCGTGTTCATCTCGAAGCACGCGGCATCCGCGATCGCCGGGTGCTCTCCGCCATGCTCGAAGTGCCGCGCCACGAATTTGTCCCCGAGGAGTTTCAGTCCGATGCCTACGAAGACCATCCGCTGCCCATCGGCGCGGGCCAGACCATNNGCTCGAAGTGGGCACCGGATCGGGGTATGCGACGGCCTTGCTCTCGCGCCTCTGCGCCCAGGTTTACTCCGTCGAGCGTCATCCGGAACTCGCGGCCTCTGCCCAATCCACGATCGCCCGGCTTGGCTATTCCAACGTGACAATCAAGGTGGCGGACGGCAGCCAGGGCGTGCCTGAATCCGCGCCGTTCGATGCGATTCTGGTCTCGGCCGCAACACCCGCGCTGCCACCCGCATTGTTCGTGCAGTTGCGCGAAGGCGGACGACTGGTCATCCCCGTTGGATTCGCGATCAGCCAGCA
>PMCH01000111.1:5993-13821 GCA_003154055.1 Acidobacteriaceae bacterium
ACGCTGGAGATGATCAAGTGGGAGCACTCCGTCTTCGCGCTCCCCTTTGCGCTTTGTGGCGCCGTACTTGCCGCGGGTGGACTGCCGGCGTGGCATCAACTGGCCTGGATCATTGTCGCCATGATAGCGGCGCGATCGGCGGCGATGGCGTTCAATCGACTGGCCGACGTGAGCATTGATGCGGCCAACCCGCGTACCGCGGTTCGGGCGCTACCCGCCGGCCTGCTGACGCCATCGTTTGTGAGCGCTTTTGTAGCGATTTCATGCGGTGTGTTTATTCTCGCAGCCTTGCAGTTGAACCGTCTGACCCTGGTGTTGTCGCCGGTGGCTTTGGCGGTAGTGCTCCTCTACTCGTATTCCAAGCGGTTCACGCGCTTCTCGCATCTGTTCCTGGGATTTGCCCTGGGCATCGCTCCAGCCGCGGCCTGGATTGCGGTTCGCGGATCGCTCGACCCGCGCATCCTCTTGCTTACCGCTGCCGTCACCTGCTGGGTCGGCGGGTTTGACGTGATCTACGCGTGCCAGGACTACGAGTTCGACCGCAACTACGGGTTGCATTCTCTCCCGCGTCACCTTGGGATCAAAACCGCGTTGTGGATCGCCCGGGGGCTCCATGTCGTGATGCTCGGCTTGCTGGTAGCGCTGGTCATGGTATTCGGACTCGGCAAGCTGGCGGCAGTGGGAGTGGTGGCGGTGGCGGGATTGTTGACCTATGAACACGCGCTCGTGCGCCACGATGATCTGAGCAAGCTGAACGCCGCCTTCTTCACCATGAACGGATTGATTTCAGTGGTGTTTTTCGTGTTCNNGCTGGGTTATCATAAAAGCGCATGGCAAGCGTGCATCCATTTCAGACCGACGATCCCCGCCTGAGCCCGATTCGAGACAAGGTTCTCGCGGGAGAGCGGCTTAATGAAGGCGATGCGCTCGTCCTCTACGCGACGGGCGACATCCTCGCGGTCGGCTGGCTGGCCAACTGGGTTCGCGAGCGGATGCATGGCGACAAGGCGTACTTCAACGTCAACCGCCANNACCATGGCGCTCGAAGAAGCCTTTGAGACAGCGGCTTCCGGCTACTCGGAGGCGATCACCGAGTTTCATATTGTGGGCGGGCTGCATCCCGATCTGCCGTTTGAATATTTTCTCGATCTCGTTTCCGGGTTGAAGCAGCGCTTCCCGCTGGTGCACATGAAGGCGTTTACCATGGTGGAAGTGGCGTACCTGGCGAAGCGGGCCAAGCTCACGATCCGGCAGACGCTGGAGAAGATGAAGGAAGCGGGCGTCGATTCACTGCCCGGCGGCGGCGCTGAGATTTTCGCCGACCGCGTGCGGCACATCATCTGCGACCATAAGATTGACGGCGATCAATGGCTGGATACGGCGCGCCTGGCCCACCAGATCGGGCTGAAGTCGAACGCGACCATGCTCTACGGCCACATCGAGAACGACGAAGATCGCGTTGACCACCTGCTCAAGCTGCGCGCGCTGCAGGACGAGACGGGCGGCTTCCAGACGTTCATCCCGCTCGCCTTTCATCCCGCGAACACGCCGCTGCAACACCTGTCGACCACCACCGGCATGCTCGACATCAAGCAGATCGCGGTCAGCCGCCTGGTGCTCGACAACTTCCCGCACATCAAGTCGTACTGGCAGATGGTGACCGCGAAGATGGCGCAGATCTCATTGCGGTTCGGAGCCGACGACATTGACGGCACGGTGGTGGAAGAAAAGATCTACCACGATGCGGGAGCCACAACTCCGCAAGGCTTGCGGCGGCAGGACCTGGTCCGCCTGATCAAAGAAGCGGGACGGGAGCCGGTTGAGCGAGACACGTTGTATCGGCCGGTGGTGCGGACGGAGACTTCGTTTACCGTGTCCGTATGAGTGGGCGAACCTCTTACCACAGGGGGCACAGAGGAACACGGGGAACCTCCGGGAAAACCTCTGTGTAGCCCAGTGACCGCTGCGGTGCCTTTTTTTGGCGCCGAACGCGGAACTTCCGGCCGGGCCGAACATCTAACAACCATGGCAAAAGAGCAAATAGCGGTATTTGGCGGCGGATGTTTCTGGTGTATTGAGGCCATCTTCCAGCGGCTGACGGGCGTCAGTCACGTCGAGTCCGGGTATATGGGCGGGCAGGTGGACAATCCAACCTACCGGCAAGTCTGCGGCGGGGACACGGGGCATGTTGAGGTGGTGCGGGTGACTTTCGACCCCGACGAAATCAGCTATCGCGAACTGTTGGACGTGTTCTTCACCGTGCACGATCCGACCACGCTGAACCGGCAGGGAAATGACGCGGGCGAGCAGTACCGCTCGGTGATCTTCTACACCGATGAGGAGCACCAACGGATTGCGGAAGATGTGATTGCGGAGATGACTGCCGCCAAAGTGTTTTCCGAGCCAATTGTGACCGCGGTCGAACCTGCGTCGAAGTTCTATGTGGCCGAGGACTACCACCAGAACTACTTCAACGAAAATTCGCGCCAGCCGTATTGCATGTTCGTGATTTCGCCCAAGCTGGCGAAGTTTGAAAAGAAGTTCGCGGAGAAGATGCGGGCGTAAAAGACAGTTACTCGTTGCTGGTTTGCAGCTGCCAGTTCTCCGGCGTGTGGCGATCGGGAACTATCAGAAACCAGAGCCCCTATCCTTCAGTGCCGGTGCGGACACGAACTGCTGGCCCGCTCTCGAATCGCTCTTCCAGGAGAAGACGCCGCATCGTCCGCAGATCGTTCAACAGGCGACTGCTGCTTTGCAGGTGCTGTTCCAGTTTGGTCAGCTTGTATTCAACCAGGCGCAGCGCATCCAGGCGGCGTGCGCCGTTGGTGGCCGCGGCCGCCACATCGGTTGCGATCTCTTTTCTTGCGTCCGCGATTACATCCCGGAGGAGCTGGATGTATTCGTGTGCGCTCTCGACGCTGTCGAAAAGGGTGTCGGGTTGAGTGCTCACGATTGGGCCCTGCCTGGCCAGAGGAAGTATAGACGAATGGCGGAGAGGGTGGGATTTGAACCCACGATACCCGTTAAGGTATGTCCGCTTTCGAGGCGGATCGTTTCAACCACTCACGCACCTCTCCGCGTCGGACACCACTCAATTGGAAGCCCAGGCGGGTGTCCTGCCGCACGGCACAATCTCTAATCTTAGCAGGTCAGGGCCAGCGCGAGGGTTACCTGTGGGACACACTACCGTGCCCATAGTCATCGCTTTCGTGAGTTCTAATCTGGGACTGCTCTTGTGATCTGGTTCACGCTCTTACGTGATGCAGCCCCTGGGGAGAGTCTGCCGGGAAAGGGATATAATCAAGTGTTTGCTAGATCGATTTAGTCACGATTTTTGCCGCCCTGTCGTCCACTCGTCAGCGTTGAGTCCTATGGGACTCAAACAACTCCAGGAAAATTCACGGATACTCTTGGACATTTGTCGTCCGGGAGGAAGTTATAGTCAACGGAGTTCCTCATGTCACGCCTGATCGAAGTTACCGAATTAGCCCTCCGAGACGCTCATCAGAGTCTGCTCGCCACCCGCATGGCCATGGAAGATATGGTCCCGGTCTGTGAGGACCTGGACAATGCCGGGTACTGGTCGCTGGAATGCTGGGGCGGCGCAACCTATGACGCCTGCATCCGCTTCCTGAATGAAGACCCGTGGGAGCGCTTGCGCAAGTTCCGCAAACTGTTGCCCAAGAGCCGCCTGCAAATGCTGCTGCGCGGACAGAACCTGCTCGGATACCGCCACTATGAGGACGAAGTGGTGGAGCGTTTCGTCGACAAGTCGGCGGAGAACGGCATGGACGTGTTCCGCGTCTTCGATGCGCTCAACGATCTGCGCAACCTGCAGACCAGCATCAAGGCGGTAAGAAAAACGGGGAAGCACGCCCAGGGCACGATCTGCTACACGACCAGCCCGGTGCATACCATCCCGGCATTCGTCGAGATGGCGCAGAAGCTCAAGGATATGGGGTGCGATTCCATCTGTATCAAGGACATGGCTGGGCTGCTGAAACCACAACCCGCCTACGACCTGGTGAAGGGCATCAAGGAGAAGTGCGGGAAAGACACGCTGGTTCACGTGCACGCGCATGCCACGACCGGGGTCACGCTGGTTTCGCTGGTCAAGGCGATCGAGGCGGGATGTGACATCGTGGACACCGCGGTCAGTTCGTTATCGCTGGGCCCGGGACACAATCCGACCGAAAGCCTGATTGAACTGTTGGAAGGGACGCCGTACCACACCCGGCTCGACATGGAAAGGATCCTGCGGGTGAAGCGGCACTTCACGACGATCCGGCCGCGCTACCGGGAATTTTTGAGCGACATTGTGGGGGTTGAAACGGAAATCTTCAAGAGCCAGATTCCGGGCGGCATGATCTCCAACATGGAGAGCCAGCTCAAGGGACAAGGAGCGGGCGATCGCCTGCAGGAAGTTCTGCTGGAAGTGCCCAATGTCCGCCAGGATGCCGGCTTTCCACCCCTGGTGACGCCTTCGAGCCAGATTGTGGGATCGCAAGCGGTGTTCAACATCCTGATGGGAAAGTACAAAGTGCTCACGGGAGAGTTTGCCGATCTCATGCTGGGGTACTACGGGAGCACGCTGGGAGAAAAAAATCCGGACGTGTTGAAGCGGGCGGCGGAGCATGCCAAGAAGCCGGTGATTACGTCGCGCCCGGCGGACTTGCTCAAGCCGGAGTGGGAGCACCTGCGCGAGAGTGCGAACGCTCTCGAGGGGGCGAATGGGACAGACGAAGACGTGCTGACCTTCGCGATGTTTCCGCAAGTGGCGCCGAAGTTTTTCAAGGCGCGGGCGGACGGACCGAAGAACCTGGGGAAAGATCCGGCGAAGAAGGTGGCGGCGTCCGAGGCAAAATCGCCGGCGGCCGGGGGCGCGAAGCCGTTGGAAGGTTCGGTCAGTTATGTGATCACGCTGAACGGAAAAGAGCATCAGGTATCGGTTGCGCCGGGAAAGTAGCGTGGGGAACGAAGCAATGACCGCCTCATCGCGAACCGGCGGCTTTTCGTAACAGACTTAAGGAGAGTGGAATGCCACCAAAAGCAGCTCCGAAAAAGACCATCGAAGCCACAGTTGAGGAACTCCGAGCCAAGCGCAGCCATCTGCAGCTTGGGGGTGGCCAGGAGCGCATCGATAAGCAACACGCTGCCGGCAAGCTGACAGCGCGGGAACGCGTCGAACGACTGGCGGACCAGGGGAGCTTTCAGGAGTTCGGCCTGTTTGCCAAGCACCGCGCCATCTATTTCGGGATGGCCGACAAGGAGATGCCGGCCGACGGAGTGCTGACGGGATGCGCCAATATCGACGGACGACTGGTTCACATGGCAAGCCAGGACTTCACCGTTGCGGGCGGCGCTGCCGGCGAGGTCCACAGCGACAAGATTGCCGACGTCATGAAGCTTTCGCTGAAGACGGGCAGTCCATTCGTCTTCATCAACGATTCCGGCGGCGCGCGTGTGCAGGAGGGCATTGACAGCCTGGCTGCCTATGGCCGCGTTTTCTACAACAACGTGATGCTCTCGGGAACGGTGCCGCAGATCTCGCTGATTTGCGGGCCGTGTGCCGGTGGCGCGGCCTACAGTCCGGCCTTGACCGACTTCATCATCCAGACCAAACAGGCGCAGATGTTTATCACCGGGCCGCAGGTCATCAAGCAGGTGACGGGGGAAACTGTGACCGCGGAAGAACTGGGCGGGCCCGTAGCCCAGATGAATAACTCCGGAGTCGTTCACCTGATCGCGGAGAACGATGACGAGGCGGTGCAAATGTGCCGGCGGTTGCTGAGTTTCATGCCGTCGAACAACCTGGAAGATCCGCCGCGAGCCCCGTTCAATCTGCCGATGCAGGATGATCCGGAGTTTAACAAGATTGTCCCAATCGAAACGAAGGTGGGCTACGACGTTCGCAAGGTAATTGCGAGGGTGGCGGACTACCAGGATTTTCTCGAGATTCAGCCTGGATTCGCGCCAAACATCATCGTGGGATTTGCCCGGTTACAGGGACGTCCGATTGGCGTGGTGGCAAATCAGCCTTGCGTGCTGGCCGGAGCGCTCGATATCAACGCTTCGGATAAATCATCCCGCTTCATACGATTCTGCAATGCTTTTAACGTTCCCCTGGTCACGTTCGTGGACGTACCCGGATTCCTGCCCGGCGTCCAGCAGGAATATGGCGGGATCATTCGTCATGGAGCGAAGATGCTGTTTGCGTACTCGGCGGCGACCGTGCCCAAACTGACGGTGGTCCTGCGCAAGGCCTATGGCGGGTCCTACCTGGCGATGTGCAGCCGCGACATGGGCGCCGATCGTGTGGTGGCGTGGCCGACGGCTGAAATTGCGGTGATGGGGGCGGAGGGTGCGGCGGAAATCGTATTTCGCCGCGAGATTGATGCTGCCAAAGACAAGGGTGCCAAGCGCAAAGAACTGATCGAGCAATACCGGGAAACATTCTCGAATCCGTATATGGCGGCTGGTCGCCGGCTGGTCGATGACATTATCGAGCCGGCGCAGACCCGGACGTACCTGGCGCAAGCGTTGGAAGCGTTGCACGCCAAGCGGGAACTGCGTCCGCCGAAGAAACATGGACTGATTCCACTGTAGCCGGGAGAGATCGGATGGGTGTGATGGACATGACCGTGCTGATCGCGGCCGCCTTTGCGGTTGTCGGCTGCATTGTGCTGCTGCTCGGCATACAGCGCCGGATACGACTGACCGCCGAGTTGCAGCAAAGGACCGAGCAACAGCTCCAGCAGTTGGCGAGTACGGTGCGCGCGCTGGAACTGCGGATCGCGGAGGCGGGCAAGGTGGCTCCCGTCGAGCCGAAAGTTGCGCCCGCTTCCGCACCGGCCGCGGCTCCAGTTGCAGCGACGGTTGCGGCGGTGAAAAAGGAAGAAGCGATTTCGCCCGAGTTGCTGGTGGTGATGGCGGCCGCGGTCACCGTGTTTCTGGGGAAGAAAGTTCGGATTCGTTCGGCCAAGATGTTGCAGTCACCTTATGAAATCGTGAATCCGTGGTCGCAGCAGGGAAGAGTTTTTGTGCAGGCTTCGCACAATTTGCGATCCCGGTAGTTTCGCGGTGGAAGGAAACCATTTTGAAGCTTCAGATTGCGGTTGAAGGAAAGACCTACGAGATCGAAGTGGAGGTAGTCGAGGATGATGCCTTTCCCCGGCACCCCAACTACGGGCCTTACACGCCCATTCCAGCCACGGTCCAGTCTACGCCACTGCCGAGCTCTGCCACCCCGCCGGCGGCCTCCGAAGCGAATGTGGAGGAAGCAAAAGTCTGCCGCAGTCCCGTGGCGGGGTTGGTGATCAAGGTGAACGTTCAGGCGGGCCAGGAGATTAAGACCGACGATCTGATCATGGTGCTGGAAGCGATGAAGATGGAGACCAATGTCACCGCACCTGTCGACGGGAAAGTGAAAAACATTAAGGTGCAGGCCGGCGATGCGGTGAAGATGAACCAGGTGCTGGTGGAGTTTGAGTAGGGTGGCTCGCCATTCTTGAACAGGCGTTTACACCAGCAGCGGGGTCAATGAGTTTGCAGCAAGGCAACCAGCAAGGCGGCACGAATCGGACCNNTTCGGCCCGCAGACGAACTCCGGGTTGCGGGATCTTCGCCAACCACTCCGCGCGATGTCGCGGGGCATAGACGGTGGTACCGCTACAGGGAATGGCCCAGCTGCGGTACAGGGCTTTGATCCGACTCATGACTCGAGTGATATCTTTCGTGAGCGTCTGATAGCTGCGACCCAACTCCTTTAAGGTACGCACCCCGTGTTCTCCGTGGTACACCGAATGGAGTTGGTTGCCGCGTAACAACT
>PMCH01000017.1 GCA_003154055.1 Acidobacteriaceae bacterium
CGAGGCGGCGAGATCAATGGAATACACAGGAAGATCGGAAAGACGACTGCCATCGAAACGAGCGCACGAAGGCAAAATCTTCGCAGCGTCGATTGATCCGATACCACGAACGGCACAAGCAATACGACCGGGTAAACGCTGATGTAGAAGACTTCAGTCCACTGCAATACAGGCAGACGGGACTCGAAGGGCAGGTACGCGACGATTGCATCTTGTGGGATACCGAGATGCACGACGGCTTCGTACAGAACTAACCAGGGCAACAATGCGGCCAGGAAACAGCGGATGCGATCCAAGCTGGAGGGGGCCGAGGACTGATCGGCGGGCAACAATCGGTTGTCCAGCGCGGCCTCGCCGAAGCGCTTGCGCATATCCGGCAGTTCGTGTCCCAGCACCAAAGCTGCGCTCGCCATCGCCACCACGGGAGTCGTGAGCCACAATCCGCTCGCGGAACCTGCCGCAACGGAAGCGCCGGCACAAATGAGAAGGAAGCCGACGTAAATTGGATGCGAGACGACGCGATAGATTCCGGTCGAGACGTAGTTTGGCGGCGGATAAGCATTCATAGGAAGCCCGCCGCCGATCCGCCAAAGGTCGCCCATTCCCAAAACAAGCAGTAGCGCCCCAAGGAGCGCGATGCCCATGCCCCAGGGAACGAAATGGATTGCCGGCAACCTGACCGCAGGCGCCGTCCCTAGCGTCCAAAGGACCAACAATGCGGGAAAAATGAGGATGAACAAAACACCATAAAGCAGCTTTCCCAGGCTCTGCTTCATTGCCTTCCCCACTTCACAACTTCATGAATCGCCCACGCATCGACAGAGCGCTCCGCGTCGCGGAAGACGCCTTTGCTCCGCCACTTGCTCTCGTGAACACCGAGCATTTTCTCGGGAAGGGCCCTGGCCAGGTGGGCGATTGCGGGGAACACGGTGTCGCCCAAAACTCCGCTGCGCAGTACCAGCCCGCAATCTAAAGTCAGCCTGAGCCTTGAATCTGCGCTCCTGATTTCCTCGGGCGAGATCAGCGAGGTTTCCCGTTCCGCGCCGTTGTGGACGACCAGACGGCAGGAGTGATTGCCTCGCCAGTCGATCCAGACCAGAGTGTCGCTCTCGGAGACAAAGCGCCCCCAGTGCAATTCGCTCAGAGGTAAGGTCCAGGGTGGGATCGAGATTTGCAGCAGTTCGGCATAACCAAGGCCTGTGATCTTCTGCGACCCGTCCAGCACCATCTCCACTTGTGACCCAGGTTGGAGGCAGTTCCAGAGGATAGCTCCACTGCGGTCCTCAAAGATGGTGCGTTGAATCGGAGCCCGAAACCCTTTCCATGTTCCTTCGATGCCGAGGTGCGGAAGGCTCAGGCTAACCTGGTCGCCGGCGGACTCTGGCGGCGAGAAATCGCGAATCGAGGATGCGCTCTCGACCTTATCGCGGAAGAATCGCAGAGTGCTCGCATACCGCATCCGCCAGGATTTCCAGCGCAACTCGGCAACATACACGATCACCCCATCCCCGTTGTCGGCGATGCAGTCCAGATACCACTTCGAGAGCAGGAAAGATGAGACTTTTCCCACGCGTGATTCTTCTCCCGGGGTGCTTTTCTAATCGGCTGCGATTCCGCTGGAAGCTGCCTTGCCCGCCACCTCGCGATAAATCTCCAATATCCTCGCCACCGAAATCGTCCAGGAAAAGCGCTGCGCCTGCTCATACCCGCGTTGCTTCATCCGGACACGCAATGCGGGATCGAGCAGCGCCTTCTGCAACGCGCGCCGGATCTCGAATACGTTTTCGGGATTCACCATCACCGCCGCATTGCCCGCCACCTCCGGCAGGCTCGACGTGTTCGATGTAACCACCGGCGTCCCATGCGCCATGGCTTCCAGCGGCGGCAGGCCGAACCCCTCGTAAAGGGACGGGAACACGAACACCTTGGCCACGTCGTAGAAAATGCGCAACACCTCAATCGGCACAAACCCGAGAAAGCGAACGTCATTCTGCACGCCACTGCGAATCACCGTCCGGCGCAGGTCGGGATGGCTGGAAAGATCGTCTCCGATGATGATGAGCTTCAGGTCCGGGAACTGGCCCTCTTTCTCCAATTCAGTTTTGAGCGCCGAGAACGCCTCGATCGTGCGCACAACATTTTTGTGCGGCCGGATCGCGCCGGCATACAGAATGAACGGATAGTTCACCTGATAGCGCTCCGCAATCAAATCGCAATCCGACTGGCTGGCATGCCCCCGCAGAAATCGCTCGTCGATCGCGTTGTACACCACCTCGATGCGTTCGCCGGGAATTCCGAACGTCTGCTCGATCTCGCTCTTGGTGAACTGCGAGACCGCCAGCACGCGCGCCGCCTTGTGCAGCGCACGCCGGGTCAGTTGAAGATGCAGGCTGCGGCGCAGGTTCGAGCCCTCCCGCGCGCCATACATGTGTTCGAGCAAGTCGTGCACCGTAACCACATAGGGGCAGGGCAGGCCGCGCGGAATCCAGAACAGGTGCGGGATGTGCACGACATCGCAATCCAACCGCCGCACGATCGCGCGGAACTCGAAGTTTCCCTTCAGGGTGTTTTCGCGATCGGCCAGTGGCACGGCGTGAAAGCTTGCCGGCAGCGGCCCGCACTCCGCCACTTTAGCGGGCAGTCCGATCAGATAATACGTGCTGTCGCGGTCCAGGCGCGCCAGCGTCCGTACCACGTTGCGGATATAGGTGCCAATGCCGAATTCCGTCATGCGACGGATGTCGATGGCGACTTTCACGAATGAGATTTAACCACAGGGAACACAGGGGGGCGAAGGGATTTCAATCGCAACGCCGATCC
>PMCH01000027.1 GCA_003154055.1 Acidobacteriaceae bacterium
GACGTGAATTTCGACTCGTTCTTCACGCACATCCTGGCGCATGAACTCATGCACGGCCTGGGGCCGCATCAGATTCAGGTGGAGGGCAAGGAGACGAATCCGCGCGAGCAACTAAAAGAACTTTATAGCGCGATCGAAGAGGCCAAGGCCGACGTCACCGGATTGTTTGCGCTGCAATACATGATGGATCACGCCAAGGAGATGGGATTGACCGGAACGCTCGCGTCCGATGAGGCCGCGCAGCGCCAGCTTTACACGACTTACCTGGCGTCCGCGTTTCGCAGCTTGCGTTTTGGATTGAACGACGCGCACGGGAAGGGAATGGCGGTGCAGTTCAACTTCCTGATGGATCAAGGCGCGTTTGTACGCAGCGGGGACGGTACTTTTGCCGTCGATATGGCGAAGATCAAGGGGGCGGTTGCGGAACTCGATCACAACCTTCTTACCCTGGAAGCCGAAGGGGACTATGCCGGCGCTAAGAACATGCTCGACACGCTGGGAGTGGTGCGGCCGGTGTTGAAAAAAGCGCTGGACGGGTTGCGCGGCATTCCGACGGACATTGAACCCATTTTCAAGACGGCGGATGAGTTGGCCCCGGTGCCGGCGGCGCCCGTTGAATTGCGCGCGAAGAAGCGGAAGAGGTAAGAGGCCGGACCGCCAGGGACGTGGCCAGGGTCTTAATTATTGCCATTTCCGTCTGTCATCCTGAGCGAAGCAAGTCCGCGCGCGTAGCGCGCGGGCATGCGGAGTCGAAGGACCCCTACCTTACCAGGGACTTGGACCGAGCCAGCACGGTGTTTCTTCGAGCAAGTCCGGCCACGCGGTGAAAACGCCTCGCTGAAAATCAAGGCAGC
Organism: Acidobacteriaceae bacterium; assembly: GCA_003154055.1. Classification (GTDB taxonomy): domain Bacteria; phylum Acidobacteriota; class Terriglobia; order Terriglobales; family Acidobacteriaceae; genus Acidiflorens. Next base: position 855 of record PMCH01000027.1, read on the forward strand.
TGAGCGGGTAGGGGTCCTTCGACTCCGCGGTCCGATTCGCGAAAGCGAATCCGAACGCTCCGCTCAGGATGACAAGGGCTGAGGCCAGAGGCCAGGAACTAGCAGCCGCCCCGGTGCTACACTCTCCTGTTCTTTCCACCCCAGCAGGCCAAAACCGGGCCCGCTGGGGACCCCGGTCTCGGAGGCACTCATGCGCCGTCTTGTATTCCTCCTGATTCTCTGCCTGACTCTCCCTGCATTTTCCCAAGCCAAGCATCCCTTCACCTTCGAAGACATGATGAAGCTGAAACGCGTCGGCGAGCCGGTGCCTTCGCCGGATGGGAAGTGGGTCGTCTTCTCCGTTGTCGATGTCGATCTCGCCACCAACGAGAAGACGCCGCACATCTGGATTGTGCCGCTGGCGGGTGGACAGGAGCGCATGCTGATGCCGGATCGGGATGGAGATCGTCCGCGATGGGCGCCGGATGGGAAGCGGTTTGCCTTTATCTCGACGAAAGAAGGCGGAGCGCAAGTTTGGGTCGCAGATTTCGATGGAACTACGGGAACTGTGACCACCGTCCACAAGCTAACCTCGATTGCGACCGAGGCCGGTGGCGAGCTCTGGTCGCCGGACGGTAAGAACATTCTGTTTACTTCGGATGTTTATCCCGAATGCGCGGACAATGTTGCAGGTCATGCTTCGAGGTTGCCGGCGGAAGAAGAATGCAATGCAAAGAAGCTCAAAGAGGCGGAAGAGTCGAAGGTCAAGGCGATCATCTTCGACCGGCTGCTCTATCGGCACTGGAACGCTTACAAGCGCGGCATGCGCACCCATCTCTTTGTGGTACCGGCACCCACCCTTCCCAAAACCGGGGAAGGGTGGGGCACCCCCGGTGTTGGTGGCGCGGGCGCCCTCGCCCGCGATTTGACTCCCGGGGACTACGATTCGCCGGTGTTCTCGCTTGGCGGGCAGGACAACTATGCTTTCTCGCCCGACGGGCAGGAGATCTGCTACACCTCGAACCACGACAAGGTTGAGGCCACTTCCACCAACAACGATCTCTGGATCGTCTCGGTCAATGGCGGCGCGGCGAAGAACATCACCGCTGACAATCCTGCCAGCGACTCGACGCCGCTCTATTCGCCCGATGGCCGCTACATCGCCTACCGCGCCCAGCAGCGTCCGGGATACGAGAGCGACCGGTTTCGGTTGATGCTGTATGACCGGAAGACAGAGGAGAAGAAGAATCTTACGGAAAGCTTCGATCGTTGGGTTGGGACGTTCACATGGGCGCCGGACTCAAGAGCGGTCTACTTCGCGTACGAGGAGAGCGGACGGTCTCCGATCCGTGCAGTTGACTTGGATGGACAAGTTCTGCAAGAACTGCTCCCCGGCTTCAACGACGATTTGGTGACCACCTTTGATGGTGATTCTCTCCTATTCACACAAATGACGTTGAGCCGTCCCAATGAGATACACGTCTTGCGAGATCTGATTCGCCGACGCGACGCAAGGAAGCGGTTTCACGTAGACGAACAGTATTCTCCACCACCCGCCCTCACGCACCTCAACGACGCGGTTGTCTCCCAAGTGGCGATGTCGCCTCTGGTGAGCTTCTGGTTCCCCGGTGCTAACGGTGACAAGGTCGAGGGCTTCCTTGTTCACCCGCCCGGTTTCGAGTACGGCTCCAGCAAGAAATATCCCGTGAAGTTCCTCATCCACGGCGGGCCGCAGGGTGCATGGGGAGACGACTGGTCATATCGCTGGAATCCTGAACTCTTCGCTGCCAACGGATACGTGGTCATCATGATCAACTTCCACGGCTCGACCGGCTACGGACAGAAGTTCATTGACGCGATCAACGGCGACTGGGGCGGCGCTCCGTTTGAAGACCTGATGAAGGGCCTCGACTACGCGGAGAAGACTTATCCGTTCATCGACAAAGACCGGGAATGCGCGCTGGGCGCGAGCTACGGCGGATACATGGCGAACTGGGTGCTCGGGCACACCGACCGCTTCAAGTGCATTGTCTCGCATGATGGCATGTTCAACGCCGAGTCCACCTGGGGCACGACCGAAGAACTCTGGTTCAATGAGTGGGAGTTCAAGGGCACGCCCTATGACAACCGCGCCAGCTACCTAAAGTGGTCGCCGCACCAGTATGCGAAGAATTTCAAGACGCCGACCCTGGTCGTCCATGGACAGCTCGACTACCGGTTGGACGTTTCGGAAGGGTTGCAGTTATTCACCACGCTGCAGCGGATGGGCGTGCCGTCGAAGATGCTGTATTTTCCCGACGAAGGCCACTGGGTGCTGAAGCCGCAGAATTCGCAGCTCTGGTGGAAGACGGTGAATGACTGGGTGGACCAGTGGACGAAGGGCACTAGTCAGTAGCCGGTAGTCAGTCGTCAGTCGTCAGCAATGTCGTGTGGCGCGGGCGCCCTCGCCCGCCCTCGGTGCCGTCCCTTGCAGGACTCCGATTCGCCGCCCTCTCCCACCACCCGGCGCTTAGCGCCGGGCTTTCCTCTACCGCCGCTTTGCGACTGGAGCGGGCATGTTGCCGGCACTTCGGAACACCGCCGCTACCATGGGTTCATCATGGTACGCGGGCGAAGCGCCTGCTGCGGGCGCGCCCCAGCGCGTCTGTTTTGCTGTCCGCCTCCTCCCATCGGGGCCAGGACCTGCATGTGAAACTGCAACTTCGCGCCCGAGGTGGCGGCAGTAATAAAGACGTCGTAGGCGCCATCTACTCCCGGTATGCCCGGCACCAGGCTCATCAGTCCATCCTGGCCGCTGACGAGTTGCGCCTCCGACGTTCCTAATACAACCGGCATTCCAGCTCCCCGGCCGCCACCGTCATCGTCGCCGCGACGTCCGGGATCCGGTGCGACGCGCGCCAGCGTGGTATCGAAGAGGACGGCAACGCCCACCACAGGATTTGCGGGGGACGGACCGTCCGTAACTCGCAGGATTAGCGGCTGGAACGGCTGTCCTTGCGGCACGACCTGCACCGATCCGCTCACGGCTTGCAGGGTCCAGAGCGAAGCGGGCGTGGCGAACAGAGTGAAGGTCTTGCACGGATTGTTGTCGGGAGCGACACAGGCGGTCACCTGCACGTCAGCACTGTGGCCGACGAGGTGGGCGCTGATGGCGGCGTATCCGGAGTTGCCGGTGGTTGCATTGCTGGCGGAGAGGGTTGCCGACCCTCTGGCCACCTCGAAATTCACGACCACGTTCGCTTGCGGCGCGCCCTGGTTGAGCACCCGGACCGTCAGGGGAACGCCCAAGGTTGCGCCCTGGCCGATCCACTTGGTGGGGGCGACGGCGCCGAGGTCGAGTGCAGAAGCGGTCCCCACCACGGTCGCCTGCCTGGACTGCGGTGGAGAATAGGACGCGGGCGCGAGCAAAACGGTAATCGTGCTGACTCCGGTGACGGCTGGCGTCACGCGGCTCGACGACATTCCGCTTTCATCGCTGAGCACCGAACAAGTGGAGAGTCCGCCGCACACGGAAAGACCTCCGCCGTTGGTCATGCTCCACGCGACGGTCGCTCCGCTCACCGGTGTGATGCCATCGGCGGCCACTGCCTGCACACGAATGGCATTGGCCGCCTCGGACCCAATCGGCGTTGCCGGTTCCGCGCCTTGCAACAGAATAAGCAGGTCGCTCGCCGATGCTCCGTAAGTGAGTGCATCGATCATTTGGGAGAAGGCTCCACTGGCCGGGTCCGTGACCGTGAGCGAAGCCGTGCCATCGAGCGGGCCGGGTGGCAGAACGACGAGCATCTCGTTGGCCGAGGCGGAAAGGACCGTACTACCAACGCCCGCTGTGCTGATCTGGAGTCCGGCGTGAAAGCCAATGCCGTCGAGAGTTGCCACGCCGCCCGCAAGGCTTGTCCTGGCGGGCGTGACGGTGTCGGAATAGAGCAGACTGGCAACATAGAAATAGTCAGGACGACCGTCGCCGCGGGCATCGGCAATTCCAAGGCGGAAATCGGTGTCAGCGGCGAACTGCGCGTCCAGACGGGTCATTCCCGGATTCAGCGTGTTGAATGCGGAAGGAGTGGCAGCCGGGGCGGGATCGCCGCTCTGGTCGCTGAGCTGCCAAATCCCGATCACTGGCATCAGCTTGTTTTGAGAAGGGTGGCCCTGTTCGTCGAGCGCGGTCGCCGTTACCGAAGCAGTGCGGTTTGCATGTGCAGTAAAGCGAAGCCAGTCTCCATCAGCGTAGCCCGAGATCCACGCTCCCCAACCCCCGCCCGTTGGCAGATCGGCGGGTTCGGCGTAGGTGCTTCCGCTGCCGGGATGCGTGCCGGCCACCGCGCTTTGTTGCATCAGGACATCCTGAGCCACATCGTCGCCGCGGTGCAGCGTGACTACCACCGGCGCAAACGTGCCGGAGGGGGCCACTTGCGCGGGGGCATACGGTCCCACGCTTTCCGACCAGTTCGGGTCGAGCGCTTCCACGGTGAGCTGGAATTGCGCGCTGTCAGAGCCGTCCGGAATTTCCAGTCCGGCCAGGTCGAAGGCGCCTTCGAGCGCGGGGTTGCCGGAGCCGAAGTAGTCGTAGCGCTGCCCATGAGCGTCCACGAGACCATTGATTGGATTTCCGGCGTTGCCGTGGAACGCGAACCCCGAAACCGAAGTGGCAACGTAGCGCCGGGAGGGCTGGCCGGTATCGTCGATCATTCGGGCGACTACGTTGACTCCCTGCATGGGCTGCGCCTGATTTCCGGAGGCGTCGGTGAAGAAGACGCTGCCGTGAATCCGAGCCACGTTTGGGGACTGCTGGGATTCGGGATGTTTCAGAGCGGACGTGTACAACCCTCGGAGCGCCGCGCGGTCGTCCAGTTTGGGAACGTCGGCGTCGGGATAGCAGGCGCGGATGGGCACACAAGAGACGGAATCCAGGAAATGCATCAGCGGAAATCCCTGGAAGTCATCCGTCCCGGGCGGTGGGTTGCGGGTGATCACATTCAGATTGGCCTGCGACCAGCCCATTCCGAGCGCGCGGCCTAGTGTGCGAACGAGGCGATAGCGCACGTCCGGCAGTTGCGAATTGTTGGCCGCGCACTTTCCGTTGATGACCACCAGCGCGTGCACCAGATGGGCGTCTGTACTGAAGTTATCGGGTCCGCCATAGACCGCATTGGTAAAGCAAAAGGCGACGCCGCCGGCGCCGATCCCCAACAGCGCGTCGGTGACCTGGCCGTCGAAGTCATAAACAATCCCGACTGGAGTTGCGAGCGCGCCGGGCTGGATGTCGTCAGGAACGGTGTAAGTGCCATCGGGAAATCCGATGACATTCGCGCCACTCACGTCTTCGGCAAGGTGCCCGGCTAGCGTGGCAGTGAGCCTCACGCCAGGGGTGCCGGTCCAGCGGGTGAAGGCATCGGCAACGAAAGCGTCGGCCTGCGAGCCATTCAGGATCGGGCTCAGGTTGCCCTGGTCGGTGAAATATTGAACTTGTCCG
>PMCH01000048.1:0-2217 GCA_003154055.1 Acidobacteriaceae bacterium
CTCCGTCCGGCGAGCGATAACGGGAATGATTCGAGCCACCCCGATCTCGGTGCATTTTTCGATCGCCCACTCCATGCGATCGAACTTGAAGATGGCGAGGGCGAGTGTGATCTGCGGCGTGGGCTTGATCGGTTGCTCTTCGCCGAGTGCGAACTCGACTCGATCATTCGAAATGTTGGTGACAGTTCCCCGGCGGACGGCGTCCCCGGTCGCGATGTCGAATTCCTGCCCGATCTGGGCGCGCAAGATGCGGGAAAGATGAGCGGCATGGTCGCCAGTCAGAGCGGCGGTGTTTCCCGACACCTCATCGGCGATCCAGCGGCGGCGTGTCATAAGGCAGGTGACAGGTGACGGGTCTCAGGTGTCAGGAAAAGCCTTCACAGTCGATATCGTGAATCACGGAAGAATTCGATTCTTAATCCTGAGACCTGACACCTGAAACCTGCTTTACGCGAACATGTCCTTCACTCGTCCCAGCAGCGAGCGCCGCTGCGGCTTATTCTCTACCGGCGACAGTTGTGCCAACTCGCTGAGCAATTCGCGTTGGCGCTTGGTTAGTTTGCCGGGGGTTTGCACCCGCACTTCCACAAAAAGATCGCCTTTACCGCGTCCATTCAGCACCGGCACGCCGTGGCTGCGGATTCGAAAAGAGGTTCCCGACTGTGTGCCCTCCGGAACCTTCAATTTGTATTCGCCTTCCATGGTCGCAACCATGATCTCGGTGCCCATGGCGGCTTGCGGAAACGAAATCGGCACTACGCAGTACAGGTCGTTGCCCTCGCGCTCAAAGAATGGATGCTCTTTGACGTGCAGAACGACATACAGGTCGCCCGCCGGACCGCCAAACGCGCCCGCTTCGCCGAATCCGGTGAAACGGATGCGGGTACCATCCTCGACTCCCGCCGGAACCTTGGCTTCGACGACGCGCTCGCGCAGCAGGCGCGCCTCGCCTCTGCACTTCGGGCACGGGTCGCTGATCACGCTTCCCGCCCCCTGACAGGTTGGGCACGTCCGCGCGATGCTGAAAAAACCCTGCTGGTAGCGCACCTGGCCGCGTCCATTGCACGAGCGGCACTGGACCGGGCCTTTGCCCGGCGCGGCGCCCGACCCATGGCATGCATCGCAAGCCTCATGCCGGCGGACCTTGACCTGCTTCTCCGTGCCGAAGACGGCTTCGTCAAATTCGAGTTCCAGATCCTCGCGCAGATCGGCGCCGCGCTGGGCGCGAGTGCGGCGGCGCCCTCCGCCCCCGAACAGGTCGCCGAAGCCGAAGAACTCTCCGAAGATGTCGCCGAAGTCCTGGAAAATGGCGGGATCAAAACCGGCGGATCCGCCGGAACCACCCACGCCGGCGTGTCCGAAGCGGTCATAGAGCGAGCGCTTCTCGGCGTCGGCCAGAATCGCGTACGCTTCCGTCAACTCCTTGAATTTATCTTCCGCGTCCGGATTATTCGGATTGCGGTCGGGGTGGTAGGTCATCGCGAGCTTCCGGTAGGCGCCCTTGATCTCAACTTCGGTGGCCGTACGGGTAACTCCGAGGACCTCATAGTAATCGCGTTTGCCGTTGTTGCTCAGAGAAGTGAAGAGCTCCTTTGGCTCAAGTGGTTAGTGATTGGTGGTTAGTGGTTAGTCAAATCCGCCTCGCCACTTGCTAACCGCTAATCACTAACCACTATTCCTGGCCACCCTCACCATCGCGGGGCGCAGCAGCCGGTCTTTGTATTTATAGCCACGCTGCAATTCATCCAACACGTGATGGTCCTTGACCTCGGTCGTGTCCACCATTTCGATCGCTTCGTGGACCCGGGGATCGAACAACTGCCCGGCCGCGGGGATGGGCTGAACGCCCATTTTCTGCAGCGCGTCCTGGAACTGGCGGTAGATGAGTTCCACTCCGCTGCGGAATTCGCCGGACTCGCCCCCGACCGCCTTCAGCGCCCGTTCGAAACTATCGAGAATTGGCAGGATGTTCCTGAGGACATCCGCCGCCGCAAATTCGCGGAATTCCTGCTGCTCGCGGGCCGCGCGTTTGCGGGCATTGTCGAATTCCGCCTGCAGGCGCGCCAGACGGTCGAGCAGCGCGTCCCGCTCCGCCTTCAGCTTCTCGACCTCAGACACCGCACCTGCTTGCCCAGCGGCAGCCTGCTCCGGCGTGGGAGTCAGGTTGTCACCGGCCTCCGCCGGGGGAAGTTCGTGCTCCAGATCCAGTTTGTTAAC
>PMCH01000048.1:2264-2470 GCA_003154055.1 Acidobacteriaceae bacterium
CGCACTGCTTCCTGGCGCGTGTCGAGATACGCCCGCAGCAGATTCACGACCTTTTCCTTTTCTTCCAGCGTGCGCAGCATGTCCTGCAAGCGGTGCCGGTCTTCGTCTCCGGTGACCAGGTTCGCCGCGCCTTCCACAAACACCGCTTCGTGAGCTTCGCTGGTCGCTAGCGCGCCCTGCTTGTACAACTGCTCGATCGATTGCAT
>PMCH01000048.1:2530-2783 GCA_003154055.1 Acidobacteriaceae bacterium
AGCGCGTTGCGCGGACCACTGGTGGCCACCGTGACTCCCACCCCGTGCGAAATCAGCGAGAGCACGTGCGAGGTCCGCTCCATAAACTCCTCCACGTCAGTAACGCCCGTGAGGGTATCCTGAATAATGCTCTCGTTCTCCACCGAGAGGCGCGTCTTCCCACTCAGTTGCTCGACGTAATAGCGATAAGCTTCCGCACTCGGCACGCGCCCGGCGGAGGTGTGCGGCTGCTCGAGAAACCCCGCATCGGCCA
>PMCH01000276.1:0-6531 GCA_003154055.1 Acidobacteriaceae bacterium
TTCCATTTCGACTCTCCCGCCGACCAATACGTGGCCGACGCCGCCGTGCTCTGCTGCTTCGATTACCGCATCAGCACAGCCGTGCGGAAGTTCCTAAGGAAGCAGGCGATCGAGCGTGTCGACATGATCGTCGTTGCTGGCGGCGCCAAGACACTCGCCTCCCCGCGCAACGACTTCGAGCAGGACTTTATCCTTGAACAGGTCCGCATGTCGATTCGCCTGCACCAGACCAAACGCGTGCTGGTGATGAGCCATTCCGACTGCGCCACCTACGGCGGCCTCGCCCACTTCAAGGGAGACCGGGCCGCCGAGGCCGAGCACCATCGCGCGGAGCTGCTCCGCGCCGGCGAGTTGCTGACCACCAACTTTCCTGGCATTTCTGTCGAGCCGTATTTCGTGAAGTTCGATGGCATCTGGCAAGTAAAAGACGCGGACCACCTGAAGTCGGCATCGCAAATGGGATCGGCTCGCGTCATCGCGTAACTTGCCGAGCTATTGCGGATGCACGGTGCGGTAGGTCGCCAGGCACTTGCGCGCAGTTTCAATCTCCGAAACCCGGCTCCCCTCCTGCTCGATGAGGTAGTACTCCAGCCCGCCAACTGATTCGGCCGCTTCGAAAATCTTCTTCCAGTCGGCGACGCCTTCTCCGAACAATACTTGGGAGCCCTTGGCGGGATCCGGCGACCAGTCTTTGCAGTGGATCGACCGGATCCGGCGTGGATTCGCGCGAATCCACGCCACCGGGTCCGACCCCGCTTCCAGACACGTGCCTACATCAAGCTGCAGCATCACTGAGGCCTTTGTGTTCTTCGCGATTATCTCGATGGGACGCTGGGTGTGAATTCCGCCTGATGGTTGTGATATCCCGCCTTCAGTCCGGCAGGTTCGAGCGAAGCGGCGGTTGAATTCAGGAGATCCGCGACAGATCTCCAACCGTCCAGATTGTCCTTCTCATCCGCGTTGGCCAACACCACATACTTGCTTCCGAGAATCAGATTTCTATCGTGGACGCGCGCGATATTTTCGGGACTCAAATACCTACTCTCGTTGTGGGTGGAAAAACAGCGAATCCCGAGATCATCCAACAGCTTCCTCATCTGCCTGGTTTGAGTCTCAGTCCAATCGAAGTACGGAGCAAAGAACTCCAGGCCCTGATATCCCATTTGCGCCACCGCCCGCACCGCGGCCTCGGGATCTTTCTTCAATTCCTCGCGGAGGGAATACATTTCGAGTCCCACTGGAATGGATGTGTAGGCCCGCGTCGAAAGCGCCCCGGGAAGGGTGGCGGACAAAGCAAGAAAGTGACGACGCGTTAAAGGCATGCGGAATCCTACCCGAGCGCTCGAATCAGAGATGACAAAAATCGCTACGCGCTCGCCTTATCCAACAATGGCAGCGGCTTCTCTTCACTTGGCGTGGTGTCTAGCTCCAACTGCTCCTGCCCGCTGAGCACCGACACCTTCCCACGATAAGTCTTCAGGTGCCGCTGCGCAGTCTCGAAGGCTTCCTGCGCTTTGTTCAGGTTCTTGCCGACGTTCTCGAACTGGTTCTGGAAGAAGTCGAACGATTTCTGCGCCTTCGCCAGTTCCAGGCGGCTCTTTTCGAAGCGGCTGGCCACCTCATACCACTTGTGGACCAGCGAAATTGTATGCAGCGTCATCAGCAGCGTGTTGGGCGAGACGGGAAAGACGTGCTGCTGGTTCATCCAGTCGCCCAGTTCGCGGTTGCGAATCACTTCCATGTAGAGCGTCTCACTCGGCAGGTACATCAGCGCGATGTCGGTGGTGCCGTTTTCCGGCTGGATGTATTGCTGAATGCGCTTGGCTTCGGCCTTCATCACGCGCACCAGTGCGATACGCGCCTCGGCGATTTCGGCTTGGTCATTGCTTTCGAACAGCGCGATCACCTGCTCGCGCGGAAACTTGGCATCGATCGGCAGTTTGCGATCGGGGAAATAAATGACGGCGTCGGCGCGCCCGCTACCTTCTCCCGGCTGCGTTTGCAGCGCGAACATGTGGGCGGGCAGGAAGTCGGCCAGCAACCGCTCCAGGCTGGCTTCGCCAAACTGTCCGCGCAGGTGCGGCAACTTCAGCAGATTGTTCAGATCGTTGATGGAGTGCCCGAGCGCCCCCACTTCCCTGAGTTGTTCTTCCGCAGCCTTGAGGTGCTGTTGTACTTTCTCGAACTGCGCGAAACCTTCCTTGATGTTCTGGTCCAGTTTGAGCTGCACCTGATCGGTGATGGCCATGAGCTTCGCGTCCACCCGATCGCGGATTGAGTCCAGGCTCTGGGCGGTCTGCTGATTCAAACTTTGAAAATCGGCCTTAAGTTGCTGGGTGGTGAGCAGCAGAGAGCCGGTCAACTCGCTCCGGCCGTCCGCCAGGCTACGGTTCTGCTCTTCCCTGCCCGAAGCGAGTTGCTGCTCCATGGAGCCGCGAATCTCTGAAAACCCTTGCTGGATGCGGTCTGTGACTTGCTGCCGCAGGTCCCCTTTAGTCTGCTCCAGGCGACTGGCCATATCGACAGTAGCGGCACTGAACTTCTGGGTAAGGGATTGGTCGAGGTTTGCCACCAGTCCCGCAACTTCCGCCTTTACATCCACTTGCGCGGAGGCCGAAAAACGGCGCAGCAACACCACTGAAAACCCAAGCAGGACCAGGGTTCCGGCGAGTACGGCGGCGAGAAGTAATGTCTCCATCGTAATTAGCTGAGTTGAATTCTAGAGGCTAGGTTCGGAGATGGAAAGCAGAACTTTGCCGTTCTGGCGCGACCAACACCGGAAACGACGAAATGCACTGGGCCCTGATTCTCTCATTCGCGATGCTGGCTGGAGATCCGGCGCAGCCCGCCAAAAAGCCGGCTCTGAAATCGGCAGCAGTTCACAGTACGCAGCCCACCCCCCAACTGCTGAAGACAGCCCTCCCGCAAAATTCAGAAGACCCGGCGGCGGAGAACCAGATTCTGGAGCTGGCGAATCAGAGCCGGCAGCAAGCCGGCCTTTCGCCCCTGCGCATGGACGAAAGCCTGAGCGCGGCGGCCCGCGAGCATGCCCAACTCATGGTCGAAAGCGAGCAACTGGCCCATCAATTTGCCGGCGAGCCCGCTCTGCTCCAGCGAATCGCGCAGACCAGCACGCTACGCCTGGATCGCGCGGGCGAGAACGTAGCCTACAACTCGTCGGCCGAGCGGGCGCAAAATGCTCTCATGCTTTCGCCCCCGCACCGCCAGAACTTGCTCGACCCGGGCTTTAATATTGCCGGTATCGCCGCATTGTGGAGTAACGGACGCCTGTACGTCGTGCAAGACTTCGGCCGCGAGGTGCCCACCTATTCCTCGCAGCAGACGGGCGAGTTGGTGGGTCAGGCGATCAACAGCGTCCGCCAGCGGTCGGGCCTTCCGCAACTCGCACAGATCGCCCCTCAGAACCTGGACAGCACGGTTTGCGAACTGGCGCGGGAAGGTCGTGTGACGGCGCGAGCCCTCGGCGGATCGGCAGGCAGCCGCGGAGTGGTCACGTACTCGCAGAGCCGTCCCGAGATACTCCCGCAAGGCGCATTGCGACTGCTGGAGGACCGCGAGGCGAGCCAGTTTGCGGTGGGAACCTGCTATGCCCGCAACGCTACGAACCCCGGGGGGATGTACTGGGTGGCAATTCTTCTCTACTAATCTGGTTTACCAGTCAGGCGGGAATCCGCTCCTGGTCGCAGTGTGTGCGCGGGCCTGAAATGGGAGCGCGGGATTTTTCCAGGTTCGACTTGATGTACTCTTCGCCGGCCAGCATCATGTGCTTCCACATGTCGTAGGCGCGGCCTTCCTGATTCAGAAAAGCGACGGCCTCTTCCGGGCTGAGCGACCGCCCCATCTCCCGGGCGAACTGGGTCAGATGAGCCAACGTGATTTCCGCAACTACCCGTTCCCGCTTCTTCATCTCTGTCATTGGTTTCCCGATTCCCCACGAATCTGGGTACTAGTAGTACGGCTCCGCCCGCGGTGCGGGCTGTGTCCAATATCACGGGAGATTGTGATTCAGGTCACTGGGGTACGGGACTTGCGTCCTTCTTTCCCGCGGTTTTGCGACGAGCCCTGCGGAATCCAAACGCGGACAGGAGTGTCCGCGCCACAGGATGGGTCTGTGCTAACCTGCGGAGATCTGGCCCGCCTGTTATGGAAAATCCTTCGCAGATCCGCATTGGGACGGCTGGCTGGTCCTACAAAGACTGGGACGGCGTTCTTTACCCGCCGGAAGTGTCGCGGAAGAAAATTCATCCAGTCGAGTTCCTGGCGCGATTTTTCGACGTCATTGAGATCAACACCTCGTTTTATGGACACATCCGGCCGGAACTGGGCCGCCTGTGGTGCCGCAAGGCCGCGGCGGTCAATCCGAATTTTGTTTTCACCGCGAAGTTGCACCGCTCGTTCACGCATTCACCGCTCGCCGTGATGGAGCCCACTTCGGCAGCCAGCATCCGGCAGAACGATGAGGATGAGAAACTGGCACGCGAAGGGCTGGAATCGCTCGCCTCGGAAGGCAAGCTGGGCGCGTTGCTGATCCAGTTCCCGGTTTCGTTCAAGAACACCAGCCTGAACCGCGAGTACCTGGAGCAACTGCTGCGGCAGTTTATCGAATATCCGCGGGTGGTCGAGGTACGACACGAGAGCTGGGACAATCCGGAAACGATTGCCGAATTCATGCGCCAGAACGTCGGCTTCTGCAACATCGATCAGCCTCTGCTGGGGCGCTCGCTGGCTCCGACGGAACATGTCACCTCGGGTGTTGGATACGTGCGACTGCATGGCCGCAACTACGATCAGTGGTTCGACAGCGACAACCGCGATGACCGCTACAACTATCTTTACAAGCCCGCTGAACTGGAAAAATGGAAAGCGAAAATCGAAATCATCGCTCACAAGGCCAAAACTACTTACGTGATCGCCAATAATCATTTCCAGGCAAAAGCGGCGGTGAACGCGCTGGAACTGAAGCACCTGCTGAGCGGGAAAAAGGTGGCGGCGCCGGAGACACTGGTCCGGCAATATCCGGAGCTGAGAAAGATTTCGGAGATCGAAGACTCGGCGGGAAACTACTCGCTGCTGGCGTGAGAGCTGGTAGTAGTACCGCTGTGCGCTGGGGGACCGATGCGCTCGGCCGGAACGATTCCCTCCCCTTCCAGCAAGGCGTAAAAGCGGTCCGCAGCCAGGTTCTTGATGGTGTCGACTTTGCCGGAAGGCCAGCGGATCTCCACCGAGTCAACCTTCTCTGCCGCACCCAGCCCGAAATGCAGGCGGAAATCGCTCTGGGAGAGGTAGCTTCCGCCGCTGCGAACCTCGTCGGTCTGCGTCATTCCCCCGGCAACGACTTTCACTCGCGCGCCGATCGCCATGCGATTGCTTTTTGTGCCCGCCAGTTCAAGGCTCACCCAGTGGCGGCCCGGAACACCGCGGTTCCGCAGGACCATCGGCGAGCTCTCGAGATCCTCAACCACTACGTCCATGTTGCCGTCGTTGAACAGATCTCCGACCGCCAGACCGCGCGACACGCGCTTTTCTTCCAGAGCGGTTCCGGCGAGGCTACTGGCATCGCAGAAGTTGCCATCTTTCTGGTTCAAGTGGAGCAACTTGGGTTGCCGGTAGCCGCCGCCGGCAGGCACTCCCTCCATCTGCGGATAGACGTGCCCGCTCACTGCCACCAGGTCCAGCCAACCGTCGTTGTCCAGATCCACGAAGGCATCGCCCCACTTCACGAGNNTAGTCATCCCCGAAATTTGTCACGTAGATGGAAGGACGTCCATTGTGCAGGTAGTCGCCCAGGGCAACGCCCATGGAGGCCTGCTCAGAACCCGTCTCGCTCAACGCGGCGCCGGATTCGAGGCCCATCTCGGTGAACTTGCCCTTGCCGTCGTTGCGGTAAAGAAAGTTAGGCAGCGTGTCGTTGGCCACATAGATGTCAGGCCAGCCAGTATTGTTGAAGTCGGCCCACACGACCCCGAGTCCGTAGTAGCCGTGCGGGTCGTCCACGCCGGCGGCCTTGGAGACGTCGGTGAACGTGCCATCGCCATTGTTGTGGAACAGCGAATCCCCGGCGCCCTTCAAGCCGCGCGGTCCGCAGTAAACGTCGATGCCACGGTATTTGCAGAGTGACTTGCCGCCAAACGGGGGCAGATGGTCGAGCTGAAAGTCGACATAGTTGGCCACCATCAGGTCGACGAATCCGTCGCGATCGTAGTCTCCGAAGGCGGCACCGGCGGACATGCGGCCTTCCGCGACGCCGGCCTTCGCTGTGACATCAGTGAACGTGCCGTCGCCGTTGTTTCGCAACAGCACATTCCCACCGAGGCACGTGAGGAAAAGATCGGGCCAGCCGTCGTTGTTGTAATCGGCGGCGGCGCCACCCATGGCGAAGCAAGGCGTCGCCAGGCCCGACTTGCCGGTGACGTCGGTAAATGTGCCGTCGTGGTTGTTATGGTAGAGCGCTCCGCGAGCTGATTCCTTGCGCAGGGCCATCTCGATGGTGGGCGCGTTCGTGAAATAAAT
>PMCH01000276.1:6547-7517 GCA_003154055.1 Acidobacteriaceae bacterium
GGCGCGGCCGGATGCTGCTCCTGACTTAAAGCCATTGGCGCAAGCAGCACCGCTGTGCCGACGAGCAGCGCGCGAATACAAAGTAATGGCTGCGAATTCAATGTGTCTCCGTTGTGCTCAAGTTCACGGCTTCTTGTCTTCTTTCTGTTGCGGGACTTGCTCGCGGACAGTAGTCCCCAGTTCGCGCAGAACCGCGCGAGCCGCATCATCACCTGGGGCAAGTGCGAGCGCCTTTCGCAATGCCCGGATTGCTTCCTGCTGGTTCCCCGCGCGGTAGGCCGCGAACCCGAGATTGCGCATCAGGTTGGGAACCTTGGGATCCCATCCCTCCGCCTCCTGGTAGTGTCCGAGAGCTGCGGCATACTGCTCCAGCATTGCTTCGGCCGTGGCCAGATCATTGAAGGCGCCGCCCAGAATAGAGCGCAAGTATTCTTCCTGGGCCGCTGCCTGTCTCTTCTGGTCCTGCGTCAGCTTGGCGTGCGACAGCGCGTTGCTGTCTAACGGCGTGGCCGCATCCTTGCCCGCCCCCTCCAGAGCGACCGGCGGGTCGTTTTGCGGGAGGCTTGGGACATCGGCGGAAGAAACTCCGGATCCACCCGAATCACCCATACCACTCCCGTCCTGGTTGTCGGCGATGATGTGCTGCTGAATCGCGCGCGCCTTCTGGAAGTACCGCTCCCCTTCCGCCGCTCTTCCGGAAGCGGTGAGGATCCGGCCCAGACTGGTGTAGGCCTTCCGGATATCGTTGTGAGCGTCAACGCCGTCGCGTTCGGCGAGTGCAATGGCCTTCCGGAAGAGCCGCTCCGCACGCTGATTTTCCTTGCCGCGGTAAGCGTTCAGTCCCAAGTACAGCCAGGATTCCGAGGAAGACGGATTCAATCTCGCCGCCTCCCCCAGATAGTGATCCGCCTCCTGCGACTGGTTCGAACTGAATGCCATATAGCCGAGGAGATAGCTCGCAAAAAAATTC
>PMCH01000276.1:7524-14168 GCA_003154055.1 Acidobacteriaceae bacterium
ATGCCGGCATTTCGATAAGCGACGCCGAACAGGAGACGCAGGCCGCTGCGATCACCGGACGCCACCGTCATCTGCTGGAAAATGGCCGCGGCCTTTTCCTTTTCCTTCAAGCGGAGTAAGCAACTGGCGAGACCGTAGCTGGTTTCGAGGTCAGGACGAATCTCGAGGGACTTCTGGAAAGACTCCACCGCGGCGCGGTAGTCCTTCTTCTTGATCTGCGCCTCGCCCTGAATGGTCCAGGTTTCGGCGTTGTGCGGATCAGCGGCAAGGGCCTGGCTGGTCTCCTTGAGCGATTCGTCGAACCGGCCGGCAAACAGGTTAGCAGCAGCGAGATCGACGTGCGCGTCAGCAACATCCTCGAACTCGAGCGACCGGCGGAAAAACCTGGCGGCCTCGGGATATGCGGCTTCAAAGAGGCGCAACTTTCCCATTTCGCGGAGGCCGAGGGCGACTAGCTTCGCGCTGGCGGCAGCGGCGGCGGGCAAGTCACCCGCCTCCTTCGCAGCGCGCGCGGCGGAAAATCGCTGCTCAAACTTGTCGAATGGCGACGCGGGTTTCTGTTGCGCGCCGGCCTGCAGGCACTCCACCAGAACGGCCAACAGGAAAAGGCACGCCAGGCGCGCGGATCGTGGCCGACGAATGGCGCAGGAAGACCGGGAAAGAGGAATGTGAATCAATGCCGAATATCCCAGGTTGGTACCTAAAAGTACACGCAGGGCGGTGAGCTGTTCAAGTCGCGGGAATGGAAGTCGAAGAGACGGAGAGAGCTTCCTAACGCATTGCACTCACTGGAATTCGTGTGTTAGCTTCGACTTGCAGAGGTTCGCTTGCGACACACGGTACCCGCTGGGATGGACCGCAAGGAAGCGGAAGTTTACCTGCGGCTCGATCCCAAGCGTCTTCCCAAGCATATCGCCATCATCATGGACGGAAACGGGCGTTGGGCCCGTCGCCGCCACATGCCGCGCGTGGCTGGACATCGCGCTGGAGTGGCCGCGGTGCGTTCCACCGTGGAGAACGCGGCGCGCATCGGGATCCAGGCGCTTACGCTTTACGCCTTCTCCGAAGAAAACTGGAAGAAACGGCCGAAGACAGAAGTCGCGTTCCTCATGCGGCTGCTGTGCCGCTACCTGAAGGCGGAGATCAAGACCCTCAACAACAACAACATTCGGCTGGAGTACATCGGGCGGAAACACGAGTTGCCGGAGTCGGTGCAGCGCGAGATGGAGTACGCGAGCGAGGCCACTCGCGGCAACTCCGGGATGGTGCTGACGCTGGCGCTCAACTACAGCGCGCGCAGCGAGATCGTGGATGCGTTCCACTCTCTGGCGGAAGCCGCTGCTCGCAACGGTGGACTCAGCCATTTCAAAGTCGACGAAGAAACGATCAGCGAGCACCTCTACACGCGCGGCCTGCCTGATCCCGACCTGGTGATTCGCACCAGCGGCGAGATGCGGCTGAGCAATTTCCTGTTGTGGCAACTGGCCTATGCCGAGATCTACGTGACTTCAACCCTGTGGCCCGATTTTCGCGGGGTTCAACTGCTGGAGGGCATCGAAGAGTACCAGCAGCGCGAGCGGCGGTACGGCGGCCTGGGACAGGACCACGCGCACAGCCACGAACCGGCGAAAGACCACGCACGCACCGAGGCGAAGCGTTGATCAAGCGCGTCTTTACGGCGGCCGTCCTGATACCTCTTGTTCTTCTGCTGGTGCTGAAGGCTCCCTTATACGGGATGGCGATTGTGGCCGGGGCAGTGGCTCTGCTGGCGATCGCCGAGTTTCTGAAGTTGACTACGCACTACGGAGTGCAGCCGCTTTGGCAGCCGACCTACGCGTACGTCGCGGTTTTTTTTGTTTTCGTAATTCTGGCTGCGGGCGGCCACACCCCCCTGGTCGAGACCACGGCCCTGATCTATGCCGTCGCGGTCTGCGCAGCCCTCGCGACGTTCTTTTTCTTGACGATCGCCATGCGCGGCACTGACCTGGCCCGCGGCTACCCCGCCGCCGCCGCTTCAACGTTTGCTGTTGCCTACATCGCGATTCCGGTGGCATTGCTGATCGGCATCCGGCAACTGTCGGCGGGCGCGATCTGGGTGATTTACACGCTGCTGGTGGTGTGGGCGGGGGACATCTTCGCTTACTTCGTGGGGAAATCGTTGGGCCGCCACCTGATGTCACCGCGGATCAGTCCCCACAAAACCTGGGAAGGCGCGGTCGCATCGATCCTCGCCAGCGTGATCATCGGGACGCTCTGGTTGCAGCACGCACCCGGCATCAGTCTTTCGCTTCTCAAGGCCGGCTTGATCGAGCGCCGCGACGGAATCTTCAGCGAGCAGCAGTTGCCGGCACTGGCGTCCCTCATTCTGCTCTCAGCGATCGTGAATATAGCCGCCCAACTCGGAGACCTGGTTGAATCCCTGATTAAGCGCGGCGCTGGAGTGAAAGATTCCGGCTCGATTCTACCCGGCCACGGAGGCATGCTCGACCGGATTGACGCCATGCTGTTCGCGGTGCCGGTGGTGTGGGCGTACCGGGCATGGCAGTTGATGCAGTAGGTTGGTTGGGAACCTCCTGCGGTGGGCATTCCCCATACCGCGAGAAACAAGCTTCACCAAAGAGGATCACGGGGGAAAGCCCTGTGTTCCTCTGTGCCCCCTGTGGTTCAAGGTCTTGCCTTCGTTTGGGGCGCGCTATCGCCGAAAGCTGATCTTCAGAATGCGGCCATCCGTGCCGACCAGCCATCCCGCTTCCGGACTCGCAAAGGCAACCGCCCAGTAGCCGGACACATCGGGCAGCGCAAACCAGGTATTTCCCTCATCGGGAGTCCAGGCAGCACCTCCATCATTCGCGGTGATGACCACGGCACGGTCGCCGTCGTCGTGTCCCCTTCGACCGCCGTCGCCAACCCCGCGGACATAGCCTAGGCCGAAAATGGCTCCGGTTACTGGAGGCGCGTTCGTAAGCGTCCAGGTTTTGCCGCCATCGTCAGAGGTGGCGGTCCCCGCGTTATTTGGGTCGCTGGGATCCAGATCGCCTCCGCCCACGATGCCATGCCATGGGTCGCGGAAAGCCACCGTGAACCCGCCCGCGCTGGGCGAACTCACCAGCGGAGTGTCATAGGCATTCCAGTTGTCGCCGCCGTCTCGGGTGGCGAGGATCCGCGCGGTCGCGGCGCCGCCGGTCGTAATCCACGCGTTCCTCGCGCCCTGCGTTGCGACGCAGGTGCCGCTCGACGCGAATGAAAACTCGCCCGGCAATGCCGGAGGCATGTTGCTGCTGATGTCCTCCCAGTGCCTTCCATCGCGGGTACGGAGATCGGGGAACACTCCGTTCACTGAATCGCTGTGGGAAATGCCGCGCTTCGGCGTCCAGAACGCGAAACAGTCGTAGAACGCGCTCGGATTCTGGTTCTGGAACTGCATCGTCCAGTTCGCGCCGCCATCGACCGTTTTGTAGATCCGGAAGTCCGTAGGGTTATCTCCAATGGACTGCAGGTATGCGACCCGATCGCTCACCCCCTGCACATCGCGGAATTGGAGCGCTTCGGCTCCCGGCACGACGCCGGCTTTCCAAGTCCTTCCACCATCGGTTGTGACAACAAACGTGCCGCCGCGCCCGGATGCCCAGACAATGCGCTCGTTCACCGGGCTGACAGCAATCAGCCCCTGCGTCGTGCCGCTCGTTTGCGGGGTCAGATTGGGTTGGTGAACTCTGGAGCGCTCTTGCGCAGAGCTCAGGGCAGCGAAGCAGAATGCAACAATCAGGAAAACAGCCAGCGGGCGTTTCGACATGGGAGTCTCTCCGGGGAAATTCGTGGCGTGGAGCGGGAGTATAGGCTGGGCGGTAGAGGGTGTCAAATCGGGCGCGGGGTGGAAGGAGCGGAGGGCAAAACTGCCAAAATCCCAACGCGGGCGTGACGTGGCATCCGGCACGCGAGTCTGGAGGCTAGTCACCGGCTAGCGTGACATTGCGCACTGAACGAAATATTCCGAGCGATTATCTTCCACTCGTCTAGAAGATGCGAATTTCCGTTCAGTGTTGACATCCTGCGAAGCACATCCGTACGAGGAGAAATGCCATGATGAAGACAAGACACGTGGTTGTGGCTTTGATATCGCTGGCCCTTGCGCTGCCGGCGTTCGGCAAGACCTCCAAGAATACCTATCCCGTTCCTTGCAGCGAGATGTGGGGCGCGGTCAAAGACGTCCTCAGCAATGCGGAGAACTACAACGTCGAGGAGAGTAACGACACCCTGATGGCTGCTACCTACAAGGTGAAGCACGCCGCTCATGTCACGGTTAGCGGGGCGGTCCTGCAGCGAGCCAACCACGTCAGCCTGGTATCGAAGGGTACAGAGTGCGAGATGCAAGTGAAGTCGAACTACAGCGGATTTGAGCACAACGACAGTAGTGACTTCCGGAAGCGCGTGGAGGAATCGTTTGCCAAGCTGAAAGGGGCAAAGCCTGCCGAGCCCGCTCCACCGGCGGCTCCAGCCAAGTGATTTCGGCAGGACCGCACGCGTGACACAAACGGTGGCGCACCATCGTGGTGTCTCCAAGGGAATGGCTACCCGGTGCAGAATGAATCGGGTCTGTCGCCGATTCGGCGACCACCATGAAAAGGTTGTTCTCGTCGGTAGCTGACGAAATACCGCTATTTCACGAACAACCAACCACCGGTTTTTCCCAAAGGTTGTGAGTGTAATCGCTGATTTCGACAATTGACAAAAAATGAACCTTAAAGAGTGGGATTCGGATTGAGGAGGCTAGTCGTGGAGAACAACGTTCAGAAGTGAGCTGTGGACTTGCAGTCCGCCGTTGTAGTGAATAAAGCCCAATTTCCTGAACCGGTTCATGAAGAAGCTGACCCGCGAGCGGGTTGTACCTACCATTTCGGCCAGCGTCTCCTGACTGATTTTGGGAACTACCGCCTCGGGTTTGCCTTCCTTGCCAAAATGAGCGAGCAGCAAAAGGATCCGGGCCAGCCTCTTTTCGCTGGAATTAAATAGCTGATCAACCAGATCTTCTTCGTAGCGGATGTTTCGCGCCAACAAATAGGCCACGAACATGTCGGAAAGCGCATGTTCGCGGTGAAGCGCTCGCATCATGGCTTTCTTGTCGATTCGCAGAACAACGCAATCAGTCATCGCGGTTGCAGATCCCATGCGAAGAGGCTGACCTGCCAGCGCACCTTCACCAAAGAACTGGCCGTCCCCTAATATGCCAACGGTTCCTTCCTTGCCATCACTGGACACGACCGTGAGTCTCACCTTGCCGGTCTGGATATGGAACACCGCATCAGCGGTATCCCCTTGCACGAAGATTCCGTGTTTCTTGGGAAAAAGCACAACTTTCCTGCCCTCGCCGATGGTTGCGAGGAATGTTTGAGGATCGAAATCGCGCCTCTTCTTGGCCGCCGCACGTGGACCCATTTAGTTTCCGCCGTTGCACTCATATCACATGCCAATTTTGATGGTCTGTTGGGCGTCCCACATCCGCTGAAGATGTTTGTTGGCTCGAACGTCTGATTTCCGGACCTCCTTGAAGTAGGATGGGGTTTGGTTCTGATTTGTGACGCGCAAAGATCTCCAAGTCGTGCAGTCTGGTGAGCGGACGAATGCCGCAGGAAAGCCAGTCAGCAACAGGGTCCTTCTATCGATTTCCGATAGCGACTACAGCTCACTTCGCCCTCATCTCGAATACGTCAGCTTACCGAACCATCTAGTCCTTCACGAGGCGGGCGGAAAGTTGGAATTTGCGTATTTCCCGAATCGAGGTTTGATTTCTCTTGTAGTCGTAATGAAAGATGGAAGAACGGCCGAAGCTGGCATAGTTGGAAATGAGGGCTTTACGGGAACACTGGCGGCTGTTGGCCTGAGCAGGAGCACACTTCAATCGGTGGTACAAATCACGGGGGATGGGTTTCGGGTAGGGGTCGGAGCTTTGCAAAACACTTTGGGATCCGCTCCACACTTTCAATTGATGTTGAGCCGCTATGCCGCAATTCGGGGTATGCAGGTTGCACAAACAGCCGCGTGCAATCGGCTGCACGATATTGAGCAGCGCCTTGCGCGATGGTTGCTAATGACTCAGGATCGAGTGGATTCAGCGTCGCTGCCCATCACTCACGATTTTCTCGCAACGATGCTCGGGACAGATAGATCTAGCGTGAGCTTGGCAGCTGGTGTTTTGCAGAAAAAGGAGCTCATCGAGTACACCCGTGGCGCAGTGAAGATCGTAAACCGCAAGAAACTTGAAGACTCCGCCTGCGAGTGCTACGGGGTTATCCAGCAGTACGATGGCGAGCTTGGCGTGAAATACCGGAAGTGAAGACTCGCCCTGTGCTTCATTGCCGACTCGAAAACGTTGTTGTTGATAGATCGCGATTTCACAGCAATTCTCAAAACTGCCGCGCTAATCCTTGGCCATCGCGCGGCGGTCACGGTGAGGGTCGGTTCGCGGCTGGCCCGTAGCCAGGACGCATTTCTGGCCGGGTTTAGCGCCGCAGGTAGGACAACGGACAGCGAGCACTTTTTGGCGCGTGAGTTCTCTCTTCATGGCGGAGCGATAATGCCCCAACCAATATGTACAGGACTGGCCAATTTTGAACAGATTTAACTGCACGAGCGGGTAACTGTCGAAA
>PMCH01000280.1:0-1563 GCA_003154055.1 Acidobacteriaceae bacterium
GCAAGAGCGGCCTTCTGAGAACTGAGAACCGGGAACTGCCTAGTCCCCCGCCACCGGCTCGCCCACCTCTTCACTCTTCTTTGCCGCGGCAGCGTTGCCGTTCGCCGGAGCAATCGCCCCCAGCGGGATGAACCCGCCTTCGTCCGACGTCGCCGGCTTCTCCATCAAAACCACTTCCCGATAGAGTTGCGCCATGCGTGCGTCGTATGCCGCATCGTTCTTTTCCGGACCACGACTCGCGGCCAGTTTCGCATCTCGCGCCCGGGTCTTCTCCTCGCGTGCTGTCTTCGCGATTCCCAGCTTGTCGAGATCGTGTTGCACTTCGTTGGTCACGATGTTCTCGCGCAGGTAGAGGGCGTGATCTTTCTCCTCGAGATTCACTTTCTTCCCGCCCGCAAAGATCTCGTGACGTCCATGCTCTTCGTACCACTTGGTGAGCGTGGCCGTCATGTGCATCTTCTCGATAATGTTGCGCCATCCCACGCCCGTGTTGTAAGCGCAGAAGGAAATCTCGCCTTCCTGCGTGGCGTAGGGAATGATGCACTGCTCGGTCCGCCGGAAATCGTAGTTGAACAGGTCCTGGAACCACATCCCCGCGATGAACAGGAAGTTCCAGCGATCGTTCCGCCGTTTCATGACGTCTTCCACCGTGCGATCCGGCCCAACCTTGCCATAGTCCTTGCCCGTGGCGTTGAAGTTCTTATCAAACTTGCGCAACAGGTCCATCATTTTGAAGTGGGTCGGCGACTGGAACGGGTCGTAATTCTTCATCAGGCACAGCGCCATTCCGAAGACCGTCCAGAACTTCGAGCGCGCCGCATCGTTGACCTTCGCAATATCCTTAGCCAGCTGATCGCCCTTCAGGAACGCCGTCACCGGAACCGCTTCCTTGGTTTCCTTGTCAATCATCACAGCCATCCCCGTCCCGCAATTCGGATGACATCCGCAGGAGAGTTGGCCCCAGTTGTTGTCGGCGTCGCTGGAGTGCATCACGTCGGCCCAATCGCTGAAGGTGGACATGAAGCTGATTGGGAACCAGTCGCGTGAGGGTTCGCCGAGGCCGGTTTGATTTTTTACGTCGTGCGCGAGATGGGACAGGGTGTAGCGCTGGGCTTCGCGGCGGTCGTCGGTGATGGCTTCGTCGCGTCCGGTGAAGCTTACCGGTTGGAACGACAGGAAGCCGATCTTCTTCGGATTGTCGAGGGCGAATTGGATGATGCGTCCAACCTGCTCGTTGTTGATGCCGTTGATGATGGTAATGACGGGCACGATCTCGACGCCCGCGCGATGCAGGTTGTCGATCGCCTTCAGCTTCACGTCGAACAGGTTGCCGACCGCGCGATGGGCGTTGGCTGCGTTGCCGATACCGTCGAACTGGAGATACGCGTAACGCATGCCGGCTTCGACTGCCTGCTGGCAGAATTCAAAGCTCTTGGCAAACTCAATGCCGTTGGTTGCGGCCTGCACGCTGTTATAGCCAACTTTGCGCGCGTAGCGCACCGCATCCAGGAAGTACGGCGAAAGCGTAGGCTCGCCACCGGAGAACTGCACCGACATCTGCCG
>PMCH01000280.1:1582-6509 GCA_003154055.1 Acidobacteriaceae bacterium
GATCCGTGGTGGTGCAGCTTCTCGTCGTTGTGCGCCTTGATGTCGCGGCCGGGGAACACTTCTTCCAGGTGCTTCGAGAACTCGGTATCAATCGACATCAGGTCTTCGAAGTGCCCGTGCTTGGGGCAGTCTTTGACCATCAGGATCTTGCCATCGCGCTCGACGATCTGGGCCTTGATCTCGCCGACTTTCTCGTTCATCAGGACGTCGACCGGCAGATGTCCATCGAGAATCTGCTGGCGAATTTCAGGCACGCACTTCGGACAGAGCGAGTCCGTCGAACGCGGCCAGCCGAGTGGCGGCTTCGACTTTTCCCAGGACTTCAGCAGCGGCTTATCCGACCACTTCGGAGTCGGAGACGGATTGGGAGAAACGCCATTCAGGCGTTCGAAAATGGCCCACGCACCCTTGGCTGCAACCGTGACGGCCTTCTCGACATACTTCACCGGCTTGTGCATTCTGTTCTCGCTCCTGATGCTGCAAAGTTAAGACTCTCCCTCGGCGTTGATCCCACATCTCGAAAACCGCGAGATGTAGGGCACCCGCTCAAAAAGGGCCTTCCACGAAGAAACCTGGAAGTTTCGATGCGTGGAATGAGTCAGTGTGATGCTATTGAATCGTTGAGATTTATCCACGTAGAAGGCAATAAAGGGGTGAAAATCGGGGTTGAGCGGGGATTTGGGGCATTTTACGGGGTAAGTTGTTGAAAGGAAAAGGGCGTTTCGTGTGGCGACGGGTCTCCGACCCGTCCATGGCAAGCGGAATCCGACAAGACTGTTTGGACCCACTGGAAAACCTCCGGCCCTTCGGGCCTGGACGGGTCAGAGACCCGTCCCTACACGTTCATATTCATCACAATCTTGGAGTGACCGCCGACCTTTTCGCTTGCAAACAACTTCTCTATGCTCGGCACAATGATCGCGCAGCCGAAGTACAACTATCGGCGACGGCTTCCTCACATCCAGAAGAACGAGTGGCCGTTGTTCATCACGTTTGCTACCGCCCGGCGCTGGCATCTGCCTCCTTCGGCACGGGAAATCGTCCTCCAATGCTGCCTTGTTCACCACGGCAGCAAGTACGAACTGATAACGGCCGTCGTACTGCCCGACCATGCGCATATGGTTCTTAGCCCCCTTCGCCGTCCCGATGGCTGGTGCTGGAGTCTTCCCGAAATCATGCATGCCATCAAAGGCTCGTCGGCGCACGGGATCAACAAACTCCTCGGACGCACCGGAGCGGTGTGGCAGCAGGAGTGGTTCGACCACGTGTTGCGATCGAATGAGAGCCTGGAAGAGAAAGTCGCGTACATCTGCAACAACCCAGTCCGTGCCGGACTGGTCTCCGAGCCGAGTCAATACCCCTGGCTGTGGAGATCAAGTGTAGGGACGGGTCTCTGATCCGTCCGGCCGAGCGAAGCTCGGCCAGCGTCCTTCAAACGCACTACAAGAAACCTGCGGCCCTCCGGGCCTGGACGGGTCAAAGACCCGTCCCTACACGTTTACTTGGAAACCAGCTTCAGTACGCTTCCGCTGTAGTCCACCACGTACACTTCGCCCGCGCCGTCTTGTCCGAACGAACTGATGGTGCGGCTGGTGCTGAGCAAAAGGGTGCGGGTCCAGGTGTTGGCGGGGGCTTCGGTCAGGCTCCAGATTTTTCCGGTAAGGTCGCCGAAGATGTAAGCGTTGGCGAGACTGGAAATCGCAGTGCCCTTGTAAACATATCCCCCGATGATGGCTTCCCCCTCGGGGTGAGGGTACTCGGCGATGGGCAAAATCTTGTTGGTCATGTCGCATCCGCTGGACGGGTTGAAGCAGTGCGCGCCTTCCATCACGCGCCATCCGAAGTTGCCGCCCTTGGTAATGAGATCCACTTCTTCCCAGCTGTCCTGCCCAACGTCGCCGCAAAACAGGTGAGTGCCGCCGCGCTCGAACGAGAATCGCCAGGGATTGCGCAGGCCGTAGGCCCAGATCTCGGGCAGCCCGGCGCCGCCCACAAACGGATTGTCCGCCGGGATGGCGTACTGCAGCCCAGGCGAAAACGGAGGATCGACGCCGATGCGCAGGATCTTGCCGAGCAGGACGGTGAGGGTCTGGCCATTGTTGTTGGGGTCGCCTCCGCTGCCGCCGTCGCCCAGCCCGATATAAAGGAAGTTATCTGGACCGAAAGCCAGCTGGCCTCCTTTGTGATTCGCGAAGGGCTGGCGCACGGTCAGGAGAATGCGCTCGCTGGCAGGATCGGCCTGGTTGGGATTCCCGGCCAGCGTCTGGAACTCGGCGATCACCGACTCCGGCCCGCCGTTGTTGCGGGTGTAATTCACATAGAAGAGACGGTTCGTGCTGTAGTTCGGATGGAACGCCAGACCCAGCAGTCCCTGTTCCGCGCCGTCGAAGTTGGTCAGGCTTTGGATGTCGAGAAAGTCTCCCGCTTGCAGCGCGCCGTTTTCAATGATGCGGATGGTGCCGCGCTGCTCCACGATAAAGAAACGACTGTCGCCGGGTGGACGCTGGAGATCGAGCGGAGTGCTGAGGCCGCTCACGACGGCCGTCAACGCAAGAGTCGGAGGTGGTGGTGGAGGTTCAATGCTGCTGGTGCCGCCGCCGCACGCGGCTAGGAAAAGTGTCAGGAAAACGAGGACGCTGAGCGGGAACAGATTACGGCGGGACATCAAGAGGAGCTTAGCGCAAAACCCAAGGCAGGACCAGTTCAGACGAATCCCACTCATCGCAAAGTGCGCGATGAGTGGGGCACCCGGCGGATGTAGCCGCGCTGAATATGAGATTCCAAGCTTCAATTGTCATGTCGTCTCTTGCCCCGTCTATAAAGCTACTCGCACCGATACACGAACTTCTCTTCTCGTACATCCTCTCCAGAACCACCTACGAGCTTTACGATTTTTACTGGTTCCATCGACTGAGTCGTGACTCTCATGACGTTATCGGGCAACCACCTAGGTGGGCCAAAGTCGATTGACTTGATTTTCAACAACAGCGTGTTCTCTGGTTTGGAATCGTTTGCTTGACCGTGCTCTTCAGCAATTCTAGGAGTTGTCATGTGAACATTTCCATCGAGTAGCGGCCCGTCGAAAATCAGAACGTACCACGGCTCCATGACTTCAACATCAGTCTTGAGCGTCACCGTTGTGCGATATATCCCGCCGCTAGAGGGGGCGATTTGGGAGAAGCACACCGTCACCGTTGGTGTAGGCGGTGGGGGCGGCCCGTAGTTATTGTTTACCGTCGGATTGGTCACCACTCCCCCACCAATAGCGATGCCGTTTGGCGCACTGATATTCGGCGGCGTCGCCTTTGTGGGCTTTTCGGTGTTCACAGAATTCTTCGCAGGGTTCGTGACTAGGCCACCCGCATTTTTGCTTGGGGGCTTTCCTGGCGCGATAGGCTTGACATCGTCAGGCGATGGAAGCGTGGGCTTAGATTCAGGCTGTTTCTGCTCGGGTTGGGTAGCCGTACGACTTCAGTTCGATGAGCTGCATGGTTGCAGGTGCCAGTAATCGGAGTAGACGGCGACCTTTCCCTTCGTTCGCTCCGATCATTCCGCGAAGGAGCCGTCGCAGTTTTCAAAGGATTGCTCCTCAGCTAGGCCACGGACTCTAAGCTGATGAAAATGCGCTGGGGCGGTTTAACGACACTTCTCAGCGGGTAAAGCCGTCCCGTAGGCGAGGCGCTTGCGGCATCGCTAAAGCGATGCCCTGATACGAATCTCCACTTTTTTCGCAGCCAGGCAAAGCCGGGCGTATTGAGTGAGTCTTACGGCAGGACTGAAGTCGTGCCCTTCCACAAGAACAGCCTCGCTGCACTCGGCTGGACGGGTCAGAGACCCGTCCCTACACGGGCTTTAGCGTTTGCGGTGGTAGAGGGAGTTCACGCGCTGGGCCCATTGGGACATGGTGCGTTCCATGGGGGATTCGGGGGCGGGTGGAGCGGCGGGGAGTTCGGGAGGGGGTAGGGGTCCCTTCGGCAAGCTCAGGGCAGGCTCTTCGACTTCGTGACTCCCTCGCTTCGCTCGGGAGTCACTGCGCTCAGGATGACAGTCACCCAACGAGGCGCCTGTTTGCTCGCTCGCGGGGACAGCAGGTCCTTCGCTTCGCTCAGGATGACAATTCGATGAAGGGTGATGATCCACAGAGGGTTGCGATTGCTGGAAGAGGCGCCAGGCTTCGCGGTATTGCTCGAAGCGGGGTTGGCGTCCGCTGATGTTGCCTTCGGGATAGAAGCGCAGGCTGGCGCTGGCGGGGAAGGCGTGGGCGGGGACTACGTACCAGAGATCGAGGGGGAGGATGTAGGCGACGAGGACGTCGATGTCGGCGGCGGTGTAGTGGCCTTTTTGCTTGCGGTCACAGTAAGTGGATTGGACCGGGTATCCGTTGGCGTTGAGAGACTCGGTGCACTTGATCTGGACGCGCCAGGTACGAGGGCCGGAGTCGAGGATGAAGTCGTAACGCTCGCTGTCGCCCCAGGGCTTGGAGACGGCGAATCCGAGGCCGGCGGCTTTGACTACGAAGGCGGCTTCGGCGAGCTCTCCGGTGCGCTTGGTGTTGGGATGCTTGCGGGGCGACTTGTTCGTGAGTGAGCCGGACTGGGCGTGGAGAGCGTGGATTACGGATGCTTGCGGCGGCACGAGTCGGGAACTTTTCATTCTTCCCAGAGACTGGAAAATAGTCTGCTCTGAGCTATAGGTACGAAATCCAGTATATCACACGTTGGCAGAGAAACGAAGTTTTCGCGAGCGGGCGGCGACGGTGTTACTGCGACGTGGCGGGCGGGTTGAAGAACGCCTGGTTGAGTTGCTCGATCTTTCCCTTGGAGAACTTCCCTTCCCGGAACATGCGTTTGAGGAAAGCGGGGAAAGACTCCGCGTTCTCGCCGAAGTGGGCGTCTTTCATTTTGGAGTAGAGGGCGACCGCGAAAAC
>PMCH01000280.1:6529-13738 GCA_003154055.1 Acidobacteriaceae bacterium
TCGAGGGCGGCGCTGAGTTCGGGATCATGGGCCAGGTCGTAGGGCGGATGCATCATTTCGTGGATGGCATTTCGCAGCACAATGCGGAATGGATACGAGTAGTGAGTGAGGAAGCGGGTGCCCGTGATCTTGATGCCGTGGGGCTCGGAATAGTAGAGAAGATAAATTGTGATGCGGTTGGAGGGGGGCGGAACCCCCAGCGCTTTCTCGATCGCGGGAATCACGTTGTATTTCGGCAGATCGGCGGCGATAGCGGCGCGGGCCTTTTCGATACTGGGCAGCGCCTGTTTCTTCCAGTCGTCCTCGAAGTGGATGCGCTGGAGCGCGCGGAATGCGGCTTTGAGATCCGCGCGGCTCTGTTCATATACCTTCCAGGTTGCTTCGTCGTAGTACGGTGTGGCTTTGAGATTCCGCTGCATCGAACTGCTGTCGTCGACGACGCGGATCAGGTCGTCGAGCGATTCCGCGTCCACGGCTGAAAAATAGAGGGACAGTTGGGCGGAGATGATGCCTCCATCCTGATCCTTGATGCGGCGCTTGAGGCTGGCAAAGGCGGCCAGCTCCTCGGGACGAAGCTGGCGCGACAGACGCTCATAGTCGGCCTTGTAGTAGTCCTGATAAAAAGGATCGGCGCTGAGCAGGTTGAGCACGCAGATAGCGTCGAACTTGAGCGAGGGGCGGACATCCCAATCGGTGGTGGCGTAATGGGCCTGGGCGGCGAGGTTGGGGACGACTACACCAAGAAGGACGACCAGGCAAATTGTTCGTATTGTGGCCATAGTGATTAGACGCGGCGCGGAGTGAGCCGTCACCGGAAACCCGGAAAAGAGCGTTGGCGGACGACGGTGCTGCTTCCTCCTATGATTCATCAGGGATGCTCTCGAAATCGCCGAGGAAGGCTTCCTGCTCGGTCAAGCTTTCGCATTGTTTGTCGAACGCGGTGTATTCGGATTGGCGATCCTGCTTGAAGCGGCGGAATGCCTCGCGTGAGGTCCAATGATCGAGCGTGAGATAGCGGCCGGGGTGGTCGAGGTCGCGGATGAGTTCTGTGCCGAGAAAGTCGGGGCTGGAGCGGAAGAGTTGGGCCCATGCGCCGTTGGGTCCGTAGATTTTTTCGAATGCGGGAATACTTTCCGGCATGACGTGGAATTTCCAGAGTGCGGTGAATTGCATAGTCGTCGATTCTAGCGGTGATGGCCGGTCGTCGCCAGCGGTGCGCGGAACGCTGCTGCCTTTGGGCCACTGCTTCGGATACAATCTCTCGTCTGCATGAACCGCGAACATCACAAGAACTACAGCCAGGAACTGCACCGTGACATGGAGGCGCTCGTGTTTGGGCACGCCGGCCCGCCGCTGCTGGTTTTTCCCAGTTCGATGGGGCGCTTCTTCGAGTACGAGGATTCCGGGATGATCCGGGCGCTGGCCCATAGGATCGACCAGGGACAACTGCAGGTGTTCTGCGTCGACAGCGTGGACACGGAGAGTTGGTACAACAAAGATGCGCATCCGGGGGCGCGAATCTGGCGGCATGTGCAGTACGAGCGCTATGTGATCAACGAATTCCTGCCGTTCTTGAAGTGGAAGAACTGGGCGCCGCAGATTTCGGTGACGGGCTGCAGTTTCGGGGGATATCACGCGCTGAATTTTTCGATGCGGCATCCGGACCTGGTGTCGGCGTGCGTGACTATGAGCGGCTCGTTCGAGATCAAGAGTTTCCTCGACGGATATTTTGACGACAATGTGTACTTCAATAATCCGCCGGATTACCTGCAGGGCATGAGCGATGAGTGGTTCCTGAGGCGCTACCGGCAGATGAAGATCGTGCTGGGGACTTCGGATTGGGACATGTGCCTGGATGCCAATGTGAAAATGGCGGGATTGTTGCATTCGAAGGGCATTCCGCATTGGCTCGACATCTGGGGCGACAATAGCAAGCACGACTGGCCGCTGTGGCAGAGGATGGCTGGGAAGTACTTTTGAGTAGCGAGCTGCGAGCTGCGTGTGAGGAGCGTTTCTTATGAAAAAAATTGGAATCATTTTCGGGATGGAGAACACGTTTCCGCCGGCGCTGGTGGAGAAGATCAACTCCATGAAGGTGCCGGGCGTTGAGGCAGAGTTTGTGAAGATCGGCGGGATCCGGATGGATGAGCCGAAGAAATATGACGTGATCATCGACCGGATTTCGCAGGATATTCCGTTCTATCGGGCGTACCTGAAGAACGCGATGTTGCATGGGACGATTGTGATCAACAATCCGTTCTGGTGGACGGCGGACGACAAGTTCTTCAACTATGCGCTGGCGCAGAAACTGGGAGTGGCGATTCCGCCGACCGTGATCCTGCCGCACCAGAAACATCCTCCCGACACGACGGACGCGTCGATGCGGAACCTGATCTATCCGCTGAACTGGGAGGAGCTGTTTGCCTACGTTGGCTTCCCGGCGTTTCTGAAGCCATACGCGGGCGGCGGATGGAAGCACGTGTATAAGGTCCATTCGCCGGAGGAGTTTTTTCACAACTACAACCAGACCGGCGACCTCTGCATGACGCTGCAACGCGGGGTGGAGTTCGACGACTACTTCCGCTGCTACGTGGTCGGACAGGAGAAGGTCCACATCATGCGGTACGACCCGAAGGCGCCGCATCACGAGCGGTACGTGAAGGGGAATCCGCCGCCGTCGCCAAAAATGAAAGAGCGGATCGAGAAAGATTCGCTGACTTTGTGCCGTGCGCTTGGCTATGACCTTAACACGGTGGAGTTTGCGGTCGAGGACGGCATTCCATACGCGATCGATTTCATGAATCCAGCGCCGGATGCGGAAATTACGTCGGTGGGGCAGGATAACTTCGACTGGGTGGTGAACGCGGTGGCGGAACTGGCCGTCAAGAAAGCCTTGAGCGACGAAAAGCCGTTCGAGGAGATGCGCTGGGCGTCGTTCCTGAGCGGGCCGAAGTGGGTGGATATTAAGACGCCGAAGCCGAAAAAGAGAGCGACGCCGAAGCAGTAACTCTTCTTTACCACAGGGAGCACGGCGGACACGGGGAAATTCATCCGATGTTGCCAGCGAATCCCAAACCCGTGTGAGCATCACAAGCCACACGGCCCGACTGGACGGGTCAGAGACCAGTCCCCACACTAAGCTATAATATCCAGACCTTCGCCAGTCCCCCTGGCATAGTGTGGGTACCGCCAATGAAGCCAACTTACACGATCGGGATCGAAGAGGAATACCAGACGGTCGATCCGGACACTCGAGATCTGCGGTCGCATATTCACGCGGAGATCATCGAGAAGGGCAAACTGCTCCTGCAAGAACGGGTCAAGGCGGAGATGCACCAGTCGGTGGTGGAAGTCGGCACATCGGTTTGCGCCAATATTAAAGATGCGAAAGTAGAACTGAAGAAGCTGCGGCGCGACATGATCCGGCTGTCGCGGGAGAACGGGCTGCGGCTGGCCTCGGCGGCGACTCATCCGTTTGCCGACTGGCGCTTGCAGGACGTCAATCCCGATGAGCGCTACAAGAACATCGTCGAGGATCTGCAACTGGTGGCGCGGGCCAACCTGATCTTCGGCCTGCATGTACACGTGGGCATAGAAGACCGCGAGACAGCGATCCAGTTGATGAATCACGCGCGCTATTTTGTGCCGCACCTGCTGGCGCTGTCGTCGAACTCGCCGTTCTGGCTGGGGATGGACACCGGTCTGAAATCGTACCGCTGCAAAGTGTTCGACAAGTTTCCGCGGACCAACATGCCCGACTATTTCCCCAGCTGGGGAGAGTACGAGAACTACGTCAAGCTGCTGATCAAGACCAACTGCATCGATAACGCGAAGAAGATCTGGTGGGACATCCGGCCGCATCCATTTTTCAACACGCTCGAATTTCGTGTTTGCGACATTCCGATGCGGTTGGAGGAAACGATCGCGCTGGCGGCGCTGATCCAGGCGACGGTGGCGAAGCTCTACAAGTTGCACGCCTCGAACCAGGGCTTCCGGCTCTACCGGCGGTCGCTGCTGATGGAGAACAAATGGCGGGCGGCCCGCTACGGCATCAATGGCAAACTGATCGACTTCGGCAAGCAGAAGGAAGTTCCCGAGCGCGAGCTGATCGAGGAATACCTGGAATTCGTGGACGACATGCTGGATGAGTTGGATTCGCGGGAAGAAGTGGAATACATCCGCGAGATCATGAAGAACGGCACAGGCGCGGACCGGCAGTTGAAAGTGTTCCACGAAAGCGGCGGCAACATGAAGGCGGTAGTGGATTACATCATTGAGGAGACCGAGGTGGGCCTGGGCGAAGAAGAAGACGAACTTCCCGAGGCCAGGGCCGTCTGATGAGCTTGATGAAGACCGCAGAAGCGCAATCCAAACGACAACTCAATCAGTTGCCATTCGATCCGGAATTGACGCCGGGCGCGCGCAATGCCGTGCAGGTGTGCTTGCGGATTCAGCCGTCGGATAAGGTCACGGTCATCACCGACGAAGTAAGCCTGGAAATCGCGGCCGCCATTGTGCGCGAACTGGAGGCGGTGGGCTGCCGGTATCGCTCGTGGGTGCTGGAAGATGTGGCGGCGCGCCCGCTGACCGATTTGCCGCAGCCGATTGTCGAGGACCTGGAGAGCAGCCAGGTGAGCATTTTCGCCGTGCAGGCGCAGACCAACGAACTGAAGTCGCGCATGCAGATGACGGATATCGTGAACCGGCGGAAGATCCGGCATGCGCACATGGTGAACATCAACCGGCAGATCATGCTGGAAGGCATGCGGGCGGACTTTCTGAAGGTGGACCGGTTGAGCGCGAAGGTGGTGGAGCGGGTTCGCTCGGCGAAGCAGATTCGGGCGAAGACGGCGGCGGGAACCGATCTGGTGGCGGATTTGAATCCAAGCTACCGGTGGGTGAAGACCAGCGGGATTATCAGTCCGGAAAAGTGGGGCAACCTGCCGGGTGGCGAGGTGTTTACGACGCCGGGAGAAGTGAATGGGACGTTTGTGATTGACGGCGTGGTCGGCGATTATCTCTGCGCGAAGTTCGGCGACCTGAAACAGAATCCGCTGACCATCATCGTCAAAGGCAACCGTCTGACCGAGGCGCACTCCGCAAACTCGGAATTAGAGAACGACTTCTGGAAGTACACCCACACGGACGAGAACAGCAACCGAGTGGGGGAGTTTGCGATTGGGACGAACATCGAACTGAAAGATGTGATCGGGCAGATTCTGCAGGATGAAAAATATCCGGGCGTGCATATCGCGTTCGGGAATCCTTATGGGGCGCATACCGGCGCGGAATGGTATTCGTCCACCCACATTGACGTCGTCGGGCGGAAATTCGACATCTGGGTGGATGACGAGCAGATCATGCGTAGCGGGCAGTTTTTGATCGAAGCGTAAAGGTAGTGGTCAGTGGTTAGTGGTTAGAGAACGCCATTGCCGGCGGGACGCCGGCGGTACCCATGATCCCGTCTCTTCGGCAACGGTTCAACGCGGGCTTCACTCCGGAAAAATACCAGCAATTCAAGCGCACCATGACCGAACGGTGCGGGATGGAGGTTCCGTTTCGCATGTCGGAGACGCCGTGCTTTTTCCCCAAGGCGATGCTCGATCGCATGGGCGAAGACGGGAAAGCGTTGATCCGGCAATTGGTAGAGAGTCCCGAGTATCACCAGCGGTCGGAAGCGTCACTCCCAGCCCAGTTTCGCGTACCTAACGAGTCGCCGCATCCGATGTTTATCCAGGTGGACTTCGGGCTGGTGCGGGACGCGGCCGGCGAACTGCAGCCGAAGCTCGTCGAGTTGCAGGCCTTTCCTTCCCTGTATGCGTATCAGGCAGTGCTGGCGCAAACCTACATTGATGTGTTCGGGCTGGACGCGGACCTCGGCTACTACCTGAGCGGCCTCGATGCGGGGGCTTATAAACGTCTGCTGACCGATGCGATTGTCGCCGGGCACGATCCCGCGAATGTTGTGCTCATGGAGGTCCATCCCGAGGAACAGAAGACGCGCCCGGATTTTCTACTGACCGAGAAGCTGCTGGGGATCCGCACCGTCTGCATCACGAAGATTCGCAAAGAAGGACGGCGGCTGTTTTATGAGGCGGACGGCAAGCGGATTCCGATCCATCGTATCTACAACCGAGCGATCGTGGATGAACTGGAACGCAAGGGCGTCACGTTGCCGTTCGACTTCCGCGACGATCTCGATGTCGAGTGGGCCGGGCATCCCAACTGGTATTTCCGGATCAGCAAATATTCGATTCCCTACCTGAAGCACCCGACAGTGCCGCGAACGTGGTTTCTGGATCAGTTGCCGTCAATCCCCGACGATCTTGAGAATTTCGTACTCAAGCCGCTGTACTCGTTCGCCGGCTTGGGAGTGGTGATTGCGCCCACCCGAAACGACATCGATGCAATTCCATCTGCGAAACGCGCGGAGTACATCCTGCAGGAGCGTCTGAACTTCACGCCGGTGGTCGAGTCGCCGCATGGGCTGACAAAGGTCGAGCTCCGCATCATGTACGTTTGGCTGAAGGAACTGACGCCGGTGATGGTGATCGTGCGCATGGGACGCGGGCTGATGATGGGCGTGGATCACAACAAGGATATGGAGTGGGTTGGATCGTCGGCGGCGCTGGTCAGTGGTTAGTGGTTAGTGGTTAGTGGTTAGTGGTTGGTGGTTGGTGGTTAGTCAGTAGCCAGTCATTGGCCGTTCGCAACTGGCGTCATCGGCTAGTGGGGGTATGGGCCACCCCTCCGGGGCTTGGGTGTTTCCTTCGAGCCTACCCAGAGCTTAAAGCGCTGGGCTAAACTGGATCGCCCCTCTGGGGCTGGGCATCGCTGGTCGCGAGCGAGGGCCTGGTCGCTGCTCTGCACTTAGAATCAAAAGCAAAGGCGGCGGACAGGAGTGTCCGCCCCACACAACGCCACTATGGACATGATCGGCCAGACCGTCTCCCACTACCGCATCCTGTCGAAGCTGGGCGTGGGCGGGATGGGCGTGGTGTATGAGGCCGAAGACACGCGGCTGGGGCGGCGTGTTGCGCTGAAGTTCATTCCCGATCATCTGGCAAACGACAAGCGGGCACTAGAACGCTTCACGCGCGAGGCACGGGCGGCATCGCAGCTCAATCATCCCAACATTTGCATCATCCACGATATTGAGGAAAACAGCGGGCATCCGTTCATCGTGATGGAGAAGCTGGAAGGCGAGAG
>PMCH01000280.1:13777-23715 GCA_003154055.1 Acidobacteriaceae bacterium
AGCGACGTGGGCACGAGCACCGACAGTTCGCTCGAAGAGTCGCTGACGCAGGTGGGAGTAATTCCGGGGACGGCGGTGTATATGTCGCCGGAGCAGGCGCGCTCCGAAGATCTGGATGTGCGCAGCGACATCTTTTCGTTTGGCGTGGTGCTGTACGAGATGGCGACTGGGAAGAAGCCGTTCACCGGAACGAACGTGGTGACCACGCTGCACGCCGTGATGAACCAGAAGCCCGCGTCGCCGCTGTCGGTGAATGCGGCGATCCCCAAGGAATTGGAAGCGATCATCGGCAAGGCAATGGAGAAAGACCGCGGCCAGCGCTATCCAACCGCGTCGGAGATGAAAGCTGATCTGCAGCGGCTGAAAAAGGAAACGGAATCGGGGTTGACGCATAGCGGGCTGCGAAAATCGCATGCGCTGAAGGTGGCGACGCACACCTTTCAGAAGTCCGATCCGACAAAGACCTGGATCATCGTGGGGCTGGCGGGACTGCTGGTCACGGTGCTGGTGGCGGTGGGGGCATGGTGGTTCAAGCGCCGGATTTCATCGGTCGAGGCGAGCACCCGGACGGTTGCGGTCTTGCCCCTGCAGAACATTAATAACGATCAGGAGAGCGAATTCCTGCGGTTCGCCCTGGCAGACGAGATTGCCAACGCGCTCACCTATGCGCGGGCGCTGGAAATCCGGCCGTCAGCCTCGACGCGGAAATACAGCAATGGAGAGGCCGATCCGCAGAAGATCGGGCGGGAAATGCGGGTGGGTACGGTGATCGCCGGACACTTCATGCGGCAGAACAAGCGGGTCATCGTCACGCTCGAAGCCGTGGAAGTGAAGGACAACAAGCTGATCTGGACGGGCACGCTCACCGCGCCGGCGGAAAATCTGATCGCGCTGCAGAACCAGATGTCGAAGAAAGTGCGCCAGGAATTGCTGCCGGCGTTGGGTGTAAGGGGCGAAACGGTGGAAGCCAGCAGCACCCCGGGGAATAGCGAGGGATACGATCTGTACCTCCGGAGTTTGCCGGTGGCGCACGATCCGGAACCGAACAAGGAAGGCATCACCATACTGGAGCGGGCGGTGGAAATGGATCCGAACTACGCGCCAGCATGGGAGGCGTTGGGCCGCCGATACTATTTCGATGCCATTTATTCCGGTGGAGGAACGGCGCAGTATGACCGCTCGAACGCCGCGTACAAACGCGCCCTCAGCCTGGAACCCAACCGGGTGAACGCGGCTGGATTTCTGGCCACCAATGAAGTGGAAACCGGGAACGTGGCCAAGGCCTATCAGGACGCGCGGCAGCTGGTGGCACGGCGTCCCGACAATGCGATCTCACACTATTCGCTGGCCTATGTATTGCGGTATGTGGGGCGGTTGGATGAAGCGCAGCGCGAGTGTGACGCGGCGGCAGCGATCGATCCGGGCAACTTCAACTGGCGGTCGTGTTCGTTTGCGTTCTTCGAGGCGGGGAAAACGACGTTCGCCAAGCAGTACCTGAGCAAGGACGCCGGGTCGGAGTGGACGAATTCGGTGATGGTGTCAGTGCTGATGCGCGAGGGCAGGATGAAAGAGGCTGGCGAAGCAGCGCAAAAGATGACGGGCAATCCGACGTGGATGCGCGATTTCCTGCGGGCGTGTCTGAATAAGGCACCCGGGGCGGACGTCCACCGGCTGGCCGAACAGGCACAGAAAGACCTGCTGCCGGAGCAGGATTCGGAATTGAAGTATTACCAGGGAGCGATACTGGCGAACTGTGGAGAGAAGCAGATTGGCTATGCGTTCCTGAGCAAGGCGGTGAGCGAGAATTATTGCGCGTACCAGGCGCTGCAATCGGACCCGCTGCTGTCCAGAGTGCAGGGCGATCCGGAGTTCCAGCAAATTGTCGCAACGGCGGAACAGTGTCAGAAGAAGTTGCTGGCGGGGAGCGGGCATTGAGGTCGTCTGGCTGGATATGTTGCTTACCGGGTGGCGGGAATTGAGTCCAACAGAACCAGGGTGACAGTATGGTTGCGCCCGGGCGGACGGGTCCGAGACCCGTCCCTACACGAACCCGTGCCGCGGGGAACGAATATACTTGGTCCTTTCTTTGGGGAAACTCCATCACATGCTCATGTCTCGGATCTTAGATAAATTTGTAGACGGGTTTGTGCGGCGCAGGCAGGCGAAGAAGGCCGCGCCCCAATACCGGCGGACGGTCGGCCTGCTGTTGATGCTAGTGATGGCGCTGCAGCCACTGAGCTGTGCGGCCGAGCCCGATGCAGCACCCGGCGGGAAAAACGATCATTACTACGAGCCGTTGCCGGAAGAGACGGGGACGGCGGGATTGAAGCTGATGCTGCGCCGTCTGCAGACCACCGGGCGGCTGATGCAGGTGACGGCACATCCGGACGATGAAGACGGCGGGATGCTGACGCTGGAGTCGCGAGGGAAGGGTGTGTCCGCGCTGCTAATGACCCTGACTCGCGGCGAAGGCGGACAGAACAAACTCGGCAGCAACCTCTTTGATGTACTGGGCGTGTTGCGGACATTGGAACTGCTGGCATCGGACCGCTACTACGGCGTGGAACAGCGGTTCTCGCGCGTGGCGGATTTCGGATACTCGAAGACCCCCGAAGAAACCTTCCAGAAGTGGCACGGGCACGAGGTCGCGCTCGGCGACATGGTGAGGGTGATTCGCACGTTTCGTCCGGATGTGCTGGTGGCGCGTTTTTCGGGGACGGATCGCGACGGGCACGGACATCACCAGGCTTCCGCCCTGTTGACCCGGGAGGCATTTCGCGCGGCGGGCGATCCGAAGCGATTTCCTGAGCAGATCGCGGAGGGATTGCAGCCGTGGCAGGCAAAGAAGCTGTACACCGGCAACGTGTGCGGATTCTTTTCGAATACCTGTGATGCTGCGAACTACACCGTGCGGCTGAACACGGGCGTGAAGGACCCGGTGCTGGGGACCTCTTACATCCAGTTCGCGATGCAAGGACTGCGGCATCAACTTTCCCAAGGGGCGGCGAACTGGACCATCGACGACGGAGACCGCTTCACGCACTACAAGCTGCTGGATGCGGTGGTGGATTCGTCGAAAGACAAAGACGGACACGAGCAGGATCTGTTCGATGGGATTGATACATCACTGCCGGGGCTGGCAGCGCGACTGGGCGAGGAAGAGAAGAAGGTGCCGTGGCTGAGGGGGGAGCTTACGACCATTCAGCAACTGGTGTCCAAGGCACTGCAGAACGCAGAGACAGATTCCTCAAAAACAGCAGCGGACCTCTTCACGGGTCGCAAGTCCACGGAGGAATTGCTGCATCGGGTCCAGCAGTCTTCCCTGTCCGAAAGCGCAAAGAGAGTGTTTTTCGCAGCGATGGGAGGGAAGAGTGGTCAGTTTCAGCAGGCCGCAAACCTGGCGCTGGGAGTTGAATTAAGAGCAATGCTTGACACACCGCCAGCCGCTTTTCCGGAAACGGCGCCGATGGTAGTGCCGGGACGGGCATTCGATGTCGCGGCGAAAGTTCGAATTGCCGGTCAGTCGGGATTGGACAACCTTAGAGTCCGGTTGCTTTTGGAGACACCTGCCTGCCCAATGGCCGCGATGGGGACCGGAGCACAATCCGTGGGTAGCGGCGGAGAGGTGGAATTCAAGTTTCACCTGACGCCGTGCGAGCAGGCCAGCTATACGCGTCCCTATTGGCATCGGGAAGATCCCGAGCGGGACAGCTTGAACACGATTGACCAAGCGCAATACCTGACGCTTCCCTTCGCACCGCCACCGATCCGCGTGCATCTGGACTACGAATGGCAGGGATTTTCGGGAAACGTGGAAGTTCCGGCGATGGTCCGATTCAGGCAGGCGGATGGAAGCGAAGGCGAGCATCCGCTGGCGATCGGCCCGGCATTTTCGGTTGAAGTGCAGCCGTCGGGTGCAGTCATTCCAACCGGCCAGAGCGGCAGCACTGGTGTAAAAACCAGTGCGCGCGACCAGGGCCGCGATTCGGAAGCACAAGTTTCGGTGAGGGTTCCGAACGGGTGGCGATCTGAGCCCTCGCATGAAGCAATCAAGATCGCGACGGATCAGGCGCAGGAAGCTTCGTTCCAGGTATTTCCTTCGGAACTGAAGGAAGGCCGCGCCGCCATCCGGGCACACCTCAAGAGCGGAGTTCGCGGCTATGACGAAGGCTATTCCGTCGTCACCCGCGAGGACTTGGGCTCCGCATACTACTACCAGCCCGCGGTACAGCGCGTCAGCATCGTGGATGTGAAGATCCC
Organism: Acidobacteriaceae bacterium; assembly: GCA_003154055.1. GTDB lineage: Bacteria > Acidobacteriota > Terriglobia > Terriglobales > Acidobacteriaceae > Acidiflorens. The sequence continues at coordinate 18,038 of PMCH01000280.1, forward strand.
GCGGGACCTGAAGGTGGGCTACATCATGGGCGCGGGGGACGAGATCCCCACCGTGCTCCAGCAGATCGGCATGGATGTGACGCTGATCCCTGCCGACAAGCTGGCGACCGAGGACCTGGGCAAATATCAGACGATCGTGCTGGGTATCCGGGCGTACGACACGCAGAAAGACGTGATTGCGAGTAACAAGCGGTTGCTGGCGTTCGTCGAGGCGGGCGGAAGGCTGGTGGTGCAATACAACGCATCCGCGAGCGATTTCAACAGCGGTAAGTTCACACCGTATCCGGCAACGCTCAGCCGGGCGCGAGCGTCAGTGGAAGAGGCACCGGTGGCGATTCTCGATCCGGCGAACCGGATCTTCCATTCTCCGAACCAGATCACGCAGAAGGACTTTGAGGGCTGGGTCCAGGAGCGGGGCCTGTACTTCATGAGCCAGTGGGATCCGAAGTTCACGCCGCTGCTCGAGACGCACGATCCGGGAGAGAGCGAGCAGAAGGGGGGCCTGCTCGTCGCTCAGTACGGCAAGGGGATGTACATCTATACCGGGTATGCGTTCTTCCGGCAGTTGCCAGCGGGAGTGCCGGGGGCAGTAAGGCTGTTTGTGAACTTGGTGAGTCGCGAGTAGCGAGAGGCGAGTAGCGAGTCACCATGCCGGCTGCTGAACAACCCGATAGAGTCGCGCCGCCCGGAACCCCACTCGTCCGCGGCATTGGCCTCGGCTCGGCCACTGCGCTGAACATGATTGACATGATCGGGGTGGGGCCGTTCATTACGATCCCGCTGATTGTGACGGCGATGGGCGGCCCGCAGGCGATGCTGGGCTGGGTGCTGGGCGCGGGGCTTGCCATCTGCGACGGGCTGGTGTGGGCGGAACTGGGCGCGGCGATGCCGGGGTCGGGCGGGTCGTATCGCTACCTGAAGGAAATTTACGGTCCGCATAAGTTGGGGCGGCTGATTTCCTTCCTCTTTATATGGCAGCTTTCGTTCAGCGCTCCGCTGTCGATTGCCTCGGGCTGCGTGGGCTTTTCGCAATACGCCTCGTTCTTGTGGCCGGGGCTGGAACGAGCGTGGGTTGCACGAACCCTCAGCCTCAACCTTCCGCTGCTGGGAAAACTGCAACTGAGCCTGGTCGCAATGCCTGCAACACTGGTTGCGATTGGCGCGTGTCTCTTCACGGCGTTTCTGCTCTACCGTCGCATCACCGCGATCGGACGGCTTTCAAAACTCCTCTGGATCGGTGTGATGGGAACGATCGGATGGATCATCGTCGTCGGCCTGACCCACTTCAATGCGCGCCAGGCGTTCGACTTTCCACCGGGCGCGTTCACGCTCTCGCATAATTTCTTCACCGGCCTGGGGGCGGCCATGCTGGTCTCAGCCTACGATTATTGGGGCTACTACAACGTCTGTTTCTTGGGAGATGAGATCAAGGACCCGGGACGAAACATTCCGCGGGCGCTGTTGCTATCCATTCTGGCGGTGGCTGGTCTATATGTAGTCATGAACATCAGCATCCTGGGAGTCGTACCCTGGCGGGAGCTGGTGCAGTCGGGGGAGTCAAACAGCAAGTTGTACGTGGTTTCTACATTCATGCAGCGCGCCTACGGGCACGGCGCGGGGGCGGTGGTGTCGGTCCTTATTATGTGGACGGCCTTCGCCTCAGTGTTTTCGCTGATGCTGGGCTATTCGCGCGTACCGTACGCAGCGGCGCTCGACGGCAATTACTTCCGCGCATTTGCGAAAGTCCATCCGGTGTACCAGTTTCCCTACGTTTCCCTGCTGGCGCTGGCAGGAGTGGCTGCGCTGTTCTGCTTTCTCCGGTTGTCGGACCTGATCGCTGCGCTGGTCGTGATCCGCATTCTGTTGCAGTTTCTGGTGCAAAGTATTGGGGTGATCGTGCTGCGGATCCGGAGGCCTGATATGCCGCGTCCGTTCCGGATGTGGCTGTATCCGGTGCCGGCGCTGGTGGCTGCGGGGAGCTTCCTGTTCATCCTTTTTTCGCGGAAGGCGTTTGGGCGTGAGATTCGCTACGCGGTGGTGATTCTGATTGTGGGACTGATGGTCTACTCGGCGCGTGCGTGGCGGCGGGGGGAATGGCCGTTTGGGACACCAGTGGTCAGTAGTCAGTAGTCAGTAGTCAGTAGTCGGTAGTCGGTTTCGTATCAGGGCATCGCTATAGCAATGCCGCAAGCGATTCATTTCGCACCACCCCTTCGGGGGCCGAACCGGGACAATTCAGAGCCAAACTCATCCATGGCTGAGATGATCAAAATGCCGGTGGCGGATCAGCTGACGGGAAGCCGTGCCGGTTCGCCTTGGGCGCCGCTCGCAGAGCCGCTTTTCCGCTGGTTGTGGATTGCTTCTGTCGTCTCTTACACCGGCACCTGGATGCAGAACGTGGGCGCGGGCTGGCTGATGACGCAGATGACCATGAATCCGTTCATGGTCGGACTGGTGCAAGCGGCCGCGGCATTGCCGGTGTTTCTTGTGATTCTGCCGGCCGGCGCTCTGGCGGACATGGTGGACCGGCGACGGTTCCTGCTGGTCACGCAGGGCTGGATGGTGGTGGCTTCGGCGACCCTGGGCATCCTGACGCTGACCAGTTGGGTGGGGCCGTGGGTGCTGTTGCTGTTCACGTTTCTGCTCGGCCTGGGATCGGTGATGAACGATCCGGCGTGGCAGGCCATCACTCCGGAGTTGGTACCGCGCCAACAGCACGCTTCGGCAGTGGCCTTGAACTCCGCGGGATTCAATGTCGCGCGAGCGGTAGGTCCGGCGCTGGGCGGGTTGATCGTAGCCGCGGTGGGTTCCGGAACAACATTTCTTCTGAATGCGGCTTCGTTTTTTGGGGTCATCCTGTTTCTCTATCACTGGAGGAGACCGTCCGAAGCTCCCAAGCCGCGGCGGCGGATGTGGTCGGCGATCGGCGACGGATTCGCCTACGTGAAAGACAGCAGCCTGGCGAAGTCGGTGCTGTTGCGCACAGGGACGTTTAGCGTCGCAGCGGCTTCGGTGCTGGCGCTCTTGCCGATCATCGCGCGTCCGCATGGCGCTCGCGGATACGGAGTACTACTGGGCTGCTTCGGCTTCGGCGCGCTGCTGGGAGCGGCGGGTTTGCCGCGCGTAAGAGAGCGATTGTCGGTTGACGGACTGGTTGCATTCGCCATCGTTGTGTTTGCCGGGATGACGTTTGCCGTGGGGCGCGTGCACATTTTTCCGCTGCTCTGCGCGGTGATGCTGGTGGCAGGCGCGGCGTGGATTGGAATCCTTGCCTGCCTGAATGTGGCGGCGCAAACGATGTGCCCGGGGCACCTGCGGGCACGGGTGCTTTCGCTGTACCTTTTGGTACTGCAGGGAGGGATGGCGGTGGGGGCTACCGCGTGGGGAGCGCTGGCGAACCAGATCGGGATTGCCAACGCGCTGACCGTGGCCGCGGTGGTGCTCGCGTGCGGCGTGCTGGCGTTGCGCGGACATCGCATCACGGCGGGCGAGTTGGAACTAACGCCGGCAGTGGTGCGCGACTAGCGATCTCGCCTTTGCATGTTTCCCGCTAGAGAAACGATGGGCTACACTGGGTCGGCACGGTGGGGTTGGGGAGTCTCCGGTGCCGTCCCTGCGGGACTCCGTCATTTGCGATTTCTACCCAGGACTTGCGTCCCGGGCTAACATATAGCGCCCCTCTGGGGCTGGAGTGCAGGACTGTGTCTGGGATGGGGGATTCCGGTTCAAGAGAACTTGCCGGGATCGAAGGCAACGACAAATCAAGTTTCGGAGGTTAAGAATGCTAGGAGGCAACATGAAAACAGTTGGACTGATGCTGGCCGTGGCGCTGGCTTTCTGCAGTTTGGGTCTGGCGCAGGCGAAGGACGAGAAGAAAACCATCACGAGTGTCCTTGACGGCACGGTGAAAACGATCGAGAGCGAACTTGTGCCGGCGGTGGAAGCAATGCCCGAGGACAAGTTCGCATTTGCACCGACCGTGGGCGAGTTCAAAGGCGTGCGTACGTTCGCGATGCAAGCGAAGCACGTGGCTGCGGTGAACTATCTAGTTGGCTCGGCCATCCTGGAGGAAAAACCTCCGGTAGAACTGGGCGGCGAGAACGGTCCGGACAGCGTGAAATCGAAAGCCGACATTGTTAAGTTCCTGAAAGACTCATTCGCATACGCGCACAAGGCAGTTGCAACCATCAACGAAGGGAATGCGGTCGGGGCAATCAAGAATCCGTTCGGCGAAGGCACTGCCACCCGCTTGGGCATGGGCACGGTTTTCGCTTGGCACGGATTCGACCACTACGGGCAGATGGTGGAATATCTGCGCATGAACGGGATTGTGCCGCCGGCGAGCCGGCAGTAGAGCAGACTTTCTGGCTTCCAGTTTCTCAGTGGGCCGGTGCCAACCGGCCCTATTTTCTTGAAGCGCCATGCTTCTTGCGCCAGTCGGCGCTGTCGCGGCCGCCATGCACGGCAATCTGGGTCAGCAGCAACTCGGCGGGCAGGTGGCGTTTGGTGAGGTGCGCCGCAATTCTCTGCTTGGCTCTCTTCGGGGAAACCTTGGGATCAAGAAACACCAGCACCGACGGGCCAGCACCGCTGAGGGCGGCGCCGATGATTCCGGAATCGCCAGCCAGTTCCTTGATCGCGGGCAGCAGCGGACAGAGGGGCGCGCGATAGGGCTGGTGGATGCGGTCTTCGAGCGCGGAGGCGAGCAGGTCGCGCCGGTCCTGGGTGAAAGCGGCCAGCAGGAGCATGGCGTTCTGAATGTTGGTGACGGCGTCGGCGCGCGAGTATTGGAAAGGAAGAACGCGGCGGGCCTGCTCGGTGGGGAGCGGCAAGGCCGGGACCGCGAGCAGCAGCGGCCAGCTTCCTTTCGGTTTGATCTCGGCCACCTGCGCCTGAACCTGGTTCGCCATGCGGGCCACGGCGAGGCCGCCCATCCAGCAGGCGGAAGCGTTGTCGGGATGATGCTCGCGCATGGAGGCTTCTCCCACGATGCGGTCATCCTTCCAGCGCAGGTGCCCGAAGTGCACGGCCAGTGCGATCCCCGCCAGCCGGGCCGAGGCAGAAGATCCGCAACCCTTGCCGATGGGGATTTCGTTCTCGATGTGGATACGCAAGGGTGCAATCTTGCGGTTTTCTGATTCCAGGACCTCGCAATAGGTGGTGACGATGAGATGGTTCTCCATGCGGCTGCAGATCTGTGCGTCGCGGCCCTCGGCGGTGATGAAGAAGTCGGGAGCGCGCTCGGCGTGCAGGCGCAGATGGAAGTCCATGGCCAGGGCGGCCGCGTCAAACGCCGGGCCGAGATTGGCGGAGGTTGCCGGCAGAGCCAGCCGAAGCGAGCGATCCGAAGATGCAGGACGAGAAGGCATGGGTGACTGACAGATTCCCTAAAAGCCAAAACCGAGTCTTATACACGAGTTCGCGCCGAACTGCTACGAATTTTTCCTTTCGGAGGCCTCGAGCGCGGCGATGACGGCACCCAGATCGGCGTCGAGCACCACCGGGGCGCGCTGGAGAGGCCTGGCGCGTGCCGAATCGATTTCGTAGGGGGTTCCGGAGAACAAATCGCCCCGGTGGAACTTGATGGTGAAATCAGGGTCTTTCAACAGGTGTCCGGTCAGGATCAAGACAACCGACTCCCCGGGTTTCACAAATCCGCGCTGGCGGAGTTTTTTCAG
>PMCH01000172.1:0-3942 GCA_003154055.1 Acidobacteriaceae bacterium
AGACCACAATTCATTCTAGCCGCATTTGAAGAGCTTGAACCACAGAGGACACAGAGAGCACGGTGAAATAATCCTATTCTCCTCGATCTCTGTGTCTTCTGCGGTTCAATGCTTTTTCAACTGACCGCCCTCTCCTGCGGCTGAAATGCCTGCCGGTAGTCGCGCGAGAACTGTTCGAAGCTGGTCGGTTTGCGGCGCAGGATCTGTTCCACGTCCGAGGTCATGGCACTCGCTCCGCCTTCGCGATAAAGGCGCTGCAGATCACAGAGTGCGTCGGCACCCCACTCCGGCATACCGGCAGCCAGCATCGCTTGTTTCAATTGCTCGGGTGGCAGATCGACATAGTTGATTTCGCGGGCGAGGTCGTCGGAAAGAATCTGCGCGATTTGCGCGTTGCTCAGCGCGGCCGGTCCGGTCAGGGTATGGGTCTTGCCTTCGTGGCCGTCCTCGGTCAGAGTCTTCACGGCCACCGCGGCGATGTCGCGAATATCGATGTGGCTGACTTTTCCCTCACCCTGGCAGCCGTAAAACGCGTTCTGCGTATTGATGGTCGGAGCGTTGTAATTGACCATGTTCTGCATGAATCCGTTGGGACGCAGGAATGTGTACGCCACGCCGGAAGACTTGATGTAGTCCTCGGAGTCGGCATGCTGGCGCGGGAATGTGGCCGCGCGGCCACCCATCGCTGAGAGTTTCACCACGTGGCCTACGCCACATTGCTTGATTTCGTCCACGGCCTTCCGCTCGAGAGCTGGCAGGTCAGGGGTGGGCGGTCCCACGAGGAACACCCTCTCGACGCCCTTCAACGCAGATCGCAGAGTTTCGGGACGATTGAAATCCATGATGACAATCTCGACGCCGGACGGTGCGCCCGCCGCCTTGCTGGGGGACTGAAACGCCGCTCGCACCTGGGCGGGTGTCCTGACAATCTGTTTGAGAACTTCCTTGCCAACGTTGCCGCTGGCGCCGGTGATGAGGATCATGACCAATCTCCTGGTATGTTTCGGTTTCCGATGAAAAGCCCCCATCCTCATTGGTGAGGAGACGGCTGGTGGTACTTAGAGTGGATGCTGTAGCGGGCCAAAGTGTCGCGCAACTTTTCCGGGATGCGAGTCTCCCGGGGCTCGGAAGCCTCCTCCGGCCCGGGACCTTGCGGCACCAAATCCTTGACAGGCCAATCCCCAGACGCCATGCTTACAAGCAATCCGGAGGTTCCATGGCCGAACTTCAGCAGGAAAAGGACAGACGGGCGACGCGGCGGTTCGCTCTGCATTTGCCGGTCAGCGTCCGTTACGGGGAGCCCGAGGCAGAGCACCAGGCGCAAACCCGCGATGTCAGCGCCCGCGGCATCTGCTTCTTCGTCGATTCCGCCCTCCAGGCCGGTTCCAATATCGATTTCACGCTGACCCTTCCGCCCGAGATCACGCTGACCGAAAGTATCCGCGTGCGCTGCAAAGGGCGGGTGGTGCGGGTGGAAGGCGGCGGCGCTCCCAACGGGAAGATGGCCGTTGCAGCCGTTATCGATGAGTACGAATTCCTGGCCGACGTCTGATACCCTCCGTCACTTTTTGTCGTGGACGCCTGGGTGGTATGTTGGCTGTAACACTCGAGTGATCCTGTGAAGTGCTTCCAGCGGCCTCATCAGTTCCGGCAATCTCTCTACGCGCGCGATCTGGGGGTGCGCATCCTCCACGCGGGATGCGTCCGGCGCTGGCGGCTTCCCCGCTTCTTTCTTGCGGGAATGCTGGCCGTCTGCGCGCCGTGGGCCCAGTCCCAGGCCGTGAAGCCGTCCCGGAATTCGCTCTACTCCGCCGTGAAGAGCATTCGGATGGTAACGGAGAAGGACGGACCGGCAGTCGAAATTCTTTCGACGAAGCCGCTGATTCCCGCCATCCGTTCCCTCGACAATCCCCCGCGGCTGGTGATTGATCTGCCCCGGGCAGTGCTGGATGTGCAGGAGAAGCGGATCAGCGTCCAGGCCAACCAGATCAGCACGCTGCGGGTGGACCAGTACCAGCAGAATCCTCCCGTGACCCGGGTAGTCGTAGACCTGCTGGCGCAACGCTCTTATACGTGGGAAGCGGCGGGCAACCGGCTAGTCGTACACCTGGGGAAGAACCCGGCGGCCGATGCCAACCAGTCACCGTTTCAGGCACCCTCGGTTGCAAGCCTGACCCCGACGCCGAAGGCAGTAGCGGTCGTGGTGCCGTCGACCGGCGCGATGGCCCTGGTCGGAAGCGGAATGATGTCGGGATCCTCTGTCACAGCCGGGGATGACACGGCGCTGCTCAGGCTGGCCCGCGGTGGCGAAGTGCATGTGTGCCCGGGCACCACGGTGTCCGTCACGCCCTCGCAGAACGGGCGCAATGTGATGCTGGGGATGAGCACCGGCGCCATCGAGGCGCACTACCGTCTCGACGCGTCGTCCGATTCCGTGATGACGCCGGATTTCCGGATTCTGCTCTCGGGTCCTGGCGAATTTCATTACGCATTCAGCGCCGACAACCGAGGGAATACCTGCGTGCGCGCCCTTCCCGGAAACACAGCATCCGCGATTGTTTCCGAGCTGATGGGCGACCGCAGCTACCAGGTGAGAGCAAGCGACCAACTCGTATTCCACTCCGGACATCTGGACCAGGTGGACACGAGCGTGCCGCTGGAATGTGGCTGTCCGCCGCCGCGGGAACCGGTGCTTCGGGCTGCGAACAACCTGCCGGTGGTTGATACGCAGTCAACCAATGTGAACTTGGCAGCGAAGACAGCCCGCCCGGACATGGCCGCCGCGTCCGCTCAACCGCCGACCGGATTGCCGGGCTCGGCGTCACCTGTGCCTCCAGTTGCTGGGAAAAGCGACGTTCACGTGCAGGTGGATGTCCCATTTGTATTTCGGGGGACTGATCCGGCGCCCGCGCTCGTGGAGCAGGCTCAAGCTTTGCCGGCGGGCTCCCGCCCGGGTGCAGCGCCGCCTCTGAGCGACCCGCTGCCTCCAACTGTGCCGGTAAAGGGCAAGGAGCTCGCAGCCGCGGGTCCAGCGCAGCATCGTGGATTTTTCAGGCGGCTGGGTGGCTTCTTTGCCGCCATATTCCGCTGAAGCTCCGATTGGATTCCTGGCTCGCGGCTCTTGTCGTTCGGACTTTAGGTCAGAATCCGAGAGCCTAGAGCCGCTTCTGCTCTGCCCAATAGTGGTGGTCGCGCAGGAAGTGATTTTCATTCCAGAAATTCAGCGCGGTCCAAAGAAACAGCCAGGCCACGCGGAGATGGCCCAACTTCTGGAACCGGCGATTGGTGGTATAGACGCCGCCGCGCACGATCTTGAACTTGCGCCGCTCCACCTGGCTGCTCAAGCGGTAATCCTCGGCAAAGTGCACACGCTCATCGAATCCGCCCAGCTCGCGGAATTTTGCCGTCTCAAACATCATGAACATGCCGGTACTAAATGGACGATGCAGGCACGATAGATACTGGAAGAGGTCGTTGACCCCGTAAAAGATCTTGTCGGTGATGCTCCCGCCGCGACAAAGAATATTGGTCGTCGCGCAATGCAGGTCTTTCTGTTGCGCGGCCTCTACGGTGTTGCGGATCAGCTCGTCCGACGCCAGGTCGATGTCGGCGTCGAGGAACAGGACGTACCGGGTATCGGCAAGGCGGGCGCCGTGGTTGCGTCCCACCGAGGGCATGCCGCCGGAAACCACCTCCACCTTCAGGCGGTNNTTCGCTGGAATGACGATCGTCAGGTCGCTCGATGTATTCATGGATTTGCACTCCTTCTTCGCCGATGGTGATGTAGGCCGGACGTTCGTCAATCCAACTGCCGGAGTTGTAGTAATCGACTCCCTCTTCATTCCGATGCATGGCGACATGGGTGTGTCCGCAGAAAATGCGCTGGGCCTGGTGGCGGCGGGCGAATGCGAGCGCTCCGGCTGAAACCTTCAGAGACAGGCG
>PMCH01000172.1:4033-14215 GCA_003154055.1 Acidobacteriaceae bacterium
ACCCAAACCACTTCCACGTTGCGCTTGGGATTGGAGAGCTTGCGGATGGTGCTGAGAAATTTCCAGTGCTCTTTCTTCAGGCGTCCGAAATTCAAGTCGGCGAAAATGTCGCCCAGCAGGATGAGCCGGTGGAAGGAATTTTCGCGCAGCACACGGGTGGCTTCGCGCGCCCGGCTCATCTCGGAGCCGAGGTGCAAATCCGACAGAATCAGCGTGTCGTAAGCGTGCGTACTCACGCTTTCATTGTTCCGAAGAATTGTTACGAGGTGATGAATCAGGAAACAACGGACGACCACAGGTAACCGCTCAGTAACATGGCGACCCTGCCGCCTGCTGGACGAAATCGCCCACGCCGCGCGGGTTTTCAGTGAGTGGGGGGGACGTACTCTTTCGGCGGAGCCGCTCCATCGCCGAAGAAGAATTGCTCCATCTGCTTCACGATCACTTCCTGATCCTGCTTGCGGGCCGGGTTCAGGCGATATTCGTTGAGCAGCATCTTGCAGTATTCCGTCCACTCGCCCCAAGCCCGCTGGGATATCTGTTGGTAGATCTTGTTACCCAGATCGGTGTCGAAGGGCGGTTCGGGCAGGCCGGGCAGTTCCTGCTTCAGTTTTGCGCAAAAAACTTTGTGATCTGACATGACGTTGATGGGGAAATTATCGCATACACCGAGGCGAGGGAACTCACGCGAAATGCCGGTGTGCACTGGAAGCGGTGCGATCAAAGCGTCGAGTTCCATCCCCTGACCGAGGCACGAACTGCTCCAGTCGGAGGAGGAGGTGCGATATTTTCATTGACAAATTGTATTCGAGTGGCAATATCTTGTGGTAGGACAGCTGCTCATACTAGTAGTTGGGTAGCTCGGGCATCAAGGTGCCCTGTCGAGAACCTTGGGAGAAAAAATCGTTCAACGGAGGAGACTACTTAATGGCAACCAAGAAGAAAGCCGCCAAGAAAAAGAAACACTAAGCGAGCGGATGCTCGTACAGAAGTTCCCCGAAGGCCTCTCGAGAGAAGCACCTTTCGAGAGGCTTTTCCTTTTACCGGCTTTCAGCGCTCGGCTTTATGCTCCCAGGCCCTTGGATCCAGCTGCGGATGACGAGCTGAGTTTCCGGCAGGCCGGGAGCCGAAAGCCGGCTGTACTAAAAGCAGTTGTCCGACCGTGCCAACCATGCTAGAAACGCGAGTAGAGTTGTATCGCCGACCTGAGCAAGCCATGAGCCCCCGGGTGAAACCTTCGAAGACAAAAAGCCGGAGCAGCGAAGTCGTGGTCCCCGACAAGCTGTATTTCCGGATTGGAGAAGTGGCGCGGCTGTGCCGGCTTCCGGCCTATGTCCTGCGCTTCTGGGAAACGGAATTTTCCCAGCTCAAGCCGGTGAAGAGCAGCACCGGCCAGCGGATGTACCGCAAGCGCGATGTGGAGTCGGTGCTGCGGATTAAGAAACTGCTCTACGAAGACGGCTTCACGATCGCGGGCGCGCGCGTGCAACTTCGCGAGGAGATCAAGTCCGACCGCAGCCAGTCGGCCCTTCCCTTCCCGGTGCAATCCTCGAGAAATGCGGCGTACATCCGGCAGGAACTGCAACAGATCCTGCATATTCTTTCCGCGCGGCGCTGAGGTGCCTCCGAGCGGCGCACCGCCCGAATCTCCCACGCAAGTCTGGGGCGGACAGGGTGTATCCGCCCGGTGCGATCCTAGTCCGCCGCGCTGCGCCGAACGGTATACATCTCCGTGAGGTAATCCACCCTGGGCTCGCCCTTGACTCCCGCCTTCGCCATTCGGGCCTTGAGTTCTTCGGATGCCATGAACTTGCGCGCCTGGTCGAGGTTTTCCCACTCAAACAGGAGGGTCATCTGATGGACCTGGCCAGCGCTGTGGAAGATGCGGCAACTGCGCTCCCCGTTCTGGTGGCGCCAGTCGAGCGCGGCATCAAACACTGACTTCCAGGCGGCATAGTCGGCGACTTCGTGGTGGATTAGAACATGGACCATCGGTTGGCTCCTATATCAGGAAAATGCCCCAAGTACCCCGGAAATGCAAGGACGACGATCACATCAAACCTGATCGCCGTATCTGAGCGGTCGCAAGATGCGCGATTTTGGCCCTGAACTGCAACAGCTTACACCTGAGGGAAGCGCAGCACACGTTCTCTGGAGCCCGGGAGCTTTGAAACTGCAAGGGTTTGTGACAAAACCCGGCCCAGGAATGAACGGCCCACGGCTTGCAATGGGATTGCCTATAATGTCTATTCTTTTTATAGACATTAGGATTGGAGAGCAGCGCTTGCCCGACCCGCAACTCGATGTCCTGATTATCGGAGGTGGCTTCAGCGGGACCGTGCTGGCCGCGCAATTGTTGCGGCGGACCGTGTCACTCTCCGTGGCCGTCATGGATCGAGTGTCGCTGCCCGGCCGGGGGCTTGCTTACAGCACGCCTCACNNCGATGCCTCGGTGCAACCACGCAGCTTCCTGCCCCGCGCGGTTTACGGGGAATACGTTGGCAGTTTGCTGCAACGTGCCGTTACAGAGCGAGGCCAGGAACGCTTCCGGTGGATCCAGGACGAAGCCCTCTCGCTGCAGCGTCGCCGGGGCAAACGGGCCGTGCAGAGAAGGAAGGGCGCGGAGTTGCCGGCCCGGGCGGTGGTGCTGGCGACGGGAAATTTTCCGCCGGCTGATCCGAGAATCCCTGGACTTAAGCCGGCCAGTTCCTCTTTTTACTATCCGTTTGCCTGGGCGGGCGATGCCCTTGAAGGACTGCCTGCGAAAGGCAGCGTCCTACTGATCGGAGCAGGATTGACCAGCGTGGATGTGATCATGGCGTTGAAGTCCAAGGGCTTCAAAGGCAGGATTCACGTACTCTCCCGCCGGGGACTGCTACCCCACCGCCACAAGCAGACCGAGTCGTGGCCGCTGTTCTGGGACGAGCGGTCTCCCCGCACCACGCTTGGGTTGCTGCGGCTGATTCGGGAACAGGTGCGAATCGCTTCGACTAAAGGAGTCGACTGGCGGAGTGTGGTTGACAGCCTGCGTCCGGTGATCCAGCGGATCTGGCGGACGCTTCCTGTACCCGAGCAGAAGAGATTTCTCCGCCACCTTCGTTCGTATTGGGAGGTCCATCGCCATCGCCTGGCGCCCGAAATCGCCGACGTTCTTTCCGACATGCGGGCGGAGGGCCAGGTGCTCCTGTATACCGGGCGGATCAGCCGGTATCTGGAACACGATGACACCGCGGAGATCAGTTACCGGGAGCGCGGCGTCGGGACCCAGAAAGTGCTGCGCGTCCATCGCGTGATTAACTGCACGGGTTCGGAGACGGACTGCCGCCGTATTGATGATTCCCTGATCACCAGCCTTTTCGTGCAGGGGTTCGCTCGTCCGGATCCGCTCTTTCTGGGGCTGGACGTGGACGAGCACGGCGCGCTGGTGGATTACCAGGGAATCCCGTCCCACTCGCTTTTCGCGCTCGGGCCCACCCGGAAGGGCTGCCTCTGGGAAACGACCGCGGTGCCCGAGATTCGCCAGCAGACTTCAGATCTGGCCGAACACCTGGCCCGCATGCTCGAAAAGAGCGGACGGAGATCTCACCACGCTCTTGAGGCGGCCGGCTAGGTCGGGCGAACCCACCGCTTAATTGGTGCGCTCAATGCAGAAGCCAGATCCGGGCACCAACGAGCGCCAGGGCACTCCGGAGCCGCAAACTCCTGCACAGTTGACACCCCTCTCTCCGCACGGCTACAGTCTCTCGCAAGGTGCCGCCGGCTCGTTTTGTGCTCGGTGAATTCAACTCTTTTGGCAGTTCACAACTGAGGCCCATNNGCGCACGGAAGCGCGACCGAAGCCTTGATCGTGCTGACCCGGCAGGCTGACTTGACGCCGGCGGCGGCTTTGCACACCAAGCTCGCGAAAGGCCGCTTCGTAGTCAACTCGCTGCGCGAGGTTGCGAACCGCACCCAGGCGCCGATCCTTTCGCTGCTGGAGAAACGCGGCATCCCGTACCAGTCGTTCTGGATCGTGAACATGATCCAGGTCACAGGCAACCGCAGCCTGATGGAAGAGCTCGCCGGACGCGCCGATGTCGCGCAGATTGACGCCAATCCTCACGTGCGCAGCGCACTGCCGGTTCCCACCGCCTTTGACGCTCCCGATCAGCCCGCCCGGGTGGAATGGAACGTCACCAAGGTAAAGGCCCCGAGAGTCTGGAAACTCGGCTTCAGGGGTGAGGGACGAGTGGTAGCTGGCAACGACACAGGTGTGCAATGGGACCATCCGGCGCTGAAGGGACACTTTCGCGGCTGGGACGGCGCCAAGGCGAACTTCGACTACAACTGGCACGACGGGACGCCCGCGCATTCGCCAACGCCGGTTGACCCTCACGGCCACGGCACCTTCACCGTCAGTGAGATGGTCGGGGACGATGGCAATGGCAACCAGATTGGCGTGGCTCCGGGCGCGAAATGGATCGCCTGCCGCAACATGGATTCCAGCGGCACCGGATCTCCTACGTCGTACACCGAGTGCTTCCAGTTCCTGATCGCGCCGTATCCGGTGGGGGGCAATCCGAATCAGGGCGATCCCACCAAGGCGCCCGATTCCATCAACAATTCCTGGGGATGCCCGGCAAGCGAAGGTTGCTCCGCCAACACGCTTCTGCAGATTGTGGACAACGTGCGTGCCGCTGGGATTTTTCCTGCCGTGGCCGCCGGCAACTCTGGGTCTTCCTGCTCCAGCATTTCCGACCCGCCTGCGATCTACGACAGTTCGGTTACGGTGGGCGCGACGGACTCGGCCAACCACATCGCCGGCTTCAGCAGCCGCGGACCGGTGACCGCCGACGGCAGTAACCGCCTGAAGCCNNNNGACGCAACCGAGGCGCTCCTTACCAAGACGGCGGTTCACCTGAAGACAACCGAAAGCTGTGGTGGCGTCTCGGGGCAGAAGATTCCGAACAATACGTTTGGATACGGCCTGCTCAATCTGTACAAGGCGGTAATCGCGCCGTAACCGTTACGGTGGACTCGATTTCATCGACTGTCGCCGGAGCCTGCCTTTTGCAGAATCCAGTCGGTGGCGCCGTCGAAAACCGCGCGGTATGCCTGTCGTTCCAGGCCCGCGGAGGACCGTTCGGCGACCCTGGAATGACCTACGTGGCGCTCGGTACTGCCCGTCAGGAACACGTCCAATTCGGACCCTTCGGCAATATCGCGAGCGGTGGTGAATTGAAATCCCTCGGGACTCACACTTTCAGTCGCCACGAGTTCGCTGAATTGCCCACCCTGGCCGTCGGTTCCTTGAAGTCGCAAGCCGACACGCATTCGCAAGGGCGTGTTTTCGCGCTTGGTCACGGGTGAAGCTTCAATCGTGGCTGCCAAGGTTCGTTTCAGTTTTGCAAAATCAATTGGCTTTTCAAAATAGCCGCTGGCGCCCATGGTCTCGCATTCCTTCTGGTAGTTGCCAGACTGTCCGGTGACCACGAAAATTGGAACTTTGGACGTGTAGCTGAGCGAACGAAAATTTCGGCAAAGTTCAAAGCCATCGAACTTCGGCATCTTGAGGTCCAGCAGAATGGCGTCGGGCTTGTGCTCCAAGGCCAGGGCCAGAGCGTGCTCCGGTTCTCCGGTTTCGAAAATCTCATAGGCGCTCGACAGCCGTCTGCGGTAAAGGCCCCGGAGCGCTGCATCATCATCGACGATCAATAGCTTCTTCATCTTGTGTCTCCTTGAACAGAAATTTCTGCTCGGCGGGTGCCTCACTTGAAACGACGCTCTCCGATGGCGTCTCGAGTGCTTCGCGAATTTTCCTGGCCAGATTCTCGCGGTGGAATGGTTTGGCAATGAAATTACAACCGGATGGCAGAACCCCCTGGCCAACTCCCTGTCCGGTATAGCCGGACATATACACAATTTTGAGCTCCGGCCTTTCCCGCTCCAGGCGTTCTCCCAATTCGCGCCCATTCATTCCGGGCATGACTACATCGGTCAACAAGAGATGGATGGGGCCAGTTGCCTTGCTCGCGAGATCGCATGCCTGCTCGCCGTTGCTTGCCTCCAACACGGTGTAGCCGAATCGCACCAGCATGTTCCGGGCTAGAACACGGAGGACGTCGTCATCTTCTGCGAGCAGGATGGTTTCCTGTCCCTGGAGTGACGAGATCAATGCGGGCTGGCCCGACTCAGGCTCGATATGCGCCTCCACGATGGGGAGGAAGATCTTGAATGTGGTTCCGGCGCCGACTTCACTGTGCACCTCGATGTAACCGTCGCTTTGCTTGACGATGCCATACACCGTCGCCAGTCCGAGCCCTGTACCTTTCCCCTTTTCCTTGGTGGTATAGAAAGGCTCGAAGATGCGGGCCTGGGTGCCTGAGTCCATTCCCGTTCCCGTATCCGACACCGTAAGCAGGACGTACTGCCCGGGCCTGAACGGATAGGAGTAGCGCCGGATTTCGGCGTCGCCCATGATCACATTGGCGGTCGTGATCGCGAACTTGCCGCCATGCGGCATGGCATCCCGCGCATTGACCGCCACATTCAGAATCACTTGTTCGAGCTGTCCCTGATCGGCTCGCACGTTCCCCAGCGCCGGATCCAGGACCGTGTTGAGCTCAATGTCTTCGCCAATCAGGCGGCGGAGCATCTTCTCCATGTCGCTGATGACGTCGTTCAGATCGAGCACTTTGGTTTCGAGAACCTGCTGGCGGCTGAAAGCCAGCAATTGCCGCGTCAAGGACGCAGCCCGCTGCCCCGCCCGAAGGATTTCATCCACACAACTGCGGTCAGGATCGTCCTCCGCCGTGTTCTCCTGCAGGATCTCTGTGTACCCAATGATTACGCCGAGCAGATTATTGAAATCGTGGGCAATTCCTCCCGACAACCGGCCGATGGCATCCATCTTTTGCGCCTGACGGAATTGTTCCTCAAGCCGCCTGCGATCGGTAATGTCACGGTTCACGATCACCAGGTTTTCGACTTTTCCGCTGGAGCTCAGAACCGCACTCGCCGTCGATTCAAGGTTTCTCCAGGTGCCATTCTTATGGCGCATCCGGTACTCAATCTGCCGGCCGATTCCTTCTGTTCGCGCCTGGGCGGCTGCCTCCTGAACCAGTTGCCGGTCGTCCGGGTGGACTTGCTCGAGTGCGGGTGTGCTCTGAAGTTCCTCCAGGCTGTAACCCAGGAGTCTCTGGTAAGCGGGGCTGTTGTATACCCGGCGGCCATTGCCGTCGACCACTGCGATCATGTCGGCGGCATTCTCGGTAATCAGGCGGAAAACTTCTTCGCGTTCGAGAAGCCGCCGCCGGATGCGGTAGATCTGAAGTTGCTGGAAGACGATGTAAATGTCGAAAAGAAGTACCAGGCCCACCAAGCCGCGGACGCCCAGTGTCATTTCGCCGACGCGCGTTTCCAATCCAGCCTGGTGCAGAATCGGAACAACAAAAGAGGCCAATCCCAAAGTCAGCAGGAGAGTAACTAGCACGGCCGATGACCACAGCCACCATTCGCGGCGCTCGATCCGTCGCATGCCCAACCGGATAGCTAGACCACTGTCGCTACCAGGTTCATCCGACATTGGATCCCTCGACATAGGCGGGTATCTACCGTGCCAGTATGCTTAGTGCACGACCGGTTCCGTTACACCATGGCGGCCACTCAGATCGGCATCTCATTGCAGACAATAACGTTACGGCGGTGCCAGGGGACGAAATGGACTTAGAGCCGTGGAATTTGTCCAGATACCAGACGCGTTTCCGCGATCTGTACTGGATCGAATTCGCCGCTTGTGTGAGAATCCCCGCACCCCGGATCCCATGTCGAAGACCAGTCGCAATACGGCCTTCCTCCCGCTGGACGGCCTTCTCGCTATCAAACAACGCAAACCCGTCCCGCATGCATTCGTGCTCGACGCCATCGCGTCGCTTCCGCCCCGGACCCACCCCATGTTCGGCTGCCTCGCGATCTACGTTCAGGACAAGATTGTCCTCATCCTCCGCGACAAACGCGACCANNACATGCGATCCATTCAGGTGTTGGGAAAGAAGGTAACGGGCTGGCAGATCCTTCCGGCCGATGCGCAGGATTTTGAGGAAGCGGCGTTGCGCGCCTGCGAGCTCGTTATTGCCGGGGATCCTAGAATCGGGAAGGTGCCGGGGGCACGGCGGGCTTCGAGATCAAAGAAAAAGAAGAAGACGGCGAAGTCTTCGAAGCGCTAAAAGCATGCCGGGCAGATATGCTAGACCACGTTCATAGCTTCCGGATGGCCCGGAGAAAACTCTCAGTTCGACGATTTAATCTGCATGGTTTCGTCGATCCAAAGCTGCGCTGGAGCGCCGGCACTGTCCCGAGTGGCCGTCGCCTGAAAGCCGCTGGGAGTGATATCAACATCGTAGGCATACGGAGGCCGCTGTCTTTGGATCGTGAGGTAGTTCCCCGAAATCAACTCATCCAGTGAAGCGTACTTCTGTTGCGTGGCAAAGTACCCGCGCTCGGCATTGGCGATGCCAATGAGATCGTTTTTCACGCCCACGATGTTAGCCGTTCCGGCGGGACTGCCTCCTCCGCTCGTGGTAGAGGCGTCCTTCAATTGGATCGAATAAATGTACATGCCGACAGCCATCACGATCATGGTGCTTATGAAGCCAAAAGCACGACCCATCGCTCCCTCCGCATGCTGTCATTGCATCGCGAAATGGCTTCAGGGACAAGTAACTGGAGTGTAGTGTCCAAGCCGGCTGAATTCGGGATCTGAAGATTGGTCGGCCCTAGAGGACGATTTTCGAACTTTTCTGCGGCCGCCGGTCCAACAGGCTCAAATTTGAGACGTGGCGGTAGTTGGTGTAGTCGGGATGTTTCGTCAGTCATCCGGTAGGCCCCCGAACGGCGATCTGCTCCCAACTCATCTGGTATGAGGAAATTGGGTACGATCAGCCGCTCACCAACACGCTCAGCAATGCTGCCCAGCGTGCAGACCCGCCTCACCAATCTCCTCGAACCCAACGCTTCCAGCCTGGAGGCACGAGCTATCTACGACGATCTCTGCCAGCCCTATCGCGGGATTCATTTCGATTTCGGCGGGCCTGCAGAGCGTTCGACGTTCGGCAGCGTGCTGCCAAGGCGATTGCGCGCGGGCGCTGATAATGTCACTTGTAAATACAGTTTCTTGAGATGCGCCCGATGTCGGGCTTGGGTAACGGCCTAGGTTTGACTTAGAATCAACACCCCGATGTATTCCTATCGCAATGACGCAAGACTAGGGTTCTTCGTCGCACTCCTGTTGGCCGCGACAACGTTCGTGCTAGCCCAGGGCGGTGGTGCGGCTGCCCCAGTCGGTCCGCGCTTTCGTGTGGTCAGGGCGATGAGCGGTTCCCGCGGATCGCAGCAGGGCGGCCGGTACATCATCGAAGACCCACGGAACTCTTTCTACGTTCCCGCCGACAAGCATGTAAGCGTGTACTTCGAGTGGGAAGGGCCACTGGGGACGCATCATTTCGAGGCCTCTTGGAAGAACCCGGAAGGCAAGGTAGTGGTCATCTCCGACTTCAGCTCCGAGGCCAAGGACAAGCGCTTTGCGGGGTACTGGCAGCTTGACCTCAACGACTCGATGCCGGCTGGGACATGGTCGGTAGACGCAAGAATTGACGGTGAATCGGCGGGCTCACAGAACTTTCAGGTTCTTGCTGCGGAAAAACCTGCCAATGCCGAGCCCACGCGCCATATGCTGGATCCGGCCGAAATCTACAGGCGTGCTCTGAAAGTCAGTGTTTTCGTCGATAGGTTGACCGTCAAAGGTGAGAAGAAGGGCACCGGCTCAGGCTTCTTCATCGGCGACAATATGGTACTGACCGCCTTTCAGGTCATCGACGGGGCCGGCAATCTTCGCGTACGTCTGCCCGACGGTACAAGTGCCGAGACCAACCAAGTGATCGGTTGGAATCGCCTGCAAGACTGGGCGATTCTGCGTGTGCCTCAAACCGCATCGGGCAAATTGGAGCGGGCTGTGCCCGGATCATGGTCGGTGGGGGATCGCTGTTTCTCGCTGGACGTACAGGCTGGGGAAAGCCGGGTCATCATCGACGAGAGCATCACCGGCACGAACAGCCTTCCCGCGGTTGGAGATCGTCTTAATCTTTCCTATAGCCCGGCGGGAGCGGCCATCGGAGCCCCTGTGCTCAACGAGTATGGAGAGGTCGT
>PMCH01000216.1 GCA_003154055.1 Acidobacteriaceae bacterium
CCAATTCGCGGCCTCCCACGGCTGTGTTGCCGGAGAGCTTGGATTGGTTCTGGCGTCCATTCCTTCCGCCGGCGGCGCCCCCGCTCGTCATCATCCCGAACCATCCGTTACTGCGGGCGGCCCATGAGGGCGACAGCGCGCAGACTCTAGCCAGTGGGCATGACATACCCAAATCAAGTCTTCCCGAGTTTCGCGAAACCATTCATTTCCGGGAGTTGAAACGGTTTCTGTTCGTGCCGTCCTTGACCGACTTCACGTCGGTGGGCGAGACCATGGGAGTCATCAGCTTGTGCGAGATGTTTTCCAGCGTCGGTCAGAAATGCAGAGTGCAGCAGTCGAGGCTCGCCAACTTCGAGGAGATCAAGCAGGACAACGCGATCCTGTTGGGAGGCAATCAGGCCTGGAGTGGCAGGGTCTTCCTCAATGTCGAGGGCTTTCATTTCCAGAGCGGCGTAATTCTCAACCGCAATCCTCGCCCGGGAGAGAAAGCGGTCTACAAACCTGAATTCGATTCCGTAACCAACCAGCTAACCCGCGACTACGCCTTGGTGTTGATGGTCCCAAACGAACGAAAAGAAAATCGTGTCCTCCTGATCTATGGCATCTACACACAGGGATCGCAGGCAGCGATTGAATATCTGAAGAATCCGGAGCACATGACGGAACTCCGCAAAGCCCTGATGGATCTGTCTCCCGATCACAAGACGATCCCGCCCTACTTCCAGGCTCTGCTGACGACAACGGTTGAAAACTCCGTCCCCGGTAATTCAGCCCTGGTAGCTGTCCGAGTCATTGCCAATTGAGGCCGAGCCATGTCGTTGCAATTGCAAGATTGCAAGGAGGAGTGGCACTGTCATTCGGTCCCGTGCCATTCCCGCGCTCCGTTAACGCGGAACTGCACAGAATTAGCTGCGCTAGATGCCATCTGCCGCTGGCTAACTAATTGGAACTACATTGGCACGAGGATTCGAGTCCCACCTGAGGGCGCGATTGCGACAGGTATGACCCCGGCCCGTAGTCCCGAGCTAGCCTCCCTGGACCTTGCGGAGTCAGCGTTCAGCAAATCCAGGGTTCGGAACGTCCGGTATTGCCAGGTGCAAAATCCGGTGCATCGTTTCGCATATGAATCCTGCGAATGCATAACTGGTTGCTTTATGAGGCACTTGGAGAGCAACGCCCTGCAGACTTCCTGTTATTTCTGGTCCTATTTTTAAGTTTTTTATTATCAATAATTTACGAGCGGAAGTGGTGGAACTGGCAGACACATCATCTGGACTCCGCAATCCTCTTGAGCTCTGCAAGCCTCACAGAAAAAATGCATTCCCCCAACGCCGTGCGGACTTAACTGGTCCATGAAGGCCGCGAGCAGTACAGGGCAGTAACCCGCGAGTGCAAGCAGTCGGTGCAAAATCCGGTGCAGCATATTCCTCCACTGCCCCTTTCTAGACTCCTCTAGTTAATCTATAAAGATCCGGTCGACAAGGATTCCAGAACATCTTCGTAGCCTACGAAAAGAGCGGCGGGGGCGCAGTTGTGATGACCAACGGAGACGCCGGCGGCCTGCTGGGCGACGAACTCATGCACAGCAAGGCCTGACTTTCGGGAACTCCAGGAGGAACAGCCTCAACATCGCTCACCGCACGCAGTTTGATATGTCGCTGCACAAGATATTCAAGCCGACCCAGAAGGTGGACATGCAGTTTCGTACCGAGGCGTTCAACATTTTCAACCACACGCAATACTCGGGTTTGAATAGTCCGGTAGGCACCGACTATTTCATGCGGGCGAATGGGGCGCATGAGGCCCGAGTGATTCAATTGGCCCTCAAGGTTGTATTCTGATTTGGTCGAAAGCAAACGGACTTTCCTTGGAGAAGTTCTTCACGATGCGCAAACCAACAATCCCGGTGTCGTTTGGTTCTGTTCTAGTTTTGGTTCTGATCACCCTCAAACCCCATCCATCGTTTGCGGCAACCGTTATGGCCATTTCGGAGGGCACCAATCAGGTTCGCGTCGTTCTGCTGGCAGATGACGTGATCCGGCTTCGAGTTGGTCCAGGCGGACTCTTTCCGAACGACAGCAACCCAGAGTATTCGGTGATTAAGCCCGATTCCGAATGGCCGGGCGTACCGAACCGGAGTTCCAATCCGGACACGATCGACACCGGGAAACTACGACTTGTATTCACCCACAACCCGCTCACACTGACGATCTCCGACCATGGCGGCCATGAACTGGTAAGCAATTATGCGGTTGATTTCACTCGTACGAAAGCCGCGTGGGACCTGAAAAACGAGGAGCACGTGTACGGATTTGGAGACAAAAAGAACGATATCGACAAACGTGGGACCCGGATGGAAATGTGGAACGTCGACACCGATAATCAGGACCAGTCCAACGGGTTGATGGGCTACAAGAGCATTCCCATGTTTTGGAGCAGCCGGGGATATGGAGTCTACTTGCACAATTGGTGGCGCTCGAGATTCGATATGGGGCGATTCAATAGCGGCCGAGTGGAGATCTCCGTCGATGGCGGCGAGATGGACTTCTACATATTTTATGGCCCATCCTTCAAGCAGATTGTGAATCGTTATACGGAACTGACCGGACGCCCCGCGCTACTGCCTAAGTGGGCATTCGGGTTCCACCAGGGCGGGGCAGGCAATGACCGTGGTCGCCAATGGGCTTCCAATATCGCGAGCAACATGCGCAAGCATCGCCTTCCGATTGACGTCATTTACTACGATGACGTGGACCAGGCGACGTTTACCAAGGCCTTTGCGCAAAATATGTGGAACGAATACCACGTGAAGATCACTGCCGGTTATGGAATGCCGTGGGCCTACGAAGGATCTGCCCAGTGGAATTATCTGAACAATCTAAACCCGAAGGGCTTGATCGTTGATGCAGAAGGCAAAGCGTTGGTGCACCAAGGCAACGGAATGGACAAAGCGTTCACTGAAGTCGACTATTTCAATCCCGCGGCCAGCGACGCGACGTTCGATGCGATATGGGCGGGTCCGCTGCAAAACGGCGTGTGGAACGGGATGCTGGATTTTGGCGAACTGGACTATGTTCCCGACCCGGAGAACGCATTCTTTCCTTCCTTCACAAACCCCAAACGCTCCGTGGAGGAGATGCACAATATCTACGCCATCGCCTATTTCACTCAGATGATGACTCGCGCGGCAAACTTTGTAGCGGGGGTCAAGACTAAGTCAAGGATGATCGGCTATTGCCGCCCGGGAGCCGCAGGCTCGCAGCGATATGGTTGGACCTCAACTGGCGACTCGCAACCGACCTTCGATGGACTGCAGATGCATACCAAAGGCGTCTTGAATCTTGCGATGTCTGGCTATTCGGCTGTGGGATATGACATCGGGGGTTGGATGGGTGTTCCCGCGGATGATGTATATGCCCGCTGGTTTGAAGCCGGCATGTTCAACCCGTTCGCATGGGCACATGGTGAGGGAGATCACAGCTGCTACATACGGCCCAGGGAAATCATCAGCATCTGTCGGGCCGTGCTGGAAAAGCGTTATCAGCTTCTTCCTTATATTTACAGCCTGAATTTTGAGTCTAGTCAGAACGGGACTCCGATGCTGCGAACGCTACCCTTCGAAACGGACGGCGAAGCAGGAACCGCAGACATCAACGATGAGTGGTTTCTGGGACCGTTCATTCTCGTCGCTCCGGTCTTGGATGCGCAATCGTCGCGAAACGTGTTCCTCCCTTCTGGGCAATGGTTTGACTATGCCGATGGGAAAACTGTCTACGAAGGAGGAAGAAAGATCTTCTATGAGGCCGATCTAGGCAAAATCCCGGTATTCATCAAAGCAGGAGCAATCATTCCCACGGGCCCTGTCATGCAGTATTCCTCCGAGAAGGCGCTAGATCCTCTGATTCTCGATGTCTATCCCGGAAAAGAAAGCTCGTCGTTTGTCCTATTTGAAGATGACGGAGAATATGGATACGAAGAGGGCAAGTACTCCACCACGAAATTCGATTGCATAAACAAAGACGGAACGATCATCGTCACCGTCGGTGCTCGCAACTCTCGTGGAGGCTACCTTCCGGAAAAACGACGATATGTTGTCAAAGTGCACGGACGCCCACCCGCGCGATACGCTGTCAGGCTGAATCGTGCCATTCTCTCTCAGGGGTGGGATTACGCGGCGAATGAGCAAGTCTTGACCGTAACGATCAATGACGAGGGCAGAGAGAGTATTGTGAGTATTGAACCGGTGTAAGGTGTGTATCAGCGCAGCTCGAATCGTTCACCGAACGGGCTAGTGGGATCCTGCCTGTCCTGAGCTGCCCAATTTCCGCACGAATCTGAGTATGATTTCGTCAAAAATAACAGGCCGTCGATGTCGCAAGTGGCTCCGTAAAGTGTTCTGCGTTAGAAGCTTAATTTCAACGAAGCCTGTGCTTGACGAGCCCCGATCGAGGTGTACCAGATCTGTCCAAACGATTCGCTGTCCACACTCGTATTCGGGTCACCGAAAACAGGATGATTGAATGCGTTCTGGGCCTCGATGCGGAATTCAAGCCTCATCCCTTCCCTGACGCGGGCCAGGGAAAAATCCTTGGCGAGCGCCAGATCGGATGAAAACTGCCTTGGGGTCCGGACAGACCCGATGGTACGGGGCGCTGTGCCGATCGTGTAATCCGCTGGTCGTTGCAGTGCCTCTGGATTGGCGAAGTAATTAAAATTCCATCCTTTGCTGTAGTTCCGTCTGGGTTTCGCAGCCATATCGGGCCGCTGTCCATACGTTGGAAGGGCCTTGCCATCTGCAATTCCAAAAGAAAGCGGCCGCCCGGAGGCAATACGCCAGATGCCGCTCGTCTTCCACCCGCCCAGAACTGCATTCCAACCTCGTCGCATACTTCCCCCGAAGGCCTTCCCTCGGCCGACCGGCAAATCATAGGTGTAGCTGAATTGCACAACGTGCGGGATGTCGAAAGTAGAAAGGCTTCGTTCCAGGTACAGCTTGTTGGGATCGACGATACTGATAAAGCTGCCCAGCCACGTTGTGTTGTCATCGTTGGCCGACGCATCGTCAATCGATTTCGACCACACGTACGTCACCAGGAACTGCAGGCCGTTCGAGTAGGCCTTTTCCGCTTTCAATTGCAGGCCATGATAGATAGAGCTGCCGATCGGTGGAACTTCCGTGGAAACGCCCGTGTACTGCGGATAGGGAAGCTGCAACTGGTATTTCTGTACTTGATCGTAGTAGAGACTGCTGTTCGGATCCGTAATATACCCCGCGAACGGGTTATCTACATAGGTAAGAAGGTCCTCGATTTGGGCAGGAGTGTAGTTCTCAATTTGCGGACCGAGATGGTTTACGGAATTCGCCCCTGCGTAATACAAGTGCGTGCCCTTCTTGCCCACATATTCCGCGCTGGCAATAATTTTCCACGGCATCTGCCGTTCAAAGCCGAAGCTCCAGCTCTGTTCATAGGGTGTGTTCGTCATGGTGCGCGTGGGCCCTACTCCGGCAAACCCGATGTCGTTCCAAGCCCCAAGGGTATTGCCCTGGGGCAGGGTCAAACCGTCGGGGAATGGGTTGCTGGTACGGGCATACGGCGTCGCACCGTCGTCCTGAAAAGTACCGGAGATATTGGTCCAGACGTTGTAACCCTGGGCGGTGTAGGGCGTGACACCCGACGCGCCTGACCGCGGCTGTGAGAAGTAAATGCCATATCCGCCACGCACCACCGTATTGGGAGCGAACTGAAATGCAAATCCGATTCGCGGCTGGAAGTCTTTCCAGTCCATATTCACGACTCTGCGTTCTCGCGAACTGGCAAAGTGTTCCGCACCGTAGAGGGTCCCCAGCGACATTACACCGGAAAGAGGAGATGGGGCTGTAAGATCCAGCCAATTCTGCCGGTTGAATCTTTCCGTCCTGGGCACGCTAGCGTCATAGCGAATGCCCAAGTTGAGAGTCAGCTTGCTGTTTGCCTTCCAGTTATCCTGGAAGAACGTCGCGAATTGGAAGTCGGTCGTCGCGGGTTCGATCTGAATCTCATATTCCCCGCACCACTGGCACGCCATTCCCATCATGAAGCTGGCCATGGCGTCGCCACCGCACACATCGTTTCCTAGTCCCACGCACTGCGACGTTCCACTTTGATCGAAACTGAAATCGCCCACCGGCGAATTTGTCTGCAGGTAGTTCATCTGGTGCATACGGCCTTCAAAGCCAAATTTCATTTCTTGCGATCCGCTCATCTTGTTGAACAAAATGGAAAGCTGGCCCGTGTTCTTGCCTTGCTTGTAGTTTCCCCACGGGTCAGAACCCAGACTGCGTCCGTTGGCTTGCCAGTAATCGCCGTTGATGTACATGGTGGGAACGCCAGGAAATCCTTCCGTCTTCAAATACGAAGGCAACCCCAATTCCGCGATGGGGTCGGCGACCTTAACGTTGTTATTCAGGGGATCGATGCCCTTGGTGTTATAGGAAAAAATCTGCATCGAACCACGAGTGAATCCAAAGGTCGCGGCCATCAGGAAAGTTGGGCTGAACGTATAGGTATCGTTAATGGCAAATAGGTTGATAGCACCTTTATTCGAGCCAGCCCCGCAGGGATCGGTGAAGTTCCCGAAACAGTTAAACGGATCGCTGTGGCTCCATTGGCGAGCGTACTTCGCGCTCAGCATATGCTTTTCGCTGAAGCGATGATCGATTTTGATATCGAACTGATCATTGCGATAGGCGCTCGTCCCCGTCGCATGCCAGTTGTGATAGATCGTCGGTGAAGTCATGTTCGTGGATGGCCGGGGCAGGAGCTGCATCATCTTGTAGCCAACGGGATCAATCAGATTACCCGGAATACCACTGGGCGGTTGAAACTCGCCCGGCAGTTGAGGGTTGGGACTTCCCGGACTGATATACATCCCCACATTGTTGTATGGAACGAATGTGCTGCGTGACGGACCTCCAGTTTCGGGATCATAGACCCCCGAAAATGGATCCCAAATCTGCCCTTGGGCGACACTGCATAGCCCAGTGGAATCGAACGCTCCGCCGTAGTAGGAACATACCTCGCTAAAATCGCCGTTCATCATCAGATCTGTAGGAACGCCGGCGTTGTATGTGCTTTGCGATGTTTGGCGTACGCCATCCCAATCAAAGAAGAAGAACGTCTTGCTCTTAAGAATCGGTCCGCCGATCGCCCCACCATAGTTGTTCCGCTGGGCAGGCTGCCGAGGATCGCCCTGGTAGTTCGCGTACCATTCATTGGCATTGAGTTTGTCGCTGCGGAAATAGTCATACACGCTTCCATGGAACGAATTCGATCCCGAGCGGGTGACCATGTTGACAATCGAAGCGCCCGAGAATCCATACTCCGCGCTGAAGTTCGATTGCTGTACCTTGAATTCGTCGACCGCTTCCGGAGAAGGAGTATACGCAGCTTCGGTAACGCCGCCGTTGGGCTCGAAGTTGGTAACGGAAGCGCCATCCATCAGGATGTCCGCCGTGGCATTGCGGGTGCCGTTGGAAATAAAGTTGGTGCCGCCGCAGCCTTTGCACTGATCATCCGCGTAGGTAACGCCGGCAGTCAGATAGGTCAGATCCATGACCTGGCGCCCGACATTTGGCAGGTTGGCGATGAAATTCCGGTTGATGACCTGCCCTGTAGTCGCATCTTCCGTAGCGATGGTCTGCGTTTGCGCTTGCACCTCGACGCTCTGAGTGGTGCTGGCCACCTTTAGCGTTACGTTGGCGGTGGCGTTGTCATTGATGCTGACCCGGACATTGGTGTGGACAACTTTCTCGAAGCCCGCCATTTCCACCGTCACGCTATACAAACCCGGCGGAATCGAGCGGAACAGGTATCTGCCCGTGGTGTCCGATGTCGCGTTGAACTTGTACCCTTTTTCCTGGTCCGTGAGTGTGACCTTGGCGCCCTGGACTACCGCTCCTGTAGGGTCAGTCAAAATGCCGCTGACTGTGCCAAAGTATGCCTGGCCGAAAAGCATGACTGGTAATGTGGTCAGGATTACGACCACAAATATTCGCAATGGAACCCTTCGGCTATTCCGCCCGGATTTTGCGTCCAAAGTATGCATCACGACCTCCATCACCTTGATGAACCAGCCATTCGGAGCGACCGCACAGGATACCTGTGCAGTGCAGCCTTGGAAAGTACAGTCCTCACAATAACTCAAACCCGCCGTTGAAGCCCGGTAGCCGCCTTCAACAGCTCTCCTACCGGTTGCGAACACTTCCGCGAATCACGACAACGGACGCAGCCGGCAACTCATAGGACGTATTTGCATTGGCGGTTTTCTGCAAACGCAGTATTGGTCCATCCGGGTCGGCGCTGCCTGCTGTATCCAAGACTACGGAAGGCTGACCGGGAGATTCTGCGTGCCCGGCAGGCCGCGTTTGTCCCGGATGCCAGTGATACTGATCTTTTCCGAAGATGGAAATGTCGACCAAACCTTCAAAGGAAAGCAGATTCCCCTGGTCGTGCCGTTCGAAAGCGATTTTCACACTATGTGGGTTGCCTTGGTCCCGGTTCACCAGCAGAAGTGACCATTGTCCATCAGGGCGCTTCAATGCGTAAGCTGTGACCAGCGCATGCCCCGCATCGTCGGCAATGTCGCTCGTGGCCGGGAATACCTTGTGCAGTTGCGCCCCGGGGGCGATCCATTCCAGATTGACGAGCTGCGAAACGAAGAATTGCGCCAGCGGCTGCTGGACGTTGTACTGGCGGTCGACACTGAGCAGCCCAAATGTCCCGGGCGAGTCGTTGCATCCGTGTTCGATCGGCAATGGCAGATAGTGAAAGAAGTACAATCCATTACCGCCGCCAGTGAGGAACGCGCCGACATAATCGGCGAGCCAAAGGCCACCAAAAATGTCCATGTAGGTCTCACTGGCACTCGAAGAGAGATTCCCTTCCGTAATAAAGAACGGAACTTCCTTGGGCACTCCGTCCTCGCGCCAGACCTGCATGATGTGGGTAACGAGTTGTGGCTCGTCATAGAGGCTGCCCCAAGGAATTTTGCATGGATCGTAGGGATAGTGCTCGAAAGAGAAAAATGACAGATCCTTTAAGTGATCGTGGCGTTTCAGGTACAGGATAAAACGCGCCGTCCATGACACGTTCCCTTGCGCGTCGGGCCAGGTCCGAATGTCCTGGTTCACACCCTCAAACGAGGGTCCCCCTAACTTTAGCTTTGGGTCGAGACGGTGTAGGGCTGTCGCCCATTGTATGTACAGTGCACCGTAGTCTTCGGGACTGAAGTACTGGCCATCCGCCTCTTCTCCCATTTCGATGTACGAGACCGGATATTTGCGGGCTTCGATGTAGGCGATTTCCGCGAGTGCGTTCTCTGGAGTCTCGTACAGCATCGCTACCGGAATCATTGCCGGCAAGCCACGCGTGACACCGCTCGTGAAGAATAAATCAAAGCCCACCTGAGCCTGTTTGGTTGTGCCCAGGTCGGATGCTGAGTGCCAGGGATCGACCGACGAGCAGTAGGTCGCCGTCTGCTCCTGGTCGGGAACGTGCCGCAGGATGTCGTGAAAGAGTCCATCGGTCGATAGCGTCCCGAAATAAAGCTCGCGGATAGCGTACCCAACGCAGTCGCGCGGATCCGTCGAGCGTGCGGCACAAGTGTTCGAGGATCCGCTCATCAAGATGCGTACGAAGCGGACGGGAATTGGATTTTCACTTAGACGAAGCACTGCCGACCCCCCCTGGCCGTGGTCCACGGTCCCCATCGGAAATGCCGCCCACAGGCCTCGTGTTGGCTCATGCATCGGATCTTCCACCCCTGCTCCCACCCAGTGCTGTACCACAAACTTCGTGGCGTAGGGTTCGGTCCAGGCAATCCGGATGCCATCGACTAACTGCGTCTGCGACAGGTCCATCACAACCCACTGCGGATGCAAGGCGTCACTCTCCCCGGTAAAGCGTTCGGTGAGATATGGATTGCTCTTCCAGAACGTGCTCTCGTCGCCATCAGTCAGCCGAGAGTAGCCGGCTTCCGCGCCGTCGTTTCTCGTGAACCCTCGCCGGGGCAGGGGATATCCGAACGAATAGCGAATTGGTTCTCCGGATATTGCTGAGCCAGTAAAGTATCCCCTCTCCCCGGATTCGCTCCATGTCCCCTGAGGATTCCAGTGCCAGGCTTCAATAGCGAGTTCAGTGTTCTGCCTGTAGGTCACCGGTTGCCACCCGGAGGCGAGTGCGCGATCGAGATTGGGCTGGATCAGATCGTGGTCAATAGCTTCCACCGAGATTCGATCCACACCTGCGCCCAGGGCTTCGCTGGGGCGGAAGTGATTCGTCGAGCTCTCTGGATCAATGTTGACGTGGATAATTTGTGCTTGAAGAACGCTCCCAAGAAGGACTACACAGGCCAGCAACAGGTTGACAGGTGTTCGACTCCGGTGTCGTTTCAATGCGACCCCCTTTCGGAGCAAACGTTGCGCGTGTAATGGAAAACCTGGATCGCCGCATTTCGGCACATCGCGGCGGTCGCGGAAAATGGGACCGACAATGCTACCTCACTGCGGGAACTAAATGCACCAGTGAGCCCATCAGTACGCGGAATTTCTCTGATGAGCCGTGCGGGTCGTGTGCGCTCAGGCGCAAGGCCCGGTGGAGTGGTGAAGTGTACAGTGTTTGACACACAGCCACTGGCGAAGCCGCCGACAGGAGTCTCCGCCCACGTTTTCCGGTGATCTTCAATGACTTGCGGTGTCGTCCGTGCGTTCCAAGTCGGTGAAAACATAACAGCAAAGCTCTGAAAAACTGGGCGTCGGGGGAATAGGGTCTGTCCCTGGGCCACAACGGTCCACAAGACTAAGCCGACTTCGACAGTATCTACAACACCGTCCGTCCCCATCCGCCCTGCGACCGCCTCCCTCCTTCAGTTTCCTGCGCCAGCACTCGTCCTTTTCGGAAGGAATGAAATACCGAAGTATCTCATCCGACTTCTGGACGAGCACCACGACTTGAAATAGCAACGTTCCACCGTGTATAAGAAGACGAGGCGCCGAGATGTTGGTGCAAAATCCGGTGCATCGCTTCGCATGTGAATGCTGTGAATGCATAACTGGTTGCTATATGAGGCACTTGGAGAGCAACACCCTGCAGACTTCTTGGTATCTCTGGTCGTCTTTATAAGTTATTTATTATCAATTATTTACGTGCGGAAGTGGTGGAACTGGCAGACACACCATCTTGAGGGGGTGGCGCCGAAAGGCGTGGGGGTTCAAATCCCCCCTTCCGCACCAACGTTCTGATCCCCGAGAGAACAGAATACGAATCCGGGCTTCGGCCCCATCGGAGTAGTGCGTATGTGGGTAACGTACCTGATCACGGCAGTGCACGTTTTTGTATGTTTGTTCCTGATCATTGTGGTGTTGCTGCAGAGCGGCAAGAGCGGGGACATCGCGGCCGCCTTTGGCGGCCAGGGCAGCCAGACGGCTTTCGGACCCCGTGGCGCCGCCACCGCCCTCTCCCGAGCGACGACCTGGTCGGCCATCATTTTCATGGTCACCTCGATCACGCTCTCCATCAGCGCGGCGCGCAGGACAGGCCCAGCGTCGGTGCTTTCAGGTGTAAAGCCTTCGCAG
This sequence comes from Acidobacteriaceae bacterium, assembly GCA_003154055.1. Lineage (GTDB taxonomy): Bacteria > Acidobacteriota > Terriglobia > Terriglobales > Acidobacteriaceae > Acidiflorens. Next base: position 11,612 of record PMCH01000216.1, read on the forward strand.
ACCAAGTCCCAGCCCGCGCCACCGGCACAACAGCCCGCTGCGCCCGCGACGCCGTCGCAGAAATAAAGAAGCTCTTGGCTCTTAGCTTTTGGCTGGAGGCCGTTACGATACGGGGCCAGAGCTTAGAGCCAAGAGCTACTTAAGGTACGGGTTCCCTTCCCTCTCATCGCCAATTGTCGTCTTGGGGCCGTGGCCCGGAATGACGACGGTCTCGTCGGGCAACGCCAGCACCTGTTGGTGCAGCGAACGCATGATCTTTTCGAAGGAACCTCCGGGAAGATCGGTGCGCCCAATGCTGCCGGCGAAGAGCGTGTCTCCGGCGATCAGCAGCTTTTCCGCCGGGAAGTAGAGGCAGACGCTGCCTTCGGTGTGGCCCGGAGTATGGATCACATTGGCGGACAGACTCCCGGCGTGCAGGGCGTCGCCTTGGCCGAGGCTGGCCTCGATCTCGACCCGGCCAGGTGAAGCCATTCCAACCCAGGTCGCCTGCACATCCAGCATCTTCAGCAAGGCATAGTCATTCTGATTGAGCAGGATCGGGGCGCCAGTCAGGGCACGCAGTTTCATGGCGCCGCCGACGTGGTCGATGTGCGCGTGGGTGATGACAATCTGCTTCACTTGCAGGTTGTGCTCACGGAGAATGGCGGTAATGTCCTCGATGTCGTCGCCCGGATCGATGACCATCGCCTCGCGTGTCGTCTCGTCCCCGATCACGGAGCAGTTGCACTGCAGTGGGCCAACGGGAAGGATCTTGTGGATCATTGCATCAGTATCGCGCAGCCGGGCGCGAATCTACCAGAGAGACACGGAGAGAAACAAAAGAGAAAAGTTAGAAGTCAGATTGAAGAAGCAAACTCTGCATTCTGACTTCTGCCTCCCTACGATGCCACCGCGATCTCGCCGGACCTCTTGTGGTCCGCGCGGAAGCGGAGCAGTGCGGCGATGTTGCCCGAGCGATCCAGTTCGGCGTGGTCTTTCAAATAGAACAACTCAATGTTTCGACGGATCGCGGCCGGGATAATGGCGTCGCAGACGTCATTCAGTTCCCGTGTCCTGCGTCCGCAAGCCACACAGGCGGGGACCAGGTGTGCATCGAGGTGACCGCAGTGGACACACTCGACAGCGTGCGCCGAGTATTGGTCCCCTAGAAATAAGGTCTGAACCTCACCGGTTTCGAGTGCCTGCAAAACTCGCCGCAGGCCCGTCACACCCCGTCCATTGGCCTTGGCGAACGACAACGCTTCCTCGGCCTTGGTCCGGCCGCGTTCGGCAATCCAGTTCTCGAGAAGTGCCCGCGAACGCTCGCGAATCTCCTCGTTGCCCACGCTGGCGACATCCGCCGAAAAACGCCCGATCAGGCGCTGTTTGACGTAGGGATGCAGCTGCCCTTCGAACTCCGGCCAGTTTGAGTCCTGGCAGCCGACGATGAGTTGCTCCCATATCCCTTTCTCGAAATCCGACCGGAGCCGCTCGGCAACCGCCTTAAAGTGCTGGAGCGCCTCTTCGGACACCCGGCGCTCAGCGTGCCCCGCTTCATAGCCGTTGTATCCGTAGCTACTGGCGTTGCGGGAAAGCATGTGGACGAGGGCGCCGCGCTCGTGCAACTCATCGAGGCGGAGGTCAAAGAAGCGTGCCCGTTGGCGGTCGATAATCGCAACACACAACTCCGGCTGAGCCCCGAGCAGCTCGGCCAGGGGCCGCAGCTGGAATCGGGATTGGACATAAATCCGCGTGGCCCCGAGCCGCGCGGGAAGGTCGTACTCCTTCCAAACGTTTTGCGCGGAGCAGGCAAACACCGCCCGGCCCCGAGACTGGCCTCGCAGCCGGTCGGCCACCTCATGGATACGGTCCAGGTCGGCGTGAAAACCGCCATCCTTGCCTTTCCCGTTGGCGTCTTTGAGGGCCTGCCGCACCACATCTTTGGTTTGGATGGCCTCGCGCCGGTGCGATCGGTCCTGCGGAGCTTCCGGCTGGTAGTAGAAGCTCAGAGCACAAGAACCCTTGCTTTCATCAGCATGGAAAGAAGCTAAATTGCGGAGTTCATCCCGAGTCATCATCTCGATCGCTCCTCTGAATTTGAGATGCCTAGGTTCGAGTCCGGGTAACCACCTCTTTGGCGAATTCGTTGGCCACGGAAGGCGCGCTGCGCACACACTTGCGCGCCCGTTGAATCGACTCCCGTACCGCGTCTGGATGCCTGCCAGTGATCGCGGCAATCTCGGACAGGGAGAAGCCCTCCATGCCATAGAGTAAAAATGCCTCGCGATCGGTGCGATCCACGCCGCTCAGTGCGGCTTGCACCAGCGCGATCATCTCGTCGGAATAAACCTCCTGCTCGGGAGTGGTCACGCGCCGGTCGGCGATCGCGCTTTCGCGCGTCCAACCTTCGTCGGGTTGATGGTACTGGAGAGCGACCTCGTCGCTGGCCTCGACATTCTGACGGCGGCGGCTGTCTTCCAGATGGATCGACTCGGCTTCGGCCAGATGGGCGCTCATCTGGTCCATGGCCTGCATGGCCAGGCGGTAGAGCCATGGCTCGAGCGCCAATTTCTCCGGACGCTCGCCCTCGCTGAGGGCGCGAACGACCACTTCATCCACTACCTCGGCGGTGGAAATGCCGTCCTCGGCGAGGTCCTGCTCGGCGTGGCGGAAATAGAGCTCGCGATCGATGAAACGTTCCAGCCGCGAGAGATTGGCATTCACATAAGAACCGATGTCGTCGGCCGAGATGGTCGCGGGCAGGACCGCAGCCATCGTCTGCTCAAAGGGAACTCCCGGCTCGGGAGTTTCCTGGGGCCCGCTCCGCCAGCGCCGCCACTTGTGGCTGGAACGCAACACTTCCTTGTGCCGGGTAATCTGCTGCAAGAGTTCGTCAAAGGCGCTTTTCACTGCCGCGGTGGCGGTGGGAGCCTTCTCCTCGGCGGTCAGCTGGCCAGAGGGCAGACGGAGGTTCAGCGAGACCAGGGTTCCCTCACGCGGCGAATTCTGCTCCACGCTGGCTTTCAGATGCACCAGTTCTGGCCGGAACACCTGAAGACGCTTCCTCAATTTTTCAATCTGGTGGTTGATTTCTTTTTCGATGTCAGGAGTTTTATGGACCTTGTAACTCACATGCACGTTCATTGAGAGCCTCGGACGCGGGAAGAAGATCCCGTGAAGCTTCGGTCCTTACAAGCCAATTGTACACCCGGCCGGAGAGACAAAAATCGCCCGTTTGTGCCAGTCGCCGGGGCAAACTCCCCGGCAAACTGTTGCTATTTCAGGTACTCCGAGTCCTGCGATAGCTCTTTCGGGATGTTCGGGAACGGAGGAAACTCCTGCGAAACCCCCTTCAGCAAAGCAACTGTCTTCTCCGAGCGCTTGGTGCCGTCGTGGATGGCGATTTTGTGCGGGCTGGTGGGCGAGTAGCCGTCCCAGAGCGATACTCCCGCATACGCGCCGTCTTTTCTCAGGACGTAGTAAGTCATGTCCATGAATCTCAGTTTGTTCATGTCGCCGTTATAGTTGCGCACGATGCGCTTCAGGGCGTCCATGCCGGCTTCCTGCGGCGACATTCCACGGCGCATGTTCTCGACAATGGTGTGGGCTCCGGCGACCTTGATGTTTTCTTCCCCGCTTCCGGTTGCGCCTGCCGATCCCACATCCTGGTCGGTGTAGCAGCCGGCGCCAATCACCGGCGAATCGCCGCAGCGTCCCGGCAGTTTAAAGGCGAGACCGCTGGTGGTGGTGCATCCGGAGATCTCACCCTTCTCATTCAAGGCCGAGCAGTGGATGGTGCCGGTCGGCGGAAACACCACGCGCCGAATGGCCGCCATCCGGAATTCCGGTTCGATGCCAAGCTTCGCCGCGTGCTCTTCCATACGGCGAAGGCGTTCTTCCCAGAGTTCGGACCGCGGACCCGCGTCGGGAAACTGAAACTGCGGCGACGCCAGTCCCGGACCCCACCAGTCGTCGGTCGAGTGGAACTGCTTCCACAGCAGCCAGATTTTTCGCGAGCGCTCGGTCAGCAGGTTCTCGCGCGGGAATCCCATGGCCACCGCGAAACGCTCCGCCCCTTCGCCCACCAGCATCACGTGGCCGGTATGCTCGATCACGGCCTTGGAAACAAGGGCGACGTTCTTGATGTTGCGGACGCCCCCCACCGATCCCGCTCGGCGGGTGGGGCCGTGCATGCAGCAGGCGTCGAGTTCCACCACGCCCTCTTCGTTCGGGAGCCCGCCCAGTCCGACGCTGTCATCGTTGGGATCGTCTTCCGGGCCTTTGACCACGCGTATCGCGGCGTCGAGTGTGTCGCCGCCATTTTTCAGGAAACTGAAGGCATCGTCGAGGTAGTTGTAGCCGTTGTTGGCGCAGATGATGATAGGCCGCCGGGCCGCACGCATTGGTTCGACGTGGCGTGAAGCATCGGTGTTTTCCTGACCTTCTAATCCGGCGGCGACCGAGGCCGCAACCGCGGTGCTCAGAAAACCACGACGCGTGATGGACATGAATCCTCCCGATTCCCTTAAGCGGCGAACAGCATAACAGCTTCTGGCTACTGGCTACTAGCTTCTGGCACGCTCGTTTGATTTTGCGGCAGCCTCAGCCTTGGACAACCTGAAGCAGGCGTGCAATGCCTTCACGGAATTCAGCGGGTTCGGTGATCAGGCTTAGTACCAGGTAGCCGTCGCTGCTGAAATCGTAGAAGTGGCCGGGGTGCACGATCACACCCGTCTTCCGCACGAGAGCAACGGCTAGATCTTCATCGCTCTGGATAGCGGGCACGCGCACGACCGCGTACCAGCCACCCTCACACTGCAATCTCGTACATGAGGGATGGCTGGCAAGTTGGCGATCGAGTTCACCGAGGTTCACGCGTAAGCGGTCGATCAATACGGGCTGGATCTGCTTGCGCTGGTCCAGCAGAACGGGCGCGGCGAGTTGCACTGGGGCATTCAGCGAGAGATAGGTATCGGCGATGACTTCCAGCCGGGCCAGTGCCTGCGAAACTCGCCCCTCCGGCCCGCTCACTGCCAGCCAGGCCAGTTTCATCTGCGGGAGGGCGGAGATTTTTGACACCCCGCTGAGCGTAAACGTCAGAGCCTCTGCGTTGGAGACGAAGGATGCTCGCG
>PMCH01000263.1:0-2180 GCA_003154055.1 Acidobacteriaceae bacterium
GTCCACGTCCTGCAGGAAGGCGCAAAGCCGTTCCAGACCGTAGGTGAGTTCCGCGCTGATCGGGTCGAGGTCTACGCCGCCGCACTGCTGTTAGTAGGTGAACTGCGTGACCTCAAGGCCGTCAAGCATCACCTGCCAGCCGATGCCCCAGGCGCCGAGCGTGGGCGACTCCCAGTTGTCCTCTTCAAACTTGATGTCGTGCTGGCGGAGGTCAATCCCGATGGCGCGCAGCGACTCGAGATACAGTTCCTGCACATTCTCCGGCGGAGGCTTCAGGATTACCTGGAGCTGCAGGTGCTTGAACAACCGGTTGGGATTCTCGCCGTAACGCCCGTCAGCCGGCCGCCGCGAGGGCTGCACGTATGCAACTTTGTAAGGATTCGGCCCCAGCACGCGCAGGAAGGTCTCGGGCGCCATGGTGCCGGCTCCGACCTCGACATCGTAGGGTTGCTGAATGACCGCCCCACGCTCGGCATAGAATGTCTGGAGCTTGAGGATCAGTTCCTGGAAGGTCGGCGGATTGGGTTTTGATGAGTTCACGTTGCGAATCGGCAATTGGCTTTTAGCACTTAGCTCTTAGCTCAAAACCTCACGTCACAAGCCAAGAGCCAACCGCTAAGAGCTAGATCTTCTCCAGCATCCCCGCCGTCACCAGCTTCTTCTCAATGTGCCGCTCCAGAATCTGGAGAAGAAACTTGCGCAGGTCTTCTGCCACCGGCTTCGGCCAATCGATGGCCGCAAACTCGGACACTCGCGACCGCAACATCTGGGCCGCGATCATCCGCGATTCGTGCGACAACTCCGACGACGCCAGCCGCTTGTCATCGGCGCACATCAGGCCGTCGGCAAGCGCGTGATAAAACGCCCGGCTGCCATTGAGCGACCGTCCGCAGACCACGCATTCCGACAGCTCCGGCAGAAAGCCCATGAGCCGCGTCATCCACAGCTCGAAGTAGGTCACCGCCATCCACAACTTTGGCCCGCGCAGCTCCTGTAAAACCGCCAGCGACAACCGGAACACTGCATCGCTGGCTTCGCGATCCGGCATCAACTCGTCCAGCAACTCCGCAACGTGTCCCAGCGCAACCGCCCGCGGATAGCTGACCTCGGTCGCCATCGGCGACTCGATCACTTCGCAGGAATCAAGCCGCGCCAGCTCCTGCCGCTCGCGATCGTCATAGATCGCCCGCACGTACGTGAGCGGCTCGAGCGCGCCTCCAAAGCGGCGTTTCGACTTCTTGGCCGCCCGCGCCACCCCTTTTACTTTGCCTTCCAGCCGAGTAAAAAGCGTCACCAGCAGGTCGGACTCGCGCAACGGATACGTGCGCAGAACGATTGCCTCCGACTCCTTCAGCGCCATGGAAGCCCAGCAGAGTAATCACTGATTGTAGCGGAAGGAGCGGTCAGACGTCAGCTTTCAGCCGTCAGCCAGNNTGATGGCTGACGGCTGAGAGCTCTCCCTATCGCCCGAAATATTTCGCATTCCGCTCGGTGTATTCCTTCCACTTCTCGGGAAGGTCGTCGAGCGCGAAGATGGCCGACACCGGACAAACCGGAACGCACGCGCCGCAGTCAATGCATTCGACCGGATCGATATAGAGCATCTCTTCGGTGGGATATTTGTCCGAGTCTTTCTTGGGGTGAATGCAATCCACCGGGCAGGCATCCACGCACGCCGTGTCTTTGGTACCGATGCAGGGCTCTGCAATAACGTAGGTCATAAACTCTCACGCTCCTCGGGTGATGGGAGGGTTAACAGAACTGAGTATTCTAGCAAGAATGCTGTGCTTGGGTACAGGCAGCGCCACTCAGCGGCAGCTTTCCGAGGTCGAAAAGCAATAAGGAACCTTTGATCGACTGGAAGCCTGGAGGGTCGCCCGTTACGACTCCGCCGCTGGCGCCATCGCTTCGATCGCTTCCACCGGCGGTACTTGACTGGCCGGAACCCTCGCCGGCGCGCCGCGCCAGGCACCGGCCTTGAACCCCTCCCTTACCAGTTTGAAGATGGTTCGCCGATTTTGCACAATCACCTTCACCCATGCCATTTTCCCCATCATGGGGAAATAGATGCCGCGGAAACAGAAGCGCGCCAGAAAGATGTTGATGCGATACCCCAGGGGCTGATCGTTCAACGACTCGACCGCATCCGCCAGTGCTTCAGGACTATAGGCCTGCGCCCA
>PMCH01000263.1:2213-3193 GCA_003154055.1 Acidobacteriaceae bacterium
GTCGTGTCGTTGTCCATGCCAAAAATAAACGACGTGATGGCGTACACATTGCGTTTCGCGAGCCGCTCCAGCACCGCCGCATACTCACCCGGCTTGTTGAATCCCTTGTTCACATCTTTCAGATTGGCCGGGTCGATGGACTCCATGCCGATAAAGATCCACTTCCCTCCCGAATCCGCTATCAGGTCGACCAGTTCCTCGTCGCGCAGCAGATTGGCGCTGATCTGCGCCACCCAATGTACCTGCGCGCCGGCGGCAATGATGTCGCGCAGCAGCGATTTCGTGCGCTTGACGTTGATGGCGAAATTATCGTCGATGAAGAACACCGCCATCTGGCCCTTCTCGGTGCGAGCGCGGGCCTTCAACAACAGCAACTCATTCACCACACTCTCGTTGGTGCGAAAGCGAATGGAGTCTCCGAAAAATCCGGTTACCGTGCAGAACTCGCAGCCGTAAGGACAGCCTCGCCCGGACTCGACGGGAATAATGCGAAATGATCCCCAGCCTTCTCCGATTTTCTGGAGCAGCCCGGTTGCGGCTTTCGGCACCAGATTGAACTGGGCAAGATCGATCGACTGCCACGGAATCACCGGGTATTCCTTCAGCGTCGGCTTGCTCTCCTGGCCGAAGGCGTCCACCGGTTCATACACGTCTTTCAGTTGGCCCCGCGCAGCGTCTTCAACAATCCGCGGCCAGGTTTCATCGGCTTCGCCCAGCGCAACTGCATCGGCGTGGCGTGGCCCGCCATCGCGACCCAGGGCCTCATCGGCCATTTCGGTGACGTGAGGTCCGCCCATCACCACCGGAACTCCCGTGGCCCGAACCGCATCCGCCATGCGATATGCCTTGGCGATCATTCTGGTCATGGCGCCAATGCAAACCAGCCCAATGTTTTTCTCGCGCACGAACTTCGCGATCACCGCTTCGTCCATGGGCTGCGCGTTGCAATCAACCAGCAGCACCTCATGGCCAGATGGAGT
>PMCH01000348.1 GCA_003154055.1 Acidobacteriaceae bacterium
TGGCAGCGCAATCCCAGACCGCCCCCGGTCCCATCCAGGACAACAGCTTCCTGATTGAAGAGGCCTACAACCAGGAAAAGGGTGTGGTGCAGCACATCAACACGTTTACGTATTTCGCTCAAAGCCACGACTGGATCTACACCTTCACCCAGGAATGGCCCGTGCCCGGGGACGAACGCCACCAACTCAGCTACACCCTGGCAGGCGTCCGCATGGGAGACTTCGCCTCGCAAGGTCCGGGTATCGGCGACGTGCTGCTGAACTATCGATACCAACTGGTTGGGAATGGTGAATCGCGTGTGGCGTTTGCGCCCCGTTTGTCGCTGATTTTGCCCAGCGGTAATTCGAAGTTTGGACGCGGCTATGGCGGCGCTGGACTCCAGACCAGTTTGCCGCTGAGCACCGTGATGAGCCCCAGGTGGGTTACGCACTGGAACCTGGGAGCCACGCTGATTCCGCACGCCCGGGACGCTGCTGGCGACCGTGCCCGCACCTTTGGTTACAACGCCGGCCAGAGCGTCATCTTTCTGGCCACTCCGCGCTTCAACGTGATGCTCGAGACCGTCTTCAACAGCGCGCAAGGTGTGTCTGGGCCGGGAAAGACGGACTGGTCGCGTTCTCTCTTCCTCAGCCCCGGGGTGCGCTGGGCGTACAACTTCTCCAATGGACTCCAGATCGTGCCGGGCATTGCGATGCCGATCGGGGTGGGGCCGAGCGCGGGCGAAAAAGGAGTGTTCGTCTACCTGAGCTTCGAACATCCCTTCGGGAAAACTAGTAAGTAGAGACTCGATTGCGGGCGCGAGACTGGTTCGGAATAAGCCGGTGTTATAAAAGGGCGTGCGATCGGATCATCCTTCGGCATGGAGGTGGTTCATGAACCTCGGCGATTCTAATCAACGCTTCGGGACCCTCTGGCTGGCTTTCGGCTACACGCTGGCTCTGCACGTGCTGGACGAAGCGGGCCACGACTTTCTATCGGTCTATAACCCGAACGCCCTGGCCATTCGCCACGCCGTGCCGTTTCTCCCCATCCCGGTCTTCACGTTTCAGGCCTGGATCGGCAGTCTTCTTTTCGCTTTGGCGATATGGCTGGCCCTGGCGCCGTGGGCATTTCGCGGCCTGAAATGGGCGCGCTGGCTGGCCATTCCCGTGGCCCTGCTGGCGGGAATCGGCAACGGACTGGCACATATTCTGTCGTCGATCTACCTGGGCCGCTTCATGCCTGGTGTTTACAGCGCGCCGCTGATTTTGCTGTCGGGTGCGCTTCTTCTGCGGAGTGCTCTTGGGAGGGGCAAATAAGGGAGGGTATGTTTCGTATCCGGGCATCGCTTCAGCGATGCCACTAACGCCTCATCATGAACGCCCCTTCAGGGGCTGGCCGTCCTCAAAACCCCACGAACACCGGTTCCGGTTCCAGCAGAATACCCCACGCATCCTGAACGCCCTGCTGAATTGTTTCGTTGAGCCGCACAATGTCGGCCGCGCTCGCTTTGCCGGTGTTGATCAACGCCAGCGCGTGCTTATCTGAGATGCCCGCGGCTCCCAGCGTGAAACCCCTGGCAAATCCTGAATGTTCCACCAGCCAGGCAGCGGATATTTTGCGCTGAGCATCGAGCGCCGGATAACTCGGAATCTGCAAACCTCTGGACTCGGCGCGACGGGTGAGGTCCTGGAACCGCACATCAGTGAGAATCGGGTTTTTGAAAAACGACCCGGCGCTCCGGGAATCCGCGTGCCCGGCGACGATCAGCATGCCCTTGCTGCGGCGGATCTGGCGCACTGCTTCCCGCACTTGCGCAAGTGACGGCTGGGTTGGCCATGCCACGAAGTGCTCCTTCAGGTCGGCGTATTTCAGGCTCGGTGCGCCATCCTCAATCAGCCGGAAGCTCACACGGAGAATGATGTATCGGCCGCGCCCGGTTGTGTTGAAGATGCTGGTCCGATATTGAAAGCCGCAGGATGCCTTGTCGAGATCAAGTACCCGGTCTTCCTTCCTGTCGAGCACGCGAACCGATTCGATGGTGTCGGAAACCTCCTGCCCGTAAGCGCCCACGTTCTGCACCGGCGTGCCGCCGACGCTGCCGGGAATCCCGCTGAGGCATTCCACTCCGGCGCAATTTCGGCTCACTGCCTGCGCAACGAGATCGTCCCAGTTCACGCCCGCGCCTGCCTCGAACATCGCGCCACTGGTTTGAGTGATGCCGCCGATGGCGACCTTGAGCACCAGTCCCGGCCATCCGGAATCGGCAACCACCAGATTGCTGCCGCCGCCGAGCACAAAGAGCGGCAACTTGCGGGTGTTTGCGAACCGGACCGCTTCTCGCACCTCGTCTTCGCTCTCTGCTGCCCCCAGATAGCGCGCCGGCCCGCCCACCTGCATGGTGGTGAGAGGCGCCAGCGGCACATGTTCCTGAATCGTCATCATCGAGTATTCACTCTAATGAGTCCGAGCATCTCATGTCTTCCCATGGCGGCATATTAGAATGAAGTTACTTTCCAACGGTGAGGAGATTCAATGTATCCAGAAATCATGGTGATCCCGATGCGCGAAGAACTGACGCGCCTGGGAGTCGAGGAACTTCGCGCGGCCGCAGACGTCGACAAGGCGCTGCAGAACCAGTCCGGTACGACAATGGTGGTGGTGAATTCGATCTGCGGATGCGCCGCCGGCCGGATGCGTCCCGCCGTGCGACTGGCGCTCCAGAACGCGGCCAAGCCCGACAAAGTCGTTACCGTATTCGCCGGTCAGGATAAAGAAGCGACCGATCGGGCGCGTTCTTACTTCACCGGCTACCCGCCGACCTCGCCGTCGATTGCAATCCTGCGCGGCGGCCAGCTTGTTTACATGATGCAGCGCAGCCAGATTGAAACCCGCGATGCAAACGCCATCGCAGGGGATCTGAAGGCCGCCTTTGATCAGCACTGCGTACCGGCCCCCGCGCATTGAAAGCCCGACCCTAGAACCGGAACAGATACGACGCCTTCACGAAAAAGTTGCGGCCGTCGTTGATCAGGCGTGATCCCCGCGCCAGGTTCCCGTTGTCATCCAGCCCCAGCGGTGAAAGAACATTTTCCAGATTGCTGTTGTAGCCCACGTACACCGCGGTATTGGGGTGCACCAGGTAGGTAATCAGGAAGTCGGCGTTGAAGTTCTTGGTCGTGTGGAGCGAAGTGAAGTTCTTATTCGCCAGAACCGCGTTGTATTCGCCGATGAATCGAAACGACAGTTCCTTGTTGAACTGGTAATTCCATTTGCTGCGAATGATGTGGTCGTTCAGGCTGCCTGAGAGCGCCGGGCGTTCGGGTTGAAGAATGGGGCATTCAGAACACTGGCGCAGGCGGAACAGGATATAGCTGTTGTCGATTCGCAAGGACTGGCTTGGTCGCACGGTTAACGTCAGGTTGGCGGTTGTACGCCGCGCCAGGAATGGGAAGTAACCGTCCGGCGGGTCGTAATTCACTCGCGTTCCAATGCGGACGTCGGCGTGCAGGGAAGCCTTCCGGAAATAATTCGTATCCACTTGAACTTCAGCGGTATGGCGGTTGTACATCCGGATTTGGTCCAGCACATCGAAGTCCTGCGGCCGCAACCGCTCCATCTCCGGAGCAAACCAGAATTGAAGGAAGGTCAGTCCGACGAATTCAAACCGCAGGGAAGGGAAGTAGCTGGCATTGATGTGGTTTCCCTCGTGATCGAAGGTCTGCAACATCTCGAGCATCGGTCCCCAGGAAATCAAGTGCTTGCCTTCCGGCCGGAAGCTGTATTGCGCCCGCTGGTATAGCTGGCGGATGTCGGGCTGAGGATCGAACCCGGCCAGGGTGCGGAAGTTCGGACTGCGATCCGAATAGTCCAGGTAGTAATTCAGCTTCCGCCCGTCGCGCTGCAATACGACCTCGGCGGCAGATCCAGCCTGATACAGGCCCGTCGTGTTGAACAGGTTGAAATTATCGTCCTGCGGGTTAATCGTCCCGCTAAACGCCGCCTGCAAGCTGGTCGCCCAGTGGTCGTTGATCTTGAATCGCGCGTCAACGCTTCCCACACGATTAAAGAAACCATTCGCTTCCCGATCCGCATACAGCAATCCGACGGAGGACTGGCTCCCAATATCACGGCTGACCCTCCCGACCGCGAACAGGGCGTGCTGGTTAAACAGGGGATTGTTGGGCGACACCTGCTCGCCGGGCGAAGAAGTTTCGGCGGCCAGCATCCCCACAGCCCAGGGGCCGTCTTTGCCGGTGAGCCGCACACCCCACCGCGGGTCNNTGGGGCTCGTCCGATTCAATCTGGCTGAAGTCGGGATTGACGGTTGCGTCCAGAACGAACTTGTCCTTCAAGACGGCCTTGGCGTCCAGTCCAATCTGTCCGAAGGCGGTTCGCTGACTGTAGGTGGGGCGGCTGGGGTCGCGCAGATCCAGTTCTTTGAAAGAGCGAAACACTCCGTAGGGAATCAGTTGGAGATTGCGGCCGGGGGATATCTTCTCCATTCCGGTCGCCTGGCCCGCCTGGTTCAACCGTCCCAGGATGCGGCTGGAGTATTGCGGCCAGAACGACTTCTCGTTTTTGCGGGGGATCTCGCGGGCCAGCAGGATGCCCCAGGTCTGCGGATCGCTCGAGGCAAACCGCAGGCTGCGGAACGGAATGGCCATCCAGATTACATATCCGCGATCCGTAACGCGGCCCGCTGTTTTCCAGACCGTATCGAACGACATGTCGAAGTTCTGGTCGATCGTGCCCGGGCCTTCGGTCCATAGCGCATCCGCCTGCACGCCGAGTGGGTTCGCGAAAAAGGCGTAGGCGTGGCGGTGATCGTTGAAGGTGTCGAGCATGAATTCGACGAAATCGTCGTCGAAGAGGTCTTCCCGCCGCGACAGGCGGGCACGAACCTGTTTCCGGTCACTGTCGAAGCAGACGAAGATGGCGTACAGGTTCTTGGTGTCGTAGCCGAAATAGGCTTCCGTACGTTCCGAGACGGGCGCTCCGTCGCTCGGTTCCCGTTGTTTAAAACTGTCCGCTCTTGCCAGCTTCCCTTGCCATGCCGGGCTGGGTTCCATCCCCAGGAAGTCCTCAAGATGAGGAGGACTGGTGACGCGGGGGATGCGAATGGCGCCAAATTCCTGTCCCTGGGCGAAGAGCGGGCTCGCCGCGCACAACAGCAGCCACAACCGCACGGCAATCCTGGATGGAATGAGCACCCTGCCCCGCCCCGACTCGATCTTCTTTTGGACGCATTCGCCGGGCGCTTGTGAGCACACTTCCCCATGCTGCCGGGCGCCCTATCCCGGCAGCATGGCGACGACCCAATCACAGCCATGAGTAAGCAACATCACAGCACACCCCGGTTGCCTTGGCGAATCATGGAACAGGAGGAGTTAACCCTGCCGCGAATGCCTCCGGTGGCAGAAAAGCACGGGACCCGCTGGAAAGGGGCGCCACCGCAACGGCCCGCGGAGTATCGAAATGAGTCAAGCCGACCTTTTCGCGAATGTTGACCACGATCTGACCCAGCCCCTGACGTGCGCGCAGAAAGAGGTATTGGAACGGGCGGTGGCAAAAATCGTTCTGCTGGGCGCACAAGTCGGGGTCAGTGCCGATCAGATGATCCTGTTGCTCGAGTCTGGAATGACCGTGGGAGAGTTGCTAGAGTATCTGGTTGCTCAAAACGCAGAAAGTGCCTAGCGAGCCTCGCCCGCGGGCGGAGCTAGAGGAGGTTGCGATGCTTCGGAACCTGAGAACCCAGTGGCTGTTTTTACTTCTTGGCGCGATCGCGTTTGCACAGCAGGCCACCCCACCAAGAACTGCCTCCCCAGAGAAGAATCAGTCGATGTCGGGAAAGCAACTCTTCACCTCCTACTGTGCGCTATGCCACGGCACAGATGCCAAGGGGGGCGGGCCTTTTTCGCCGCAACTCAAGGTTTGGCCGCCCGACCTGACAACTCTGGCCAAGAAGAACAATGGAGTGTATCCGGCGATGCACGTCTCGGAGATCATCGACGGTGAATTCGGCAAGTCGCCGGCGCATGGCTCGAAGGAAATGCCGGTTTGGGGGCCCGTGTTCCGCTCCGTGGCTCAAGGACGGGATGACAGCGCCCAGCGCCGGATCAACAGCCTGGTGAAATACCTGGAATCCCTCCAGCAGAAGTAGACCGCCGGAACGCACGTCGACTCCGAACGACCCACCGCCTGGCGGAAAGAAGGGTTTGCCGAGCACGTTGGCTTCCGCTAATCTGATCGGATGCCATTTCGTCAAATCAGGTACCGGCTGTTCAACGCGCCTGCAGTTCTGTTCCTCGTTTCGATCGTACTCTGTTCCGCGACCGCAAGCTTGGCTCAACAACCATCCGCGTCGGGCCAGGATCATCCCGACGCTCCCTCCACGACCCAGCCCAACAACTCCGCGCCGAGGCACAGTCCATCGGGAGCCTTTTTCAGCACCCTGCAAAGGAAGTCGCTGGTCTTTCCCGACATCGCCACCTCCGAGGGACCGCTTCGGAGCGGAGAAAAATTCCAACTGTTCGTGAATAACAGCATCTCACTCAGTACGCTGTTTGCTTCCGCCGCGGGATCCGGCATCGCCCAGGCCACGAATTCGCCGGAAGGCTACGGACAAGGCGGGGAAGGATACGCGAAACGGTTCGGAGCATCGATGGCCCGGAATGCGTCCAGCAATTTCTTTGGGACATTCCTGCTGGCTTCCGCGCTGCATCAGGACCCGCGTTTCTTTCCGCAGGCTGATCCCACGTTTGGGGGCAGCATGAAATACGCGGTCAGAAGGTTGTTCATTACGCGCAGCGATTCCGGACACGACACGGCCAACTGGTCCGGCCTGTTGGGACCGGCATTGGGCGAGGGACTGGCGAACGCCTATTGGCCCGAGCGCGAGCGAACGGCAGGCGATACCCTCCAGCGTTACGGTGTGGATATGGCCACTACCGTTGGATACAACATGCTCCGCAACTACTGGCCCGTGTTTTTCAAGAGGCTGCGCGGTGGTTCGTCCCATGGGTCGGGGAAGAACTGATCGGGGAAAGGTTAATCGAGCGGAGTTCCTGGAACCTGGTGGCCGTTCCTGCGCCAACAAGATTTGTTGAATAGTGACTTTGTCCAGATGGGGAGATCAAGATTGAGCAGGCGAATCCTGTCCTTAGTTGCCTTGAGTGTGCTTTTGATGGGCGCGGCCTCCGCACAGCAGTTCAACCGTTTCAATTTCAATGTGGGTGGCGGATTCGGCGGCGGCCTGGGTGATATCGGCAAGTTCACCGGAAAGTCCTACCAGGGCGGAGCGGGCGGCGGCGTGAATTTCAGCCGGCGGTTTGGCGTCAACGCCGAGTACATGTACTACAACCTCGCGTTCAAAGACAGCGTGATCAAGAATCAGTTCCTGCCTACTGACGCTGGTGGGCGCTTGCAGTCTCTCACCTTGAACGGCATCTTCACCATTCCCACCCATAGCAAATGGGGCGCTTACGCGATTGCGGGCGTTGGTTTTTATCGGCGATCGGTGGAGGCTACCAGCGACGTACTGGTGCAGGGCACACCCTGGCAGCCGGTATATGCGTTGTGGGGAATCACGGAAACCAACAAGGTGATTACCGAAACTCAAACTCTTTCTTCGCGTACCGTCAATGCCGCGGGTTACAACTTCGGCGGCGGCCTGACCTACCGCGTG
>PMCH01000281.1:0-706 GCA_003154055.1 Acidobacteriaceae bacterium
CCGGTCGGTTCTAGAGATCCTACGGTTCTGCCCCAACTGCTGTCAAGCGGAAACCCCGTCTCGACAGGCACAGAGGTCTCTGACGCCAGCACACTGCAAGACAAGGAGTTACGACGATTCACCGGTTGACGGAACCATCTGTAAGTGATTGACGTATAGACAGTTGACCGCCGAGTCGCGCTCTCAACGCCTCGGGCTGAGGACAGCTAGTGCTACACTCCGCAACCATGCTTGAGGTTAAGAGTCTTATCAAGCGCTACGGAAAGCTGACCGCGATCGACGGAGTCACCTTTCGCGTCGGACAGGGAGAGACCATTGGCTTGCTCGGGCCCAACGGGGCGGGGAAAACCACAACCGTCTCCATCATTGCCGGTCTGATGAGCCCGGATTCCGGCGAAGTTCTGATCGAGGGCCGCCCGGTCACGAGCGACACCGACCCGGTCAAGCTGAAGATCGGACTCGTCCCCCAGGACATGGCGCTCTACGACAAACTCTCTGCCCGGGACAATCTGACTTTTTTCGCCGCGCTCTACTCCCTCACCGGCGCAAAAGTGAAGCAGGCGATCGGCGAAGCTCTCACCCTGGTCGGTCTTTCCGATCGTGCTCAGGACAAGGTTGAAACTTTCAGTGGAGGAATGAAGCGGCGCCTCAACCTGGCCGCCGCCCTGCTCCACGATCCGCAGATCCTGCTGCTCGACGAACCTAC
>PMCH01000281.1:806-1354 GCA_003154055.1 Acidobacteriaceae bacterium
TCGTCCGAGTTGCAGGAAGGCACGCTCCGAGTGGGTGTCCGCGATCTTCCGGCGGGAGCAAACTCCATCCTGCAGTGGCTGGCAAAGAACGGTCACTCCTACCATCATGTGGTCAGCGAGCGGCCGGATCTGGAAACTGTTTTTCTCACCCTCACCGGAAGGAGCCTTCGGGACTCACGATGATTCCGTTTCTAGCCCTGGTACGCAAAGACCTCCGCCTNNCAGATCCTGCTGCTCGACGAACCTACGGTTGGCGTCGATCCGCAAAGCCGCAACGCCATTTTCGAAAACCTCGAGACGCTGAAAAAGCGCGGCAAGACGCTCGTCTACACCACTCACTACATGGAAGAGGCCGAGCGTCTTTGCGACCGCATCGTCATCATCGATCACGGAAAGGTGATTGCCGACGATACCTTGCAGGGACTGCACCGCCTGTTGCCGATCAGTAATGTGATTGCCATCGAACTCGACAACGTGGACGGCTTCAAACCGGAACAACTGTTAACGCTTCCGGAGGTCAAATCGTCCGAGTTGCAGGAAGGCACGCT
>PMCH01000281.1:1377-1568 GCA_003154055.1 Acidobacteriaceae bacterium
GCCCTGGTACGCAAAGACCTCCGCCTGTTCTTCTCCGACCGGAAAGCGGTGCTCGTCGGGTTGCTGGTTCCCATCGTCTGCGGATCCTTCTTCGGCTATCTGTTCGGTGGACAGAAAGGCAACACGGAAACCAGCAAGGTACCGGTGCTGATCATTGATCAGGACAACAGCGCAATTTCCCGCGCGATCGC
>PMCH01000281.1:1608-3778 GCA_003154055.1 Acidobacteriaceae bacterium
AAGAAGCCCGAACTGGGACTGATGTACGACCCGTCTCATAGCGTGGAACTCAGCATGGTGCAAGGAATCCTGAGCGGCGCCGTGATGCAGGTTGTGAGCAAGGAGATATTCAGCGGCCATAGCGGACGCGAAATGGTGAATGAGTCGCTCGCGCAAATCGAGAACGGCAACATGCCAGCGGCCGACAAGAAAGTCCTGCGCGATCTGCTGAGCGGCGTCAAAGAATGGAACGAGCAGGATCGCCCGCACGCTCCGGGAGAAGCCGGCCCAACCGGAGGCCTGACGATGCCTTACGAAACCCACGAAGAAGCGATCACGTCGGGGCAGGGTATTGAGTACAACGGCTACGCGCATTCGTTTGGCGGAATGGGCGTGCAGTTCATATTGTTCATGGGACTCGACGTGGGAATCGCGCTGCTGTTGCTGCGCCAGACCGGGCTTTGGCAGCGGCTACGCGCGGCGCCGCTCTCGCGTGCCATGTTGCTGGGCAGTCGCGCTACAAGCGCCGCCCTGATTGCGGGATTCATTCTGTTCGTGCTCTTCAGTTTTGCCCGGCTGGTGTTTGGCGTCCACATTCAGGGCAGCTTCGCCGGGTTCGTGGGGGTATGCGCCGCATTCTCGCTGATGACCGCTGCGTTTGGCCTGATGGTCGCCGCCCTCGGTGAAACGCCGGAGGCCACACGCGGCTACTCCATCATGGTGACGCTGATCATGGTGATGCTCGGCGGCGCATGGGTACCGACCTTCGTCTTTCCCCAATGGCTGCAGAAACTCACCGTGGTGATCCCAACACGCTGGGCCATGGACGGGCTGGACGCGATGTCCTGGCGAGGGCTGGGATTTTCTGCCGCCCTTCCACCCATCGGTGTGCTGCTGCTCTTCACGTTGCTATTCGGCGTGGTGGCGGTGATGCGCTTCCGCTGGAAGGCAGAGGGCTAGGCGCCTACCGTTTGACTTCATGAGACGGTATTGTGGAGCGGAACCCCCATTCCGCGATACCATCTCTGGTGATGCATCGCGAAGCCACGGTTGAACCCCGGCAGGAAATTCTCCGCACGGCCGCCCGTCTGTTTCAGCAGCAGGGCTACGACGCCACCTCGATGAACGACGTGGCGGCAGCGCTCAAGCTTTCCAAGGGCGGGCTCTACCACCACTTCCAATCGAAGGATGAGATCCTGTTCCACATCATGTCGCACGCCATGGACATCACCGAGGAGCGAGTCATCAATGCCGCACGGCGGGTGGANNACGGTGATGCTGCACGAGAACCATCCGCTGCCGCCCGCGCTGCGCCGCAAGATCAACGGGCGCAAGAAGGATTACGTGCATTTCATGGAGAACCTGATCGCCGACGTCCAGCGCCAGCGCGGTTCGGCTTCGCAAGTGACCCCGCGCGCCGCTGCCTTCGCGCTGCTCGGCATGATCAACTGGATTTACCAGTGGTACAGACCCGACGGCCCGCTGAGCGGCGACGCGATTGTGCGTCAATATACGGACATCTTTTTCCGCGGAGCCGTGGGGTAAAGCAGTTCTCGGTTCTCAGTTCTCGGTTCTCAGTTCTCAGTCACCTAATACCGACTCGCCACTTGCTTTCGCCTACTCGCTACTAAATTTAGAAGTGATCACTTCCATGCGCTGCGGCTCCTTCACGGACCGATGCCAACGTCCTCTCCGTCACCCGGAAGGTACAGCGGCGGGGCATGCTCTGGATCGATCCAGAGGAACCGTAACCCGCCGTTCCAGGGCCAGGTCTCCCGCACAGAAGTAGGTTCAGTCCATGGCTGGGGTCCTCAAGCGCCGTCCGGTTCTGCCTAGGACGGACGGTGATCGCGCCATCTGTGGTCCCTATTTTCAGGATAGCAATCGGGATGGGGTAACCCCGCCAAATCCAAGGGAAATATATATGGATTAGATTGAGTATGATGAATCGGGTTTGTGATCTTTGGGGGGCTTGACAGGTGACAGGGATCACAAGAGTTGCTGGTACGCTGGTCGGCCGACAGACTGGCCGTTCATTTTGACGAATCACTTCTTCCATCTCGACGACCTCGCCCGCCAGCGCACCGCGAAAGGCAAACGCTACCTGGAATTCCTGCGTGTGCCTGCGATGAGCGCCGGAGTGTACGTGCTGCCGAAAGGTGGGCGCGATCCGCAGAAGCCGCACCGCGAA
>PMCH01000176.1:0-14280 GCA_003154055.1 Acidobacteriaceae bacterium
AATCTGCACGTGCTTGAAGACGGCCTGAATATCAACATCGACCTGCGGTCCGATCACATTGAAATCGAAGGCGCGCCGCGCGACGTGGCCCGCGCCGAGCAGCTCTTTGCCGACTACGACCACCTGCAGCGCGGCGGATTCCAGTTCCAGAACGGCGACCTGAACAGCATGTTGCGCGTGGTGGTGGGCGATCCGAATGTCACCCTGCGCGGCCTGGCCGAAGCCGGGCGCCAGCGTTCCCTTGGGCGCCGCACCGTCCAGCCCAAGAGCCCCAACCAGCGCCGCTATCTCGATGCGATCGAGCACCACGACATGGTTTTTGGCGTCGGGCCGGCGGGAACGGGAAAAACCTATCTCGCCGTGGCCATGGCGATCTCGGCCCTGCTCAGCAAGCAGGTGAATCGCATCATCCTGGCGCGGCCGGCGGTGGAAGCCGGGGAGCGCCTCGGATTTCTGCCCGGAACTTTGCAGGAGAAGATCGATCCCTACCTGCGTCCGCTCTACGACGCGCTCTTCGACATGATGGAGCCCGAGCGGGTCGAACGCTATCTGGAGAAAAATGTCATCGAGGTCGCGCCCATCGCCTTCATGCGCGGCCGAACGCTCAACGATTCGTTCGTCATTCTGGACGAAGCGCAGAACACGACCTCCGAGCAGATGAAAATGTTCGTGACCCGCCTGGGCTTCAACTCCAAGGCGGTCATCACCGGAGACATCACACAGATCGATCTGCCGAACGCGCGCCGCAGCGGCCTGCTCGAGGCGATCGACATTCTGAAAGATGTGAACGGGCTGTCCTTCGTGCACTTCGATGAGACCGATGTGGTGCGCCATCATCTGGTGCAGAGGATCATCCGCGCCTACGACGACTACAAGACCCGGCCGTCGGATAGGCAGTTGCCGCTGTCGTTGGAAGTAAAGCCGGCGGAAGCGAAGCCGCATGAAGCAAAGCCTGTGGCGCCCGAGGCGAAGCCGGTAGATAACGGGAAGCAGGCACGTGTGGAGAATGCTCCTGCACCGCTGACGCCTCGCTGGACAGACGAGCCACGCGCGCGCGACTAGTTACAATTAGAATCAGGCCGGGAGGGAGCCCCAATGGTCCCTCCTTTCCCTTTGGCGGGCTGCCGACAGGCTCGCAAGATGTTGAAAGACGCGCGATCCGTATCTGTGATTCGTATCNNGCCCGCGCCCGCCGCAGCGTTGGACTGCGGGGCGGCGTCAACGTGCTCGTCACCTCGAGCGCCCAGATGAAATCGCTAAATCGACGCTTTCGCCGCAAAGACCAGGCCACCGATGTTCTCTCCTTTCCCGCCCTGCCAGAACCAAAAACACGATTGAAAACGCCCTATGCCGGAGATATTGCCATCTCGGCGGAAATCGCGGCTGAGAACGCGCGCACTCTAGGACACACCGCCGGGTTGGAGATCAAGATTCTTGCCCTGCACGGCATCCTTCATCTGCGCGGCTACGACCATGAGAACAAGAACGACCACGGCAAGATGGCCCGCCGCGAAGCCTGCCTTCGCCGCGAGTTCCGCCTGCCGGTTGGCCTGATCGAGAGAGCAGCAGGCTCCCGCCCGCGGAGGCGCGCTTGATCGGCGCCGGCATTGGCATCGTGGTGCTGCTGGGTCTGCTGACGCTTGTGTCGTACGTGGACCGCGTCTACCAGGAAATTGGCAAATTTCTTTCGCGCGAATTCCAGGACAACATCGATTCCTTCGAACAGTTCGTGGAGCCCCGCCTGGGAGTGGGCCGGGAGCGGGCGGCCCTCTCGATGGCCATCCTGACCCAACTGGTTACGGCAGCCATCGCCATGATTGTCGGCTTCACCGTGTTTCGCGACCGCGCCTGGAGCGGCTACGAAGTTCTTCAAGCCACGCTCACCCTGATTCTGATCATCATTGTTTTTCAGCGCTTTCTTCCGTTTGTGTTTTTCTCTCGCACCCGTGGGCGCTGGCTGGCGCGCGCAACTCCGCTGCTGCGAGTGCTGATTTACCTGATCCTGCCCATCACGCTGGTGTTGGGATTCCTACAGTCGGTGGCCGCGCTGACACGTGAGCACGGTGACGCCGCGCCTGAAACTCCCGCCGAAGCGGTGGACGCTCTCATCGAGGCGGGCCAGGAAGAAGGCATTTTCCAGGAAGGCGACCGCGACCTGATTCAATCGGTGGTCGAGTTCAGCGGTAAGACCGTCCGCGAGGCGATGAAGCCGCGGCCGGAGATGGTGGCCGTCCCGGTCGATTACACGGTTGAGCAGTTGGTGGACCTGCTGAAGACCAGGCCTTTTTCCCGTATCCCCGTGTACGAAGGCTCCATTCACAACATTCGTGGGGTTCTGCACGCGCAGGACGTTCTCCAGGTGCCCGACACCGAGGCTCACACCCGCACCGTGGACACGCTGATGCGCCGGGATGTTTACTTCGTTCCCGAAAGCAAGCTGAGCAGCGATCTGCTGCGCGAGATGCAGCGCAGCAACATTCGCATGGCGATCGTGGTGGATGAATACGGAGGCGTCGCGGGCCTGGTCACGATCGAAGATTTGGTGGAAGAGATCGTCGGCGAAATTGGCGACGAGCACGAAAAAGCCCAGATCGTGCGCGAGAGCGAGCACTCCTACATCGTCCCCGGCAACATGGACGTGGACCGCCTGGACGAGTTGTTTGGCATACGCCTGGAAGGGCACGAGTCGTCGACGATTGCTGGCCTGGTCAGTGAGTTGGCGGGACGCATTCCGAAAAAAGGCGAAGTCGTCGAGGATGAAGCCCTGAAGTTTGAAGTGTTGGATTCCACGGATCGCAAGGTGGAGCGGGTGCGCATTACGGCCGTCGCGCCAAAGCAGATGAAGTTGATTTGAGAAGACGCTGGTGCGCGTGGGACGCATCTGGAGGTTAGCTACACCTTGTTGACGAACAGAATCCTCGAACACAGGCTTCCGATATTCCTCAACCGTTGGACGTCAGAGTGCGTTTCCACAAGTTCCTTTGTCGCCGCATGAGCCACTAGCGTCCGCACGGCTGATAGGTCTTCGATTTCAGAAACCTTCAGCGAGAGTCTGCCAAAATAGCAAGCTGCCTCAAGGATCTCTCGGAAGTAGAGAATGGTGACCCAATCGCGATCCGCCTTGTTCGCTCTAAGCTTATCCATCTTGTCCACTATCTGAGTAACGCGCTTGGGGTCCCGGATGAATTGTGGGAGTGACTCCCTCAGGACGAGAGGTCCGACCGTGTCGGCGACCTGTCGCTCCACGCCCTCAAGGAGGGCGAAATAGGGAAGTTTGACGACCGGATCGTTGAGGTCTGAAAAGTGAACTAGACCGACAATTTCCTGCCTACCGACGACAAAAAGAAATGAGCGGTCGTGGAAGCTGTCAACCAGATCGACAATAGGAGTTTCTGATCCGATGAGATGTTGTACTTGGATCGTTCTGGGTTGAGACTGTCCGCGTTCGAGGAACGCTACGAGCGTACCGGCCCGGCGAATGGGGATGACATCAAAATTGGAGTTGGCCTCCAGTTTTTGCTCCGCGTCGCGTTCGTCCTCAGAGCAAACGAGATCTTCCTTGGGTACCATCAGGTCGCGGGCGACAAAACTCCGCGCAAGCCTACGGAGCGTTTCCCTCAGATCAGTCATTTCGTCTTTCGGAGTCAGTCAGGGTAGGTGCCCCGCCGTCTTCTTTGGGTCAACTAGACTCTCAGATTGAATGAGGCGGGTAGCCCTCGAGATAGCGCAGTTCCGTCCGCTACCCAGGTACTATCCCGACGCCCGCTGCGGCAGCGGCCCGCCGGAGATCGGTGTCGGTTCTGGCCAAGGGCAAACTGAATCGCATCGCAAGCGCCAGGTATGACGCGTCGTAGTTGGTAAGGCTGTGTTTCTGTGCGAGGGCTGGCAGTTCGAGAATTTCGCGCGGAACTTGCTGGGCAGCGTCAATGGGAAGGGCCTTTAGTCGCGTCAGAAAACCGTCGATTTGATCGAATGTGATCCGCTTCCGCCGGTAGGCCATGAGAAGGCCGTTGCCCACTTCATAGAACCACAAGATCGGAACCACTGGACGTTTGGTGGAAAGGCTTGCCAGGATGTTGAGGCCATACTGCCGCCCGGCCTCGTCTTCCAGAAACCACTGGAGCGCCAACGACGCATCCAGCACCAGATCACTCACAGACGGTGACCTTCGCGGATCAGTTGCTTAACCGAGATACCCTGCAGGGGAGTGCGGTTTTTCTCGACAAAGTTGAGCATTTCCCGCACGGCGTCATCATGGTCTCCATTGCTGTCTGTGGCAAGGGACAAGCGTTCCTTTTTTCGTAGGGCAACGAGTGCCGTGGCAATCACTTCCTCGGCAGATCGAAAGTGTCCTGACTTCAGCTCGTCGTTAACGATTTGTTCCTGCTCGGGAGTCAGATTGATATTCACGCGCGAAAACTCCTGTGCCGACGATCAAATCATAGCAGTTTTCTTGGTCTATCGGCGGCCGGAAGCCAGTAGCTGTTAGCCTATCTCCATGTCCTTTCACTCCGGATTCGTTTGTATCCTTGGCCGGCCCAACGCGGGCAAGAGCACGCTGCTGAATGCGCTGGTCGGGGAGAAGCTCGCCATCATCTCGCCCAAGCCGCAGACGACGCGCAACCGCATCCTCGGGATCATCAATGTTCCCAAACAAAAAAGCCGCGATGCGGGGCAGATTGTGCTGATTGACACGCCCGGAGTGCATCGCCCGGACACCTCGCTCGGCCGCCAGATGATGTCGGATGTGCGCGAGGCGATGTCGGGATGCGATCTGATCCTGATGATCGTCGATGCCAAGAAGAAGTGGGACGCCACCGATACGTTCCTCTTCGATCTGGTCAAGAAGACTGCGACGCCTGTGTTTCTGCTCCTCAACAAAATTGACCTGCTGGCCGACAAGCGCGACCTGCTTCCGCTCATCACGCAGTTTCAGGCGTTGCGCGATTTTAAGGAGATCATTCCGATTTCCGCTTTGAAGAAGACGGGCCTCGACGAACTGCTGCAATGCGTCCTCCAGGCGCTGCCCAAGGCTCCGGCGCAATTCCCCGAGGACCAGATCACCGATCAACCGCTGCGCTTCATGGCGGCGGAGTTGATCCGCGAACATATTCTGATGCAGGTGCGGGAAGAGGTGCCGCACGCGGTTTCGGTGATGGTGGAGCAGTACGAGGAAGGGAAGACACTGACGCGCATCGCCGCGACCATCTTTTGCGACCGCAACAGCCAGAAGTCCATCCTGGTGGGAAAAGGCGGCCAGATGCTGAAGAAGATCGGGACCCATGCCCGGCTGGACATTGAGAAGTTGGTCGGGACTAAGGTGTTTTTGGAACTCTTCGTCAAAGTTCAACCGGGATGGCGGGAGTCGCGGCAGTTCGTGGAGGAACTGGACTGGCGGCGAAGGGCCGGGCTCTAGGGCTGGCTTGCGGCTCTCGGCTCCAGGCTCTTGGCCTTAGATCGCGAATGGCAGGTTTTTCAGATAAGTCCCAAAGCCTAGAGCCGAAAGCCCAAAGCCCGGAGCCTGAATCATGGTTTGCATCCCGGACCGGAAGTCCCTAGAATCTTTCTCAGTGTGGGATATCTCAAATCCCCGGAGCATCGAGCCCAGGGCGTAAAGCCCGGAGCCTTAACGCCCGAATCCCAAATGCCAGATTCTTCCTCGTCCTCGCATCCCCCGAAGTCCTGCAACTTCGACGCTCAGAAGCTCATTCTCAAGCTGAGCGTGACCCTTGCCGCGGACCGGAAGGCGGTCGATCCGGTGGTGCGGAGCGTGATGAATATAGTCCGCGAGACGAAGTGCGCCAGCGGGCGGGAAGACGACATCGAACTCGCGCTCTCAGAGGCGCTGGCGAACGCGGTCGTGCACGGCGCGGGCTCCGATCCCACGAAGATCATCGAATGCGACGTGGCTTGCGACGAAGAGCGCGGCATGCTCATCGTGGTCCGCGACCCCGGCCCGGGCTTTGATCCCGCCAGCCTCGTCAACCCCTGCGTTGGCGAAAATATCTATTCCAACCATGGCCGCGGCATTTACCTGATCAACCAGTTGATGGATGAAGTCCGTTTCGACAAGAACGGCACTGAGATTCGCATGATCAAGAGATAGGTCGCAGATGGCAGGTCGGAGATCGCAGGAAAATCGAGGCAGTAGCGACGGCAACAGACGGAATTGAGTTGACCTCTTCCGCAATTAGGGTTTTGTATTTCTCTGCCACCTGCCACCTGCCACCTGCCACCTGCCACCTACTCCTTCACCGCAATCCCCAAGGTCTTCATCTTCCGGTACAGGTGACTTCTCTCCAGCCCGAGCACTTCGGCCGTGCGGCTGACGTTGCCGTGGTTTTCGTCGAGCTTCTTCAGGATGTAATCGCGCTCGTACGCGGAGCGCGCCTGATGGAGCGTGGAAGCCTCGCTGCCCGCTGCCCTCCGGCTGCCGTCGCGATACACCAGTGGCGGCAAATGCTTGCGCTCGAAACGCGATGTTGTCGGATTCATGATCACGATGCGCTCGATTACGTTGCGCAGCTCGCGCACGTTACCGGGCCAGGAATAGCGCATCAAGGCCTCGATGGCATCCTCGGTGATTTCCCGCGGCCGCCGGCCGTACGCTGAGGCAAATTCCCTCAGGAAATAGCGCGCGAACAGCGGGATGTCCTCCTTCCGTTCGCGCAGCGGCGGCACCACGAACGGAATCACATTCAGCCGGTAGAAAAGATCTTCGCGGAAATTTCCTTTTGAAATCTCCTCTTCAAGATCCTTGTTGGTGGAGGCAATCACGCGCACGTCCACCGTGATGGGATCATCGCTGCCGACTGGCGTGAATCTCTGCTGTTCGAGTGTGCGCAGTACTTTCGACTGCGTCTTCAGGCTCATGTCGCCGACTTCGTCCAGGAACAGAGTTCCGCGATCGGCTTTCTGAAACTTACCTTCCTTGTCGGCGGTCGCGCCGGGGAAGGATGACTTGAGATGTCCGAACAGTTCGCTCTCGATCAGGTCTTCCGGGATGGCGGCACAGTTCACCTCGACAAACATCTCGTCTTTCCGCGGGCTCTGCGTGTGGATGGCGTGCGCGACCAACTCCTTGCCGGTGCCCGATTCGCCGTAAATCAGTACCCGTCCGTTGGTGGGCGCCATCAGGCCAATCTGTTGTCGCAGCGCTTTCATGGGCACGCTCTCGCCCACGATCACGCTCTTGGCCTGGAGTTGTTTCCGCAGATCTCGATTGTCATGCCGCAGTCGCCGTGCCTCGATAGCGTTCTTGACCAGGATGAGCGTCTTTTCGAGTGACAGCGGCTTTTCGACGAAGTCGTAGGCGCCGAGCTTGGTGGCGCGCACGGCGGTTTCGATTGTCCCGTGCCCGGAGATCATGATGACTTCCGGCGGATCGTCAAGGGCGCGGATCTTCTCCAGCGTTTCCAGGCCGTCCATTCCGGGAAGCCAGACGTCCAGCAGGATCACATCACAGCTGGACTTGCGCAGCAGGTCGAGACAGTCCTCGCCACTGGGGCTGGAGGCGGTCTTATACCCTTCGTCCTCAAAAATGCCCTGCAAGGACTCGCGGATTCCGGTTTCGTCGTCAACGATTAGGATTTGCGCCATGTTAGCTTGCCGCCGAAGTGCCGACAGTTTCCACCACGACCGGCAACTCGACAACGAAACGGCTGCCTACCGGTTTGTTCTCTTCCACTCGGATCGATCCATGATGATCTTCCACGATACGGCTTACAATCGCCAGTCCCAGCCCGGTCCCGCGCTGCTTGGTGGAGAAGTAGGGCAAGAATAGACGTTCCTTGAGCTCGCGGGAAACCCCATGTCCGGTGTCGGCTACGACGAGTTCGACCGCGTCGCGGCTGGCCACCAGGGACGTCGAAATTGTGATCTCGCGTAGGACCGCGTCTTGCATCGCCTCGGCGGCATTATCCACCAGGTTGGCCACGGCGCGCTGGATGGCTGCCGGATCGGCCATCACGTTCGGCAAGTCGGCGGCAAGATCGGTATGCACCTCGATCCCTTCGAGCCGGCCGCTGAACATTGAAAGCGCACTCTCCACCAGGCTGTTCAGGCTGGCAGGTTGCGGGCGGGACGCGGGGAAACGCGCCAGCGCCGAAAATTCATCCACCAGCGTGCGGACAGTCTCGACCGCATGGCCGATGGTCTCCGCGCAGGTACGGATGATCTCCAGGGAAGCCGGATCGGGAGTGGTGCCGCGCGCCAGATGGCGCTGAATGCGTTCCGCGGAAAGAGCAATCGGAGTCAGCGGATTCTTGATTTCATGCGCCACCCGCCGCGCCACTTCGCGCCAGGCGGCCTGCTTCTGCGCGCGCAAAAGGTCGGAAAGATCTTCAAACACCAGCACGTACCCCAGCCGCTGCGTCCCATGCTCCAACGCGGAGACCGTGATCGCGACGTTCAGGTTATTGCGCGGCAGCGTCAGTTCCAGATTTGCGGCCGTCATGCCCATGCGGTCGGCGCGCCGCAGCAGCGGCTCCAGATTGTCGAGCACCTCTTCGGGGAGAAGATCGCGCACCGGCAGGTTTACCAGCGCAGCCGGGTTGGGATAGTCGCGCCGTTCCACATAAAACATCCGCAGCAGCGCCTGGTTGACCAGCGTGACGCGCCGCGCGGCGTCAATCGAAACCACGCCGGTCGGGATACTCTCCAGGATGGTTTCGATGTGGCGGCGCCGTCTCTCCAGCGCCTCGTTGACGATGCCCAGCTCGCGGCTCGAAGCCTCGATCTGCCCGCGGCTCGATTCCAGTTGCTCCGCCATGCTGTTGAACGATTGCACCAGTTCGGCTAGTTCGTCGGTGGCGCGAATGTCTACGCGGTAATCCAGTTGCCCTTTGGAGATCGCTTCGGTGCCCGCGGCCAGCGCCGCGACGGGCCGGTTGACCAGTTTCGAAAGGAAAAGTGCGAGCCAGGTGGAGGCGAACAAAACCACCACCGTCAGCAGCATGAGAAACCCAATGTAGGTACGCCGCACCAGTTTTCGCTGGCGTGCCAGTTCGAAATAACGTTGCTGGCTTTCCTGGATCTGCCGAACCGTGTCGGCAAACTTCGCGGGCAGTGGCATGGCCACCACAATCGACCCGTTCGCGGAGGGAGCCGCGCCCACGATGTAATCGGTCTGGTTCCATTGAAAGCGTGGGTGTTCCCCCCGCATCGCCTGCTGCAGCGGGAACCTGTCTTTCATGGCGATCAAGTCCGCCGGCGCACCCATGCTGGCCTGGACCTTTCCCTCCGCCAGCGCCAGGACAAATCCACCCTGCAGCGTTGGCACATGGCGCCGGAATTCTTCTCCGATGAAGGAGAAGTTCCGGTTCGCGAAAGCACTCGCGACCACCGGCGAGAGCGCTATGCCCTGCGCCTCGGCGGTCGCGTTCTGACTGGTGTAATCCGATATGAGCGACGCCATCGCGGCCGTGTCGGCGCGCACTTCCTCCACCGGTTGCGAGAACCACTTGTCGATGGACCGGTTCATCAACCCGTAGGAAAACCAGAACATCGCGATGACCGGAAGAAACGACAACAGCAGGCTGACCACCACCAGCCGGGTGCGAAACTTCGACCCAGCCACACCCATGCGGCGCTCGGCATAGAGCTTCAGCAGGTTGCGGCCCAGCACTACCGTGAGCACAACAAAGAGGAGGAAGATCAGGGCCGACAGGGCGACGAAAAACAGAAGTTGCTGGTTGCTGTCAGGACTGATGAACTTCAGGTTGAAGGATCCTTGGGAGACGAGAATCACAAGCAGCAGGAACGCCCCGATCGCCAGCGTGATGACGGCCTTCCGGCGGCCGGAGGTCTTGGGTTCGTCGCGGGTTAGGGTAGGGTCGGGCAAGGATCGACCGGCGCCAATTTTCGGGAGCGGGCGAGGATCATTATAGAACCGCCGGAACAGTTGCTGGTCCTTCGTTGGCAGTCGTTCGCGATTTGTCGCCAGGTCCGCAAGGCGGCCCCTGTCTGCCCAGCGACTAGCAACCACCGACTGGCGAAATCGACTAATGACCCTTGGACTGCTCCAGCGCGCCTCGCAAAGCTTCATACGCGGGTTTGGGAAAGTAATCCCGATCGAAGGGCAGGGCGGCGCCTTGCTTGCCTCTTGAATGCGAGCCGATCCACGAATACTTGTCGGTGAAGCCCCAGGTCTGGATCGCCGTACAGCCGGGGTGAGAGAGGCAGGCGGTGGCAATTTGGCGGTACACCTCAGCCTGGAGTCTCAGATCCTCGGGGGTTGGATCGCCATTCGCGCCCACCGCTAGGGACACATCCAGTTCCGTGATGTGCACCTGGACTCCCAAGGCAGTGAAACGGCCGATGTTGGCCGAGATCGAAGCCATGTCTGGATGCAGATTGCTGATGTGCATCTCGAGACCCACTCCGTCGAGGGGAACGCCACGCCGCCGGAAATCCTGCACCATCGCATAAACGGCGTCGGACTTGGGATTCATCGTTTCGGCTTCGGCTTCGTTGTAGAAGAGCAGCGCCTCGGGATCCGCTTCATGCGCCCAGCGAAAGCAGCGCTCGATGTAGGCAGTGCCTTTTTGCGCCGAGCCGATGCCCGGCTGGTCATACCAGAGGGTGCTGCGAAGGCTCCCCAGTACAGGCTCGTCAAGCGCTTCGTTGATGACGTCCCAGGCGAACACCCTGCCCCGGTAGTGACGGACCACGGTCTTGATGTGCTTTTCCAGGATCTCGGCAAGCTGAGCAGGGGTGTAGTGCCCTTCTGCCAGCCAGGGCGGATTCTGACGGTGCCAGACCAGGGTGTGGCCGCGGACCTTCATCCCATGCGCGATCGCGAAATCCACAATCCGGTCGGCTTGAGAAAAATCGAAGGACTTCGGATCCGGACGCAGCGTCTCCCACTTCATGGCGTCTTCCGGTTCCAGCAGGTTGAATTCGCGGGCCAGAGTCGAGGCGTAAGCCGCTTCGGAGAGCCGTTGCGCGCGCACCGCCGTACCGAACAGCAGGTGGGCGTGGTCGGCCGCGTCGCGGAGCGTGTGCTGGGATGCGGGCGGGGCAAAGAGAGTCAACAGCGCGAGATACACGCAACCACGACTGGCCGGTCGCACCATGGGGTCAGGATTTCCCAGGAAGGTATTTCTGTAAAGGACACTGCTCACATCGCATTTGTGACTTTTGGCAAAAGTTCTTGCCCACTCCGACGATCAAGCCGTGCATCTCGTTGAACACCTGCACCCGCGCCGTACGTTCTGCCGTACTCATGGGAGAGGGCGAATGGCTGGAGCCCCGAGGCCCCGACTTCGTTGGCGCCACGGTGGGTCCTACCTGCGAATTCCCGCCGTCCCCGGCAACCGGAGACAGGGCCTGCTCGAACAGTTTCCGGATCTCTTCATAGCTTGTCCCGGGCGCAATCATTTGGTGCCGTTCCAGAACGCGGCGCGTGTAGGCGTCCACCACGAACACGGCATGGTTCCCGGCATAGAGAAGAATCGAGTCCGCGGTTTCCGGGCCGATGCCATGCAGCGCGAGCAGTTCTTCCCGAAGCGTTTCCGTGTGCTGCGCGAACATTCGCGTGAGCGATCCGCCGTGCTGTTCATCGAGAAAGCGCACGAAAAGCTTCAGCCGGTGTGCCTTCTGCCGGAAGTAGCCGGCGGAGCGAATCAATTTTTCGAGCTGATGCACAGGAGTCCGGCGGACTCCCGCCACGCTCAGCAGTTTCGCGGCGCGCAAACTCCGGAGCGCCAGTTCAACATTGGTCCAGGAAGTGTTTTGGGTCAGGTACGCGCCAACGATGACCTCGAAGCGCGAGTGGGCTGGCCACCAGTGTTGCGGACCCCAGGCGGAAAACAAGGTGTGGTAGTAGACGCGGATCTGATCGGTTCTCGGGTCGCTCATGATGGTGGACGCTCAGCTACCAGCTTCGGGTTGCGAGCTGGGAGCCGCCAGTTTCCGAATGACGGTTCGTAGCTCAGAGCCCTAATCTCGAAGCTCCCACGCTACACCGAAGAACATGTACTCCGGCAGTCTAAATCCCCCCCAGATCGCCAATTTCTGGCCAGAAAAGGTGTCCGCAGCCGCTCCAGACGCATGCCTTCGCCAAGTACAAGTACCTAAGTTACTTTTTCGGAATACCCATTGGGTTGACAATTTGTGTCAGTGCGAAACCTCAGCTGCTGATCCCCCCGGAAATCAGCGGTTTCGCATGTCCTTGAGAGCGCGGGAAACAGGAGAAATATGTCTCAACGGCTGGGCGACCTGCTCGTGAAAGAAAAGGTCATCACCCCAGAGCAGTTGGAGCAGGCGACGAAACTCCAGAAGGAGTCGCATGTCCGGCTCGCCTCCGCTCTGGTGAAGTTGGGCTTCCTCTCGGATGAGGACGTCACCAACTTCCTGTCGCGTCAATATGGCGTGCCCGCCATTAATCTCTCCTATTTTGAAATTGATCCCGCAGTCGTCAAGCTGATTCCCTACGAAACCGCGAAGCGGTACCAGATCCTGCCCCTGAGCCGGGTGGGCGCCTCGCTCACCATCGCCATGGTCGATCCGACCAANNGTGGTGGCTTCGGAAAGTTCCATCGTGGAGGGCATCGACAAGGCCTACGGCACTTCGAAAGAAGAAGAGCTGGAGCAGGTGATGCAGTCCATGAATGACATGGGCGACGCCACCGATGTTGAAGTGCAGGCCGAAGAGCAGCAGATGGAGTTGGCCGAACTGGAACGCGCGGCCGACGAAGCGCCCATCGTCAAGCTCGTGAACCTCGTCCTCACCGATGCCGTGAAGCGTGGCGCCAGCGACATTCACATGGAGCCTTATGAAAAGGAATTCCGTGTGCGCTTCCGTATTGACGGCGTGCTGCAGGCGATCATGACCCCGCCCCTCAAGCTCAAGGATGCGATTGTCTCGCGCCTCAAGATCATGGCCAAGCTCGACATCAGCGAAAAGCGTCTGCCGCAAGACGGACGCATCATGCTGAAAATGCAGATCGGGGGCAAGAAAAAGCAACTCGACTTCCGCGTCTCCTCTTTGCCCACGCTCTGGGGCGAGAAGATCGTGCTCCGGTTGCTCGACAAGGAAAACCTGCGGCTCGACATGACCAAGCTGGGATTCGAGGCCGAATCGCTGGTCAAGTTCGAAAAAGCCATCCTGAAACCCTATGGCATGGTGCTGGTGACCGGCCCGACGGGATCGGGCAAGACCAATACCTTGTACTCCGCCATCTCGCGCCTGAACACGCCCGACACGAACATCATGACCGCCGAAGATCCGGTCGAGTTCCAGTTGGGCGGCGTCAACCAGGTGCAGATGAAGGAACAGATCGGTTTGAATTTTGCGGCCGCATTGCGTGCTTTCCTGCGGCAGGACCCGAACATCATTCTGGTCGGCGAAATCCGTGACTTTGAAACCGCCGAAATCGCCATCAAGGCGGCTCTCACCGGCCACCTGGTTTTGTCCACTCTCCACACCAACGGCGCGCCCGAAACCATTACCCGCCTCATGAACATGGGCATCGAGCCCTTCCTGGTCGCGACCTCAGTCCACCTCATCTGTGCCCAGCGCCTGATCCGGCGGATTTGCAAAGACTGCGCCGAACCCGTCGAAGTGCCGGTCCAGACTTTGATTGAAGAAGGGTACAGCCCGGAAGAAGCGAAGACCGTCCAGATCATGAAAGGGAAGGGTTGCGGGACCTGCAACAAGACCGGATACAAGGGCCGTACCGGTCTGTACGAAGTAATGGAAGTGGACGACGAAATCAAGGAACTGGTGCTGGTGGGCGCTTCGGCGCTCGAACTCAAGAAGAAGGCAATTGAACGCGGCATGATCACGCTGCGGCGCAGCGGGTTGATCAAGGTCGCACAAGGCTGGACCACACTCGAAGAAGTGGCTCGCGAAACGATCCACTAACGAAGTAGAAGGAACGAAAAACTATGGCACTCTCGTTAAGCGATCTGCTTCGGCGCATGCTGGAAATGTCCGGCAGCGACCTCCATATCACCACCAACTCTCCGCCGCAAATCCGGGTGCACGGGCATCTGGTGCCGCTCGATCTGCCGCAGCTCACCCCGGCGGAGACCAAACAGCTGGCCTACAGCGTGATGAGCGATTCCCAGAAGCATCGCTTCGAAGAGAGTCTCGAACTCGACTTCTCCTTCGGCTTGAAGGGCTTGGCCCGCTTCCGCGCCAACGTCTTCAACCAGCGCGGCGCCTCGGCGTGCGTCTTCCGTCTCATTCCTTTCGAGATCAAGTCCTTCCATCAATTGGGACTGCCGCCCGTGGTCAGCAAGTTGTGTGACAAGCCGCGCGGCCTGGTCCTGGTG
>PMCH01000176.1:14324-19231 GCA_003154055.1 Acidobacteriaceae bacterium
CTGATCGGCGAAATGCGAGATCTGGAGACCATTGAATCGGCGCTCCGCATCGCCGAGACCGGCCACTTGACTTTCGCCACGCTGCACACCAATTCGGCTTCCTCCACCATCAACCGCATCATCGACGTGTTTCCGGCGCACCAGCAGTCCCAGATCCGGGCCCAGCTGTCGCTGGTCCTGGAAGGCATCCTGTGCCAGAGCCTGTTGCCCCGCTCCGATAACAAGGGACGGGCCATGTGCATGGAGATCCTGGTGCCGAACGCGGCGGTGCGCAACCTGATCCGCGAAGACAAGATCCACCAGATCTACTCCGCCATGCAGTCCGGGCAGGAGAAGTTTGGCATGCAGACGTTCAACCAGGCACTGGCCACGGCGTATTTCCAGAAACAGATCTCTCTGGAACTGGCGCTCTCCCGTTCCAGCAACCAGGACGAACTGCAGGAAATGATCGCGCGCGGCGCCAGCCTTCTCAACCGCAACAGTCCGGCTCCGATGGCCAAGGCCGCGGCGCCCAACAAGAGATGATCGAGAGATTGCCCGGGAACGGGCGCAGGAACACGCAAAGCACCGGGCGCTGGCAAGCCAGCCGCTCACAGCCTCAGTAGTAAGGAGAAGCAAACATGCCGGTTTTTACATTCACGGGAAAGACCGCCAACGGCGAGAAGGTCAACGGAGAACGGGTATCGTCCACCAAGGACACACTGGCCAGCCAGCTCCGCAAGGAGCGCATCACGCCCGGTTCCATCCGCGAAAAGGGCAAAGAATTTTCTCTGCCCACCTTCGGCCGCGCGAAGGTCTCAACCAAGGACATCGCGGTCTTCTTCCGGCAGTTTTCGGTCATGATTGACGCCGGCCTGCCGCTGGTCCAGTGTCTGGAGATCCTGGCTGCCAACCAGGAAAATCCCACCTTCCAGAAGACCCTCAACGGGGTGCGAACCACGGTCGAAGGCGGCTCCACGCTCGCCAACGCCATGCGCCTGTATCCCAACATCTTTGACGACCTCACCACCAACATGATGGAAGCGGGCGAGACGGGCGGTATTCTCGACATCATCCTGCAGCGCTTGGCTCAGTACGTCGAAAAAGCGGTCAAGCTGCGCTCGGCCGTCAAGTCGGCGTTGATTTACCCGGTCGCGGTGGTCTCGATCGCGGTTCTGATCGTGGGTGCGCTGCTCAAGTGGGTCGTCCCCATCTTTGCCAATTTGTTCGTCGGATTGGGCGTGGCCCTGCCTCTGCCCACGCGAATCGTGATCGGCCTCAGCAACTTCGTGGGCCACTTCTGGTGGTTCTTTTTCGCGGGCGCGATTGGCGCCTGGTTTGGCCTGAAGCAGATCCGGAAAAGTCCCCGTGGCCGCTACTATTTTGACGCCGCGTTGCTGAAGTTGCCCGCCATCGGCATTCTGCTGCGCAAGATTGCCGTTGCCCGCTTCACCCGGACCCTCGGCACCCTGATTACTTCGGGCGTCCCCATCCTGGAAGGCCTGGCTATTACCGCGCGCACTTCGGGGAACGCGGTGCTGGAAGAAGCGCTGATGAAAGTGCGCAAGGCGATCGAAGAAGGCCGCACCATCGTCGATCCGCTGCGCGAATGCGGCGTCTTTCCCAACATGGTGACCCAGATGATCGGGGTCGGCGAAGCTACCGGCGCCATGGACGCCATGCTGCAGAAAATTGCTGATTTCTATGAGGACGAGGTAGATGCTGCGACCAAGGACATGCTTGCCATGTTGGAGCCGATCATCATCGGGATGCTCGGCCTCACCGTTGGCGGCATCGTCATTTCGCTCTACCTGCCGCTGTTCTCCATGATCTCGAAACTGGCTGGATAGCTGCGAGCTACGGGCTGCGAGCCACGAGCGGGCTGCAAAGTCGCAGCTCGCCGCCCGAAGCCATCCGCCGCGACTGGATGTTAATCGCGAACGACCAACGACTAAAACGAACGACTGAATTCATGCATTCGATGTCCGATGAGCGGAACTGGCTGACTTGGTTGGTGAAGGTTCGGATGCTGATCCTGACCTTCCTGCTCGCTATTCAGCTGGCCGTTGTCCGCCTTACCCCCAGCCCGTTGCCGGTCCTGCCATTCCTGACGGCGATGGTCCTGTGGTACGTGCTCTCGCTGTTTTTCCTTTTCCTGGTTTCGGTCTGGAGTGAGCGCCGCCTTCAAGCCATCCTCCAGGTGCTGAGCGATCTGGCCATGGTCACGCTGGTGGTGCACCTGACCGGCGGTATTGACAGCTCCCTGAACTTCCTTTATCCGCTGGTCATTATCGTGGCCTGCATGCTGCTGCCCCGGTCCTGGGGATTCCTCAGCGCGGCGCTGGCTTTCATCCTGTTCGGAACCATCCTGGAACTGGATTATTACAGCCTCCTCCCGTCGTTTTCCACTTCGCATCCCAAGCTACAGGCGCTGCAGATCGTGATTTTTGTCAACCTGTTTGCCTACTTCGCGATCGCGTATCTCGCCGGCTCGCTGATGGCCAAGCTCCGCCAGGTTGATGTGCAACTGAAGGACGCCAGTGGGGCGCTGGAGAACTTACAGGCGCTGCATGAAAATATTGTGCAGTCCATGAGCGGCGGTGTGATCGCGACCGGGCTGGACGGGCGGATCACCCTGGTCAATCGTGCTGCCCAGCAATTACTGGAAATTACCGAGCGGGAACTGCGCGGCCGCTCGGTCTCGAGCATCTTCCAGGATCCGCTGCCGCACGTCGGCTCCGGGCGCAGTGACGCGGAAGTGCGCTATTCGGCGGCCAATGGATTTCGCAAAACTTTCCGGGTGACGGTCTCCGCTCTGAACGTGATCGCGCGCGGCGATTTGGGTTTCATTTTCTCCTTTGACGACCTCACCGAAATGCGCCGCCTGGAACGCGAAGTGCGGATGCAGGACCGTCTGGCCGCGGTCGGCCGGCTGGCGGCCGCCATTGCGCACGAGATCCGCAATCCGCTGACCTCCATCGCCGGCTCGGTGAGCATGCTGTCGGATGCCGTTGCCCTCAACGACGAGCAGCGCCAGCTCCTGCAGATCGTGACCCGCGAGTCGGAGCGGCTGAACAACATCATCACCGATTTTCTGGCCTACTCCCGGGGTAAGCAGTACCGCTTCGAGCGCGCCAACCTGGTGCCCCTCCTGCAGGACACGCTCACCCTGCTCGAGCACCGGCTCACCGCGGAAAGCGCCGGTATCCAGCTTGTGCGTAACTTTTCCGTGTCCGAAGCCCTGGTGCTGGCCGACGGCGACAAGCTCAAGCAGGTGTTCTGGAACTTTTGCGAAAATGCTGTGCGCGCCATGAAGAAGACCGGCGGCAGTCTGACGGTGAGCCTGGTGCAGCGGGGCGAGGACTGGGAGATGAGCTTTGCCGATACCGGCCCGGGCATCAACTCGCAGCAGGCCGAGAAAATTTTCGAGCCCTTCCAGTCCAATTTTGAAGGTGGCACCGGCCTCGGCCTGGCCATTGTGTACCAGATCGTCCAGGCGCATGACGGCAAGGTCTGGGCCCGCTCGGAGGTGGGCAGAGGCACCAGCTTCGTGATACGGCTGCGCTGTCTCGAACAGGGTGTCGCCCGCACCTCGTCGTCCGCCCAGCCGGGCGTCACCGCCGCCGCCGCTGCTGCGGGAGGAGGTGCTCGTGGGTAACATCCTGGTATGCGATGACGAGCGCTCCATCTGCGAACTGCTGGACATTGCCCTCCGTCGCGATGGCCACAAGGTCGAGACCGTTACCGGCGGCGAGGCTGCCAAGCACAAGATTGAGAGCGCCCTGTTCGACGTGATCGTGACCGACATCAAGATGCCGAATGTCGATGGCGTTGAAGTTCTGCGTTTCGCCCACCAGGTTTCTCCGGAAACCGCCGTCATTCTCATGACCGCCGTGGACGACTACGAAGCCGCCGTGCAGGCGGTAAAGGCGGGCGGCGCCACCGATTACATCCGCAAAAGNNCTGGAAAAACTGAAGCAGACCATTCGAACCGTTGCCTCCACCAGCAGCACGATCCTCATTTACGGCGAGAGCGGTACCGGAAAAGAGCTGGTCGCGCGGGCCGTGCATACCTGCTCGCCGCGCGCCACCGAAGCCTTTGTCTCGGTCAACTGCGGCGCGTTTCCGGAAACCCTGCTGGAAAGCGAGCTCTTCGGCTACGTCAAAGGCGCCTTCACCGGAGCCAATCAGAACCGGCGTGGCCTGTTTGAGGTGGCCGACCAGGGAACCATCTTCCTCGACGAAATCGGCGAGATGACCATGCCCATGCAGGTCAAACTGCTCCGGGTATTGCAGGAGCGCAGCGTGCGTCCGGTGGGCGGCACCAGTGAGATTGCGGTGGACGTGCGCGTGATCGCCGCCACCAACCGCGACCTCGACAAGCAGGTCTCCGACGGCACTTTCCGCGAGGATCTCTATTACCGGCTGAGCGTGATTCCCATCCGCGTGCCCGGCTTGCGCGAGCGCCGGGAGGACGTTCCTCTCCTGGCCAACCATTTCCTGAAAAAGTATGCCCCGGGAGCGAACAAGAGTATTCACCAGGTCGAAGCCGCTTCCCTGGAAGCTCTCTGCGGATACGACTGGCCGGGCAACGTCCGCCAGCTCGAAAATACCATTGAGCGGGCGGTCGCCCTCGAACTGGGGAGCGAACTGCGCGTGGAGTTGCCGGCCGAGCGTGCCAAGGCTCGCGCGGTTGCCGCGGGCGCCGAAACCGCCATGGCCATTCCCTCGGGTGCAGTCCTGCCCACCGGCGTCAACATGGAGAACTATGTCCAGCAGATCGAGCGCTCACTGCTGCAATCCGCCCTCGGGCAGACGCACGGCGTCCAGGTCAAAGCGGCCAGCGTGCTGGGAATCTCCTACCGCTCCTTCCGCCACCTGATGAAGAAGTACGAGCTGTAAAACCTGCCCGATTCCCAAGCCAGCCG
>PMCH01000327.1:0-1664 GCA_003154055.1 Acidobacteriaceae bacterium
GCGAGACGCCATATCTCAAGCTGCTCTCGCAACTGTTCGGGGATCGTTCGCTGGTCGCCAACGCCACCGGCTGCTCTTCCATCTATGGCGGCAACCTGCCTACGACGCCGTGGTCGAAGAACGCCGACGGGCGAGGCCCGGCCTGGTCCAATTCCCTGTTCGAAGACAACGCGGAATTCGGACTTGGCTTCCGCCTTTCCATCGACAAGCAAACCGAATTCGCGCGCGAACTGGTGAAGCGCCTCGCCGGCAGCGTGGGCGACGAACTGGTCACGGCCCTGCTCGACTCTCCCCAAAAAGACGAGTCCGACATCTACGAGCAGAGNNCAACGCGTCGCCCTGTTGAAAGAGAAGCTGAAGGGCAACAACACCCC
Source organism: Acidobacteriaceae bacterium (assembly GCA_003154055.1). Classification (GTDB taxonomy): domain Bacteria; phylum Acidobacteriota; class Terriglobia; order Terriglobales; family Acidobacteriaceae; genus Acidiflorens. The sequence goes on from PMCH01000327.1 coordinate 375, forward strand.
CGACGCGAAACAACTGATGATCCTCGCCGACATGCTGGTGAAGAAGAGCGTGTGGATCGTGGGCGGCGACGGCTGGGCGTATGACATCGGCTACGGCGGCCTCGACCATGTGCTGGCCAGCGGAAAGAACGTCAACCTGCTCGTGCTCGACACCGAGGTTTATTCCAACACCGGCGGGCAGCAGTCGAAGTCGACGCCCCGCGGCGCGGTTGCCAAGTTCGCGGCCGGCGGCAAACCCGGGGGCAAGAAGGATCTCGGGCTGATGGCCATGACTTACGGCAATGTGTATGTGGCGAGCATCGCCATGGGTGCCAAGGACGAGCACACGCTCAAGGCGTTCCTGGAAGCTGAGGCATACGACGGCCCCAGTATCATCATCGCGTACTCGCACTGCATCGCCCACGGGATCGACATGACGACCGGCATGCAGAACCAGAAGGTGGCCGTGGAATCCGGCCAGTGGCTGCTCTACCGTTACCATCCCGAGCGCGCGTTAACGGGCGAGAACCCGCTGCAACTCGATTCGCGCACTCCCACCCGCAAGGTCCAGGATTTCATGCTCATGGAAACGCGTTTCAAAATGCTGACCAAGAGCAAGCCGGAAGACGCCAAGCGGCTGTGGGCGGAAGCGCAGCAGGATGCCGAGAAGCGTTATCGCTTCTACGAGTACCTGGCATCCCGCAAACCGGTCTTGACTGACGGCGACTGATCGTAACGGCTGTCGGGGAGATTTTCCCCTCAGCTCGCCGAAGGCGAAACGCCCTCGGAACAGCCGGCAGGATGCCGGCGCTACACGATAGGAGAACCTATGCTCGACCTGACGACCCGCTACCTGGGCATGCAGCTTCGCACTCCGCTGGTGGCCTCGGCCTCTCCGCTCTCGCAGGAGATCGACAACATCCGCCGCCTCGAAGACGCGGGCGCTTCCGCCGTCGTCCTGTACTCCTTGTTTGAGGAACAGTTGCGCCAGGAAAGCCTGGAGTTGGACTTCTTTCTGAGCGAAGGCACCGAGAGCCACCCCGAGAGCTTGAGCTTCTTCCCGCAGCCGGCCGAGTTCATCCTGGGGCCGGACGGGTATCTCGATCACATTCGCAAGGCGAAGGCGGCCGTGAAGGTCCCCATCATCGCCAGCCTGAACGGCAGTTCCGTGGGCGGGTGGATCCAGTACGCCACGCAGATCGAGGAAGCGGGGGCCGACGCCCTGGAGTGCAACATCTATTGGATCGTCACCGATCCGGAAACCACCTCCGCCCAGGTCGAACAGCAGTACCTGGAAATTCTTCAGGCAGT
>PMCH01000327.1:1669-12402 GCA_003154055.1 Acidobacteriaceae bacterium
GATCTGGCCACGCTGGACCTGAAACCCAATGTCTTGCTGAGCACGCCGCAAGCCATGCGGCTGCCGTTGACCTGGGTTGGAATTTTGCACGGGCGGGTCAAGGCGAGCCTGGCAGCGACGGGTGGCGTTCACAATCCCGAGGACGTAATCAAGCTGCTCATGGTTGGCGCCAATGTCACGATGCTCTGTTCGACCCTGCTCCGCAACGGTATCGACCAGCTGCGTTCCATCGAACAGGGCGTCCGGCATTGGATGGAGGAGCACGAGTACGAGTCGGTCCAGCAGATGCAAGGCAGCATGAGCCAGTTGCGCTGTCCCGACCCGTCGGCCTTCGAACGGGCGCAGTACATGCGCGCGGTCAAGAGCATTCAGTACGTCACGACGGCGGTGCGGTGAAACAACGCGCCGGTGCGCCCTCCATCTGTCCCGAGGGCGCCATTACCGTGCACCACGCATCGGCGTTACACATCCGGGACAAATTCGCCCACCGACCCTCTCTGCAACAGGTACGCTCCCGGGCCCTGCTGTCCGCGGATGGTCCGGCAGAATTCCGCAACGAAAAAGCCCGCCTTCATCGCCTCCGTGAAAGCCCAGCGGGACGCCTCACGCCACTCCCGGGCTAGTGCCACGTCAGTGCGTTCGACTTCCAGGATGTCTCCGGGGATTTCGATGCTCACCCTCTGCCGGGCCAGCGACTCCGGCAACTCCGCCCGCACCGGACGGCCGCTACCATCAAAACGCACGAGCGGCGCCAGGAGCCGCAGCGCGTCGAGCGTTTCCCCGCGCGCGTCCTTGCCGGCCACGCGCTCCCGAACCCGCCGCGAGTTCAGCAGCCATCGCACCCACAAGCGGTCGGTTCCGTTGCGATGCAGCATGCTGGAGGTCTCAGGCCCGTAGAAATCGACCTTGTACGTGTCCGCCACAATGCCCAGCTTGGCAAAATTGAAGTGAGCGTTGCGGCTTTGCAGGGGATCGAACGTCCATGTCATCTCCGGGACGCCCATTGCCTGGGCGCGTTCCCGCTGCGCCTGTTTCAGGTGGAAGCCGAGATTGAGGTGCCGGTACCGCTCCAGCACCGCCAGCATGTGGGAATGAATCGTGGTCTGCCCATGCTCCCGCCCGAAGAAACCGAAGGCAAAGCCGACGAGCCGATCCTTATCGAAGGCGCCCACGAAGAGATTGCCGGCCGCCCGGCACGCGATCGCCAGGGTGAGAGGCAGGACATCTTCGTCCGCCAAACCCCAAACTTCCTTTTCCACCGCCTGCAGTTGGGTGAGGTCCGCGAAACCCTCCAGGTCCCGTATGACGATGTTTTGCGGAGCGCTGCGGGCCGTCATTTCCGTCCATTCCCCATTGCCGAGGGCGGGGGAGAGAACCATCGGCCCACTGTTTCTTCTTCGCGCTCAATTTCCCGCAGCCGCACCAGCGACCGCTTCGACTGCACATGCGCGTACCCCACCAGCAGCGCGTTCAGGGCGGCCATGGGAGCAACGTACGAGCCGTTGAAGCTGGGATTGGTGACCGAGACCTGCCAATGGTCGTGACAAACGCGGGCGATGGGGGAGTTGGTGGCGTCCGTAATCCCGAACGTCCACGCCCCCTTCTTGCGGGCGGTTCGCGCAGCCTCGACGGAATCGCGCAGGCACCGGCCGAAACTGATCGCCACCAGAATGTCATGCGACCCGAGTGCGCGCGCGCGGTGATGCAGGTTCCCGGAACCCCCGGACGGCGCCTCCGCCCGCAGCCCCAGCCACGACAACCCATAGGCGAGAAACCAAGCCAGGGAATACGCCAGGTCCACCCCCACCACCACGATCTGCTGGGCCTTGTCCAGACGGCGCGCCAACTCCACCACACGCTCCGGCGGCATACTGTCGCGGAATGCGTCCATGTTGGCACGGTCCATCTCCAGGCTGTGCTGCACATGTCCCTCGACGCTGCGCCGCGCGCGCGCCGCCGATCGCATCATGCGATACGGAGTGATGCTGGTCACGAAATGGGACCGCAGGTCGGCAATGAACTGCGCGTACTGGCCGTATCCGAGCACCTGGATGGTCCGCACGATCGTGGCGGCGTCCACCCCGTAGCGGCGCGCCATCTCGCGCGACGAAAGATAATAAGTGTCCTCGGCGTTGTCCACCATCGCCCGGACCAGCTTTTGCCGTCGCGAACTCAGCCGCGACTCGGCCTCCTGCACCCGATGCTCGAGCGGCGTAACCCACTTCTGTTCTGGCGGCATTGGCTGGGATCCCTTCATCCAACACTTCAAAGAACCCAATCGTGTACAGCAGCTGTTGCATTCTGTCAACATGAATCATTAAATGTTGCAGCGAGATCGGCCCGCCATCCGCAGCCACGGCCGAGTGCATCGTAGTGAACTGGGCGTGCCGTCCGTGCTGCAGCATAGCCGCGTGCGGATGACGATTCCTGCGTGCTACTCTCGAACCGGAGACGAGGGCTGTGACAAACACTGCAAAGCTGCTGTTGGCGATCGCGCTGGTCGCACTGGGTAACAACTTCCTGCTGGCGGCGGAACGCGGCGCCCTGGTGCGCGCCGCCGTCATCTATCTTTCACCCGACGCCAGTTCCAATAAGCTGGCCGAGGCAGAGCGCGGCCGCGAACTCATCCTGCTGGAGCGCAGCCGCAACTGGATGCACGTCGAGGCCCTGCTGGGCATGGCGCGAACCGCTGATCCCGCCTTCGTCGACGACGAAGATGTCGAAGGCAAGACTGTCTCGGGATGGGTCCCCGAGACCGGTGTGGTATGGGCATCCACGCCCAACGGTGACCGGATTCTGTTCGGCGCGGCCGTCGATTCCGAAGACGAAGCCAGCCGCCGCCACGGCCGCAAGGGCGCAGACCAGGACGCCTTGCGGCTCTACCACCGGGTCTACGATCTGTTCCCGACCTCTACGCTCGCCGGAGAAGGCCTGTACCGCGCCGCCGACATCAAATGGCAGATCGAAAAATCGGACGTCATGTCCCGCCCCTCGGCGCGCGAAAAAGATGCGTACCTCCGCCAAGGCATGGACGAACAGTCCATGAAGCAGGTCATGAAGAAATTTCCCGGCACCAAGTGGGCNNCTCTACGACGCGGCTTCGCGCCGGGCCGCCCTGATCGAGATTTACAAAGTTGAAGAGCAGCCGAAAAAATCGGAGGAATCCAAGAATCGCGCGATCGGGTTGGCGCAGCAGTTGACGTCGCAGTACCCGCAGAGCGACTGGTCCTCCCGCGGGCAGGCACTGCTGTTCCTGCTGCAGCAGGGAGTGCCGACGTATGGCAATGCAATTCAATAGCGCGCCAAGTGGGTGGCGCGGCTGGCAAACCAGGAGGCTCGGACCCTTCCTGCTATCCTAGACACCTTCCCGAGGGAGACTTCATGAAAGGCCGGTCTTTCGCTCTGCTGTTCGTCATCGCGCTCACGGTTTCGGCGGAGGCGCAAACCCCTTCTCATTTTGACGGCCAGACCTGGTGGAACCACGTCAGGGTTCTCGCCGACGACAAACTGGAAGGCCGCGATACCGGCAGCGCCGGCGAAAAGGCTGCCCAGGCCTATGCGGTCGAGCAACTCAAGCAGGCTGGCGTCGAGCCCGCGGGAGTCGACGGCTACTATCAGCCCGTCAATTTCGTCTCGCACCAGATCATCGAAAAAGATTGCAGCCTGGCCCTGGTCCGAGACGGCAAACGCGAACCGCTCGTCCTCGGGGAAGATGCTTACATCAGCAGCCGCATCCTGCCCGCTCCCGAGGTCAAGGCGCCGCTCGTTTTTGTCGGCTACGGATTGAAAATTCCCGAGAAAAACTACGATGACTTCGCGGAGGTCGACGTAAAGGGCAAGATCGCAGTCGTCTTTTCCGGATCCCCCGCCGAGATCCCAGGCGCGCTGGCCTCGCACTATCAGAGCTTGAAGGAAAGGTGGGCAACGCTGAAAGCGGCAGGCGCCATCGGCATGGTCTCGCTGATCAACCCCGCCTCGATGGATATCCCCTGGTCGCGCATCTCGTTGAATCGCGCGCATCCGACCATGGATCTCGACTATCCCGAGTTCAACGAGACCGAAGGCGCCAAGTTGTACGTCGCGGTGAATCCCGCGAGCGCCGAGAAATTCTTTGCCGGCTCCGGCCACACCTTCGCCGAAATCGCCGCTCTCGGCAAAGATCGCAAACCGCTCCCGCATTTCGCCTTGCCCGCCTCGATTGAGGCCCACACCAAGGTCGAAATCAGCAGCGTGAAGTCGGCCAACCTGGTTGCCAAGTTCCCCGGGTCGGATCCTGCCCTGAAAGATGAGTACGTGGTGCTGTCGGCCCACATTGACCATGTCGGGATCGGCGAGCCGATCAACGGCGATCGCATCTACAACGGCGCCATGGACAACGGGTCGGGAAGCGCGCTCGTTCTCGACATGGCTGCCAGCTTCAAGAAGAACCCCGAGAAGCTGCGCCGCTCCATCCTCTTAGTGTTGGTCACGGGCGAAGAGAAGGGGCTGCTCGGATCGAAATACTTTGCCGCTCATCCCACGGTGCCCGCGAAGTCGATCGTGGCCGACGTCAACGTTGATATGTTCCTGCCCATTGTGCCGTTGAAAGTCCTGCGCGTATTGGGGCTCGACGATTCCGATCTCGGCGCCCGGGCNNCTTCAAGGACTGGCTGACCCAGCGCTACCACGCGCCCTCGGACGACGTGAATCAACCCGTGGATCTTCCAGCCGCCGCGAAGTACGAGGAAATCGTTCGGGCCTTGCTCGTCAACGTGGCCAACGACAACCACCGTCCGCAATGGAAGCAGGAAAGTTTCTTCCGCCGGTACGCCCAGGGAAACTAATTCGGCGCAACCGGGTTTTCACTTTGCTGTATTTGACCTTTGAGATACTGGTGTGCCCTGGGGAGGACACTTGAACGAATATCTTCTGTCCGTGCTGCTTGGAATCATCGAAGGCCTGACTGAATTTCTGCCCGTCAGTTCCACCGCGCACCTGCGCATCGCCGAAGAACTAATGCACGTACCGCTCTCCAGCGGCTACTGGAAGATGTACTCCATCGTCATCCAGTTGGGCGCGATCCTGGTTCTGCCGATTTATTTCCGCCGCCACATCGCCAGGCTCTTCTCCACATTCCCCGAAGGCGAGAACAAGGACTGTACGGTCCTGACGCACCCGCTGAGCCTGGTGATCATCGCATTCGTTGTCACTGCGGTCCCCTCCTTTCTACTGACCAAGGTGATCGGAAAGAACCTGGAGAGCCTCTATGTGATGGGCGCTGCCCTGCTCGTCGGCGGCATTGTGATGTGGGTCATCGACGCGATGAAAGCGCCGTGGGAAAAAGCCGGACCAGGAGCCTCCGGTTCGCCCATCCACACCTGGAAAATGGACGACATCCACGGCGGACAGGCCATCTGGATCGGCGCCTGCCAGATCCTGTCGGCCGTCTTCCCCGGCACTTCGCGGTCCATGTCGACGATTGCCGCTGGTCAGTTGGCGGGAATGTCGCGCGCGGCAGCGCTGGAGTTCTCCTTCTTCCTCTCCATGCCAACGATGGCCGTTGCCACCGTTTATACCCTGCTGAAGTCACTGTCGGGGAAGGCAGAGAACCCAATTGGCGTCGCTGACATGACATCCCACCAGTGGGTCATCCTGGCAATCGGCTTCGTCGTTTCTTTCATCGTGGCGTATGCCGCCGTCGCCTGGTTCATGAACTGGGTCCGCAAGCGCGGATTCGTGCCCTTTGCGGTGTACCGCATTGTGGTCGGAATCGCAGTACTGGCCTGGGCAGCGGGGATGCTAGGGCACTAATTCCCGCCGGCACCCGCCAAAATGACAACCGCGTTCGGCCGGGTTACAATCTGCGTTAGTTGTGGCGGTGCAGATCGATCATGAGCATTACGATTCATCCCGAACTTGAAAGCAGGCTGCGAGCCCGCGCCGAAGCGGAGGGCCTTACCGTCGAGTCCTACCTTGAGCGTCTCGTCCGCTCGGAACAAGAGGCGGAGGACGAACTGCAATCGCTTGCTTTGGAAGGACTCAAGTCCGGCCAACCCTCTGAAGTCGGTCCGGGCTACTGGGAAGCGAAACATCGTGGGCTCGAAGAACGCCTGCATAGCTCAAACCGGCAGTGAAATCTCGTTATGTTCTTCGTCCGAAGGCCGATCAGGATCTGGACCAACACGCCTACTTTCTCGCAAAGGAAGCGAGTCCTGAAGTCGGACATCGGTTTCTCGTCGCTGCCCATGAAACCTTCACCTTGCTGGCGACCCAACCCGGAATGGGCTGGCCGTTTCGGCTCAAGCCTCCTGAACTGGAATCTTTGTGCGTTTTTCGGATTTCAGGTTTCGAAAAAATGCTGGTGCTCTATCTCCCGATTCCATCCGGGGTAGAGATTGTCCGAGTAGTCCATGGTTCCCGGAATCTTCTCGCCTTCTGCGAAGCGAGCGGCTAGTAGCTACTTCGCCACCCTGTACCTTTTCCCTCATTGTCGCGACCCTCGCTTCTTGTCATAATCATCTGGCTCTGGCCTCTTAACGGCGCTCCTGGTGAGGTGTCTGCATCTCATTCAGGGAGATACCGTCTAAGCCAATGAAATTCTTTTCGACGATTTTTGAGCCCACCAGGAGCCGCCGACTCAATGAGTTGGTCGGATTCCTGTTGTGTGTCTCCGCGCTCCTCCTTTTCCTCGCGCTCGCTTCGTACTCGCCGCTCGATCCTTCGCTGAACAGCGCCTCGGTGCTGACCGGATCGCACGCGGCCCGCAACTGGATTGGTATTGTCGGTGCCTATCTTTCCGATCTGGTCCTGCAATTCTGGGGTGTCGGCGCGTTTCTGCTGCCGCTCTTTCTGGGGATGCTCGGCGTGCGCTGGTTCCGCTCGCGGTCGGTACAGGCCCCGATTGCAAAAACGCTCGGTGGCACGTGGCTGCTGATGTTCGTGCCCGCCCTGCTCGCCATTCTGCCTGGACACCTGCGCTGGTGGGGCGCGATCCCCATCGAAGGCCTGCTCGGCCGCATTATTGGCGATGCCCTCATTCATTTCTTCAACCTGGCCGGCGCGTATATCGTCTGCACCTCAGTTCTTGCGGTTGCGTTGTATTTGACGACTGCCTTTTCCTTCTCGGCAATCGAGGTCTGGGCTCCGACCCGCTTTGCGTTTGTGGTGGCACTGCTGGAACGCTGGAAGGACTGGAAGGAAGAGCGCCAGCGGCGGCGCCAGCAAAAGGAACTCGATCAGCGACGCGCCCAGAAACCCACCGTCACCACCCAACTGGTGCCAGCGCGGGCTGTTCGCGAAGAACCTGAGCCCTATCGAGCCCAACCGAACACTGCCCCGCGCACCGGCATTGAGCGAATGATCGAAGAGGACGAAGTTCCTCCGATGCCGCCGCCTGAGGAATTCGTCGAAGAGCCTGCTGTCACCGAGCGCGCCGACACCCAGCAAAGGCCGAAGACAACCCTGCCCAAGATCGCCGGCAGTTACAAGCTGCCGCCCTCGAGCCTGCTGCATCGTCCAGACGAGGCGCAGGCCGTCCATGAAGAAGAACTCAAGATCCTCGCCCAGGTTCTGACGGAGAAATACTCCGAGTTCGACGTCCACGGGCAAGTCACCCAGATTAACCCGGGTCCGGTCGTCACTACCTTCGAGTACAAGCCGGAAGCCGGCATCAAGTACAGCCGCATCACCGGACTCACCGACGACCTCTGCCTGGCGCTGCGCGCGGAAAGCATTCTCATCGAGCGCATGCCGGGGAAGAGCACCGTCGGTATCCAGGTGCCGAACCGCGAGCGCGAGATCATCTGGCTGCGCGAGAACATCGAGTCGCAGGAATTTCTGGGCTCGAAATCGAAGCTCACGCTCGGTATGGGCAAGGACATCAACGGCCGCCTCGCGGTTGCCGATCTGGCCGGTATGCCCCATCTGCTGATCGCAGGCTCGACCGGCACCGGCAAGAGCGTGGCCATCAACGCCTTCATCATGTCCATTCTGTATAAGGCGACGCCCGACCAGGTGCGGCTGGTACTGGTGGACCCGAAGCGCCTGGAACTTGGCAATTACGAAGGCGTGCCCCACCTCTATACGCCAATCATTACGGAGCCGAAGCTGGCGGCTAACGCGCTGCGTAACGCGGTCCGCGAAATGGAACGCCGGCTGAAGTTGCTGGCGGCCAGAGGCGTGCGCAACATCGACAGTTACAACCGCCTTTTCGACGACACGCCCAGCCTGTTTGGCGATCAAACTGGCGAAGAGGGCCCGATCCCGTACATCGTCATCGTCATCGATGAGTTGGCCGACCTGATGATGCTGGACGGCCACAACGTGGAAGAATCGATCACCCGCCTGGCACAGATGGCGCGAGCGGTCGGCATCCATCTAATACTCGCTACGCAGCGGCCATCGGTGGACGTCATCACCGGCCTGATTAAAGCCAACTTCCCGGCTCGCGTGTCGTTCCGCGTCGCGACCAAGGTGGACTCGCGCACCATCCTCGATGCGAACGGCGCCGAATCGCTGCTCGGGCGCGGCGACATGCTCTATCTGCCTTCCGGTTCCGCGCGCGTGCACCGCCTGCATGCTCCGCTCGTCACCGAGAAGGAAATCGCCGCTGTCGTTGAGTTCTGGAAGGCGCAGGGCATGGCGCAGTACCAGGAGAAATTCCTGGAGCCGCCCAAGGAAGATCGCGAGATGGGTGCTGCCGGAGAAGAGGGCAGCGAACTCAGCGCAGACGACAACGATCCTCTGTTCAACGACGCCGTCCGTCTGGTGATCGAGTTCGGCAAGGCCTCCACTTCCCTGCTGCAACGCCGCCTGCGAATTGGCTACGGCCGCGCCGCGCATCTCATCGACCTGATGGAACGCGACGGCATCGTCGGCGCCGCCGACGGGCCGAAGCCACGCGAAGTGCTCAAACGCCCCGATTGGATCTCGGAAGTCGAAGAGTCCATGCGGTAGTGACAAACCTACTCACCACAGAGTCACAGAGACACGGAGAAAAACCTAGTCTTCTGATCACCCTGGGATTTTCTCTGCGACTGTGTGGTAAATCTGGTATCCATGAAGTTCCACACCGAATACCTGACCCTGCACACCAAGAGTCGTCACGCTTACGTACACCTGACGCCGCAGGTGGAAACGATCCTGAAGAAGTCTGGCATTAAGGACGGCATGATCCTGGTTTCCGCCATGCACATCACCGCCGGGGTCTACGTAAACGATAACGAGAGCGGCCTGATCGAAGACATTGAGCAGTGGCTGGAAAAACTCGCGCCCGCCAATCCGAACTACCAGCATCACCAGACCGGAGAAGACAATGGCGACGCCCATTTGAAGTCGATGATCGTCCACCACCAGGTCATCGTGCCGGTCACCAGCGGGAAGCTTGACTTCGGTCCCTGGCAGCGCATCTTCTACGCTGAATTCGACGGCCAGCGGGACAAGCGTGTGATTGTGAAAGTCATGGGCGAATGACACCAGGCTGGCCGGAGTTGAACTTGCTCCGGCGGCGTGTCGCCGTCTCTCCCAGTCGAGAAAAATGGGCTCCGGCGAGCAAAAAACGCTCCGAGCCATTATGATGGAACGCCATGTCGGAAGAACTGCAAGAGTTGCAAGAGCACGCGGAACATGCCCGGCACAATCCCAGCCTCGCTCCGGTCAGCCTCACCATGGCGGTACTGGCGGTGCTAGTCGCAACGGTTTCGTTACTTGGACACCGTACCAGCACCGAAGAGGTCATTCTTCAAAACAAGGTGACCGATCAGTGGGGGTATTACCAGGCCAAGAACATCCGCCGACACAGCGACGAACAGTTCGCCGACCTGGCGGCCGTTATTGCCACTAAGGACGCGGAGGCTACGGCCAAGCTTGGTGAAAAGTACAAGGCGGAAGCCGAGCGTTATCGCGATGAGCAAAAAGAGCTCGACGCCAAGGCTCGTGAACTGGAGCAGGAAGCCGACCTCGCCCACCGCAAGACTGACCGTTTCGATCTGGGCGAAGTCTTCCTTGAGATCGCGCTGGTAGTTACCTCGATTACCCTGCTTTCAGGACGGCGGCTTTTCTGGTATTTCGGGCTGCTGATGGGGACGGCGGGCGTTCTGGCAGCTGCCTCGGCGCTGATGATCCACTAGAGCCGGGCAGAGCTGACCTCCCTATCGAACCCCGTCCAACAGCGGAATCCTACCGCGCAAGTCCATTCTTTCCCGTCGCAGACGTGTGTTCCGTAACCTTCCCTGCCCCCACCCAGGTCACGCTCTTATGTGACTGAAATCACAGCGGTAATTCGCCATACCGATGAAACTTACAACAGCGCAGAAGCCAAATGCAGAGATTCGCTACAGACCGGATTCGGGAGGTCGAGGTGGTGGCGAAATTCGCAACATATTGCCCATCTAGTTACTGCCTCTTTCTGCGCGCTGTTAAACCAATTTTCGAGAGGACGCAATCATGAAGACGACGAAGATCGCGATGCTGGTCCTGACCGTTGCAGTAGCCCTGTTCATTCTGATTCCCAGTCTGTCGTGGGCCGAGGACGGCGCCGCTCTGTACAAAGCAAAATGTGCCATGTGCCATGGCCCGGATGGAGCCGGCAAGCCGGCCGCCAAGATCCCCAGCCTGATTTCTGACGAGGCGAAAAAGATGTCGGATGCTGACATCACCAAGACGGTCGAAACGAATGCCAAGCACGCTGCCATCGCCAAAGCCCTGACTCCGGACCAGGTGAAGGCCGTCGTCGCCGCGATTCGCGACCTGCAGAA
>PMCH01000327.1:12425-16158 GCA_003154055.1 Acidobacteriaceae bacterium
CGCCTGGAAGTCGGGACCCGGGTGCAATCTTCGCCGTGCACCTGCCTTTTCCCCGTGCAGGTTTTTGATAGCCGCTTCGCTACAGCCCTCACATCCGCCCACGCTCGTTCCGCCGGTGCGGACGTCCTGTCCCGGAGTGGCCAGGAGATTCCTTCATGAGCAAGGCCATACTCTATGACGCCACGCTCTGCATCAACTGCAAGCAATGCGAAGCCGCGTGCGCGGAGAAAAACCAGCTTCGCTATGACGACGCGGTAGCGGCGGAAGACCGGCAATCGGAACACAAATTCACCGTCGTGCTTGCCAAGGGCGACAAGTACATGCGCCGCCTGTGCATGAATTGTGCCGACCCGGCCTGCGCCTCGGTCTGCCCGGTGGCGGCGCTCCGCAAGACACCCGAGGGCCCAGTCATCTACGAAGCCAGCCGATGCATGGGCTGTCGCTACTGCATGGTGGCCTGCCCCTTCGGCGTGCCCAAGTACGAATGGAACAAGCTGGTACCGCGCGTGCAGAAGTGCACCATGTGCTCGGATCGGGTCGAAGCAGGGAAGCAAACGTCCTGTGCGGATGCCTGTCCCACGGGTGCGACCAAGTTCGGGGAACGCGACGAGCTGATTACCGAAGCGCAACAGCGGTTGCACGACAATCCCGGCAAGTATGTGAACCATATTTACGGCCTGAATGAGGTGGGCGGGACCTCGGTGCTGTTGCTCTCCAGTGTTCCCTTCGAAGAGTTCGGGTACCGTACCGATCTCACCCGCGATCCCCTGCCGCTGTTCACCTACCGCGTTCTGTCGCGCATTCCGGATTTCATCCCGCTGGGCGGGGTGGTCCTGGGCGGGGTGTGGTGGATCACCCATCGCCGCGAGGAAGTCGCCGCCGAAGAAGAACCGCCGAAGAAAACTGTGTTCTATCCCAGCAGCGATCCCAGCCAAGGCGACCGGAGGGCGAAATGAAGATCAAGCTCTCATTCTGGAAACTTGTCTTCTTCTTTCTGATGGCCGCCGGGGTCTACGCAACGTACGTCCGCTTCGCGAAGGGCCTGGGTCCGTCCACCAATCTCAGCGACCAGTTTCCCTGGGGCATCTGGATTGGCTTTGACGTTCTGTGCGGCGTGATGCTGGCGGCGGGCGGTTTCACGCTTACCGCGGCGGTGCACATCCTCAACATCAAGCGCCTGAAGCCGATCGTGCGGCCGACCATCCTCACCGCGTTCCTGGGATACGTGCTGGTTTCGGTGGCGCTGTTGTTCGACCTGGGCAAGCCCTACAACATCTGGCACCCGCTGATCATGCGGAATCCACACTCGGTGATGTTTGAGGTGGCGTACTGCGTAATGCTCTACACCGCCGTGCTTTCGCTGGAGTTTGCCCCCATTGTGCTCGAACGATTCAACCTGCAGAAGCCGCTCAAAATCATCCGTGCCGTGCTCATCCCGCTGGTCATCGGAGGTGTGATTCTCTCCACCCTGCACCAGTCGTCGCTGGGCACGCTTTATCTCATCATGCCGGAGAAGCTGCACCCGTTCTGGTACACGCCGCTGTTGCCGGTGTTCTTCTTTCTGTCGGCAATCGCGGTCGGACTGGCCATGACTATTTTCGAGTCGTCCATGAGCGCAAAACACTTTGGACGTCAGCTTGAGCTTCCCATCATCCAGGAACTGGGACGCGTGTTGCTGGTGGTGCTGTCGGTCTACGGGATCCTGCGCTTCGAGGACTTGCTCCATCGGGGCGTACTCAAGTTGCTGTTTCAGCCCAGCTATGAGACTTACCTGTTCTGGCTGGAACTCACGCTGGCGCTGATCCTGCCGCTGGCGCTGCTGACACAAAAGAAAGTGAGAATGACAGCTGGCGGACTCTATGTCACCGCCGTGCTCGTGGTGCTCGGCTTCATCACTAACCGGCTCAATGTGAGTATCACCGGTCTCGAAGGCTCGGCCGGCGTGCGCTACATACCGAAGTGGACTGAGTTGGCGATCACCGCCGCCATCATTGCGGCCGGCTTCGCGCTCTTTGGACTAGCCACAAAATACTTACCCATCTTCCCCTCCGAAACAGAACACGTGGCCCACGAGCCGGAAGTCGTCGTGGGCAGCGAGGTTTTGAGCCATGCGGGAGACTGAGTCAAAACCGGGGTGGCGCGGCCTGTATGAGCGATTCACCTATGGACTTGGCACCAAGCTGATCGGGCTGCTGGTGGGCGCGATGGTCGTCATCTTCGCGCTGCTTGGCTACCTGACGATCCGGTTGCATCGCCAGCACCTCGAATCGTCTGCCCTGGTAAGCGCCGAACGCATCAGCGACGTGATCCGGCGTAATACCACGTTTTATATGATGCGCAATGACCGCGAAGGCTTGCATCGCGCCATGGCCACCATGGCCGATGAGCCGGGAGTGGTCCGGGTGCGCGTCTTCGACCGCGAGGGCCGGATCACCTATTCCACCGAGCCTTCCGAGACCAGCCGCTCGGTCGATAAGGATGCCGAGGCTTGCTACGGATGCCACTCGCAACGGCAGCCGCTCGCCAAACTGGACCGGCCGGACCGGTTTCGCGTCTATCGCAACGGCGGCGGCTTCCGCGTCCTCGCCATCATCACGCCCATCGAGAACCAGCCGGACTGCTCCAATGCCGAGTGCCACGCGCATCCTGCCAGCCAGCAGATTCTGGGAGTGCTGGACACGCACCTGTCGCTGGCCAAAGCCGACCAGCAACTCGCCCAGGGTACCTGGCAGATGCTGGCGTATGACGGACTGGCCATGGTGGCCATTGCGTTTCTGAGCTGGCTGTTTATCCACCGGATGGTCAGCCTCCCCCTGAAGCAACTCCAGGAAGGAACGGAACGGCTCAGCGAGGGCGACTTGGGATATCAGATCGAACTTCAGTCGCAGGATCAGATTGGCGACCTGGCAGCGTCGTTCAACTCCATGAGCTTGCAACTGCGCGGCGCAAACGAGCAGATGGTCTCCTGGGCGCGCACTTTGGAGGATCGCGTCGCGGAGAAGACTCGCGAACTAAGGCGGGCTCACGATGAAGTCCTGCACGTAGAGACAATGGCTTCGTTGGGCAAGATGGCTGCAGTAGTCGCACACGAGATCAACAACCCGCTGTCGGGCATCCTGACTTATTCGAAACTGATTAAGAAGTGGATCGATCGCGACCAGGCCAGCGGCGAAAAGAAGATAGAGGCCATGCAATCGCTGGACCTGATTGCCAGTGAGAGCCGGCGCTGCGGCGACTTGGTGAAAAATCTTCTCAGCTTCTCGCGTACGTCTCCCATGAACGTGCAGTCCACCGACATCGAGCCGGTATTGCAGCGCTGCGTGCTCCTGTTGCGTCCGAATCTCGATCACGCCGCGATCCAACTGCAGTTGAAGATCGCGCAGGGGCTGCCGCGGATCCTCTGCGATCCGGCACAGATCGAGCAAGTGCTGCTGGCACTGATGGTGAACGCCATCGACGCCATGCCGAAGGGCGGGAATCTGTGGATCGAATCCGCGCTCGGTGAGGGCGGCAAGACGATCGTCCTGACCGTGCGGGATGATGGTGCCGGCATCGCTCCCGAAGTCATGCCCAAGATCTTCGAGCCGTTCGTTACCACCAAGGAGCATGGCCGCGGAACCGGGTTGGGACTGGCCGTGAGCCGCGGAATTGTGGAACGCCACAGCGGAAAAATCTCGCTGCATTCGGAGCTTGGAAAAGGAACAACAGTAACCATCACACTGCCGGTGCCGGA
>PMCH01000267.1 GCA_003154055.1 Acidobacteriaceae bacterium
AAGGTCAACGAAGCTTACGAGAGACTGCTCAAGTCAGATGTGAAGTACCGGTTCTCGATCGACATGGCTTCTCTCAAATCTGAGTAACCCGATGAATAAACACTTTCGCTTTTCCGGCAGCACTTTTTCGAAGTTGGAAGAACTGGGAGTCCGTGCCTCTGCAGTCCTGCGCAGAGCCGGTCTTCCTCAGGGATGTATCGATCAACCGCGCGTGCTTCTCACGACGGAGGAACTCTTTGCCCTCTGGAGTGCCGTGGGCGAAGTCAGCGCCAACCCCGCGATCGGTCTCCTGCTCGGCACAGAAACGAAGACCGAACGATTCCATCCCATCGGTCTCGCCGCTCTCTCGACGGAAAACTTCGGCTCAGCCATAGACCAAATGGCTCGGTATAAGCAGCTCACCTGCCCGGAAGAGATCCTGCAGGAGAAAGACGACGAACAGTGGAGCATCCAGTTCCGCTGGCTCCTCGCTGACGAAGTCGAGCCTCCGGTACTGAACGAATGCTGCTTCGCCTGGGTGCTCTCGCTCGCTCGCCACGGCACGGGTACCCGGCTCTCGCCGCTCCGCGTGGAGTTTATCCAACCCAGGCCGCACGCGAAAACCATTGAACGCCACTTTGGCTGTCCCGTGGTCTGCGGAGGTTCCCGCAACGCAATCGTGTTTCGCGCCGCTGACGCTCAGCGACCGTTCGTTACGCGGAACGCCGAGCTTCTGGGAATGCTTGCGCCGCAGTTTGAGGAAGAGCTGAAGCGGGAGAACGGTGACGAGAATTTCCTCGAGCGAGTCCGGGTGGCGATACAACAAAAACTCACGGGCCAACGTCCGGCCATCGAGGACATCGCCGATGCGCTGCACGTAAGTCCCCGCACTCTGCAGCGGCGTTTGCAGGATGAAGGATCAAGCTTCCAACGAGTGCTAGAGGAAGCTCGTCACCACCTTGCTCGCCACTATCTCAACAATTCCGTCCTCGAGTTGAATGAAGCTGCTTACCTTCTCGGCTATGAGGATTCCAACTCCTTCGTTCGTGCTTTCCGCACCTGGGAAGGCATTCCACCTGCTCGCTGGCGCGAAAGACAGCGTGCAGAGGCAGTGTCTTAACCGTGTTCCACTTTGAAGGGAGAAACAATGCAAAAGCGCAAACTTGGAAAAAGCAATCTTGAAGTGTCGGCCATAGGCCTCGGCTGCATGGGAATGAGCTTNNGCAGGAGATGACCTCTCTTCTCCGTGCAGCAGTGGAACGCGGCGTTACTTTCTTTGACACCGCCGAAGTGTACGGCCCGTTTTTGAACGAAAAGCTTGTGGGCGAAGCTCTCGCTCCTTTCCGCGGGAAGGTGGTGATCGCCACCAAGTTCGGGTTTGATCTGAGTGGCAGCGATAATCGGCCAGGAGCGGCAGGTCTGAATAGCCGGCCCGAGCACATCAAGGAGGCGGTCGAGGGCTCGCTCCAGCGGCTCAAGGTCGAGACAATCGACNNATCGACCTGCTCTATCAGCACCGGGTTGACCCGAACGTGCCCATCGAAGACGTCGCTGGCGCGGTGAAGGAACTGATTCAAGCAGGCAAAGTCAAGCACTTCGGCCTTTCTGAAGCAGGGGTGCAGACGATTCGACGCGCACACGCTGTCCAGCCGCTCACTGCTCTCCAAAGCGAATACTCCCTCTGGACACGAACCCCCGAGAAGGAAGTGATACCAACCCTCCTGGAGTTAGGGATTGGCTTCGTGCCGTATAGCCCACTTGGCAAGGGATTCCTGACGGGAGCTATCAAAGAAAACACGACGTTTGCCAGTTCCGACTTCCGCAGCACTCTCCCTCGCTTTACGCCCGAGGCTCTCAAGGCGAACCAAGCACTGATTAACCTGCTCGGTAGCATTGGGAAGCGGAAGAACGCGACTGCTGCGCAGATCGCACTCGCTTGGCTGCTCGCTCAAACGCCGTGGATTGTTCCAATCCCAGGCACGACGAAGCTGGACCGCCTCGAAGAGAACATCGGAGCAGCGGCAGTCGAACTGACGTCCGACGACCTCCGCGACATCGATAGCGCCGCCTCAAAGATCAAGGTGGAAGGGGCTCGGTACCCGGAACGCCTGGAGAAGATGACCGGTCTCTGAGCGGCAAGATGAGAACACAAGCGAGATTGAGCGGTATGCGAATTGGCATCTTAGGTTCGGGATTGATCGACATGAAGTCGTATTCAGCTAACGCGCGCGGAGTCGGATTCCAATATCCATGAGTAACAAACCTCACATCGCAGTGGTAGGCGCCGGCGCATTCGGCGGATGGGCGGCGCTCTATCTTCTTCGTGGCGGCGCCCGGGTCACGTTGCTCGATGCCTGGGGTCCGGGAAATTCGCGGGCATCGTCGGGCGGGGAGACACGCGTCATCCGCGGTGCCTACGGACCGGATCAGCCCTACACGAAGATGGCCGCTCGCTCACTTGAGCTTTGGAAGGAACACTCGGCCCAGTGGAAGCGGAAGTTCTTCTTCCCGATTGGCGTGCTTTGGATGGTGGAAGGCGACGGCGCATTCGAGCGCGGTTCCCTGCCGGTCCTGAGGCATGCGGGAATCCCCTTCGAGCAGCTGTCCGTGAACGAGTTGGCGAAACGCTGGCCGCAGATCAGTTTCCAGAATGTCGAGTGGGGAATCTACGAGCCGCAAAGCGGATACCTGCTGGCACGGGCTTCCGCGCAGGCCGTGGTCGAACAGTTCATTGCCGAGGGCGGCGAGTATCGCCAGGTTGCCGTCGCAGCGAATGGCCTCGACGATGGGGACTGGAAATCCCTGCCCCTCTCAGACGGATCGACACTCGCGGCAGACCGTTATGTCTTCGCCTGCGGGCCGTGGCTGGGCAAGCTGTTCCCGCGCACGGTGGGCCCCCACTTTGTCGCCACCAAACAGGACGTGTTTTTCTTCGGCACCCCGGCGGGCGACGGCCGCTACAACGAAGGCAATGTGCCCGTCTGGGCCGATCACAGCGACCACTTCATGTATGGCATTCCGGGCAACCAGGGGCGCGGCTTCAAGCTGGCCGACGACACGCGCGGGCCGGAGTTCGACCCCACCTCAGGCCAGCGCTTGGTCAGCGAAGACCGGTTGACCGAAGCCCGCCGTTATCTCGCCTACCGC
>PMCH01000029.1 GCA_003154055.1 Acidobacteriaceae bacterium
AAGGTCAACGAAGCTTACGAGAGACTCCTCAAGTCCGATGTGAAGTACCGGTTCTCGATCGACATGGCTTCTCTCAAATCTGAGTAACCCGATGAATAAACACTTTCGCTTTTCCGGCAGCACTTTTTCGAAGTTGGAAGAACTGGGAGTCCGTGCCTCTGCAGTCCTGCGCAGAGCCGGTCTTCCTCAGGGATGTATCGATCAACCGCGTGTGCTTCTCACGACCGAGGAACTCTTTGCCCTCTGGAGTGCCGTGGGCGAAGTCAGCGCCAACCCCGCGATCGGTCTCCTGCTCGGCACAGAAACGAAGACCGAACGATTCCATCCCGTCGGTCTCGCCGCTCTCTCGACGGAAAACTTCGGCTCAGCCATAGCCCAAATGGCTCGGTATAAGCAGCTCACCTGCCCGGAAGAGATCCTGCAGGAGAAGGACGACGAACAGTGGAGCATCCAGTTCCGCTGGCTCCTCGCTGACGAAGTCGAGCCTCCGGTACTGAACGAATGCTGCTTCGCCTGGGTGCTCTCGCTCGCTCGCCACGGCACGGGCACGCGGCTCTCGCCGCTCCGCGTGGAGTTTATTCAACCCAGGCCGCACGCGAAAACCATTGAACGCCACTTTGGCTGTCCCGTGGTCTGCGGAGGTTCCCGCAACGCAATCGTGTTTCGCGCCGCTGACGCCCGGCGACCGTTCGTTACGCGGAACGCCGAGCTTCTGGGAATGCTTGCGCCGCAGTTTGAGGAAGAGCTGAAGCGGGAGAACGGTGACGAGAATTTCATCGAGCGAGTCCGCGTAGCGATACAACAAAAACTCACCGGCCAACGTCCGGCCATCGAGGACATCGCCGATGCGCTGCACGTAAGTCCCCGCACTCTGCAGCGGCGTTTGCGGGATGAAGGATCAAGCTTCCAACGAGTGCTCGAGGAAGCTCGTCACCACCTTGCTCGCCACTATCTCAACAATTCCGTCCTCGAGTTGAATGAAGCTGCTTACCTTCTCGGCTATGAGGATTCCAACTCCTTCGTTCGCGCTTTCCGCACCTGGGAAGGCATTCCACCTGCTCGCTGGCGCGAAATGCAGCGTGCAGAGGCAGTGTCTTAACCGTGTTCCACTTTGAAGGGAGAAACAATGCAAAAACGCAAACTCGGAAAAAGCAATCTTGAAGTATCGGCCATCGGCCTCGGCTGCATGGGAATGNNCACGCAGGAGATGACCTCTCTTCTCCATGCTGCTGTCGAACGAGGCGTTACGTTCTTTGACACCGCCGAAGTCTATGGACCGTACTTGAACGAAGAGCTTGTGGGCGAAGCTCTCGCTCCTTTCCGCGGGAAGGTGGTGATCGCCACCAAGTTCGGGTTTGATCTGAGTGGCAGCGACAATCGGCCGGGCGCGCCTGGCCTGAATAGCCGACCGGAGCACATCAAGGTGGCTGTCGAAGGTTCGCTCAAGCGGCTCAAGGTCGAGTCAATCGACCTGCTCTATCAGCACCGGGTTGACCCGAACGTGCCCATCGAAGACGTCGCTGGCGCGGTGAAGGAACTGATTCAAGCAGGCAAAGTCAAGCACTTCGGGCTTTCCGAGGCGGGCGCAAAGACGATTCGCCGCGCACACGCAGTCCAGCCGATCACTGCTCTCCAAAGCGAATACTCCCTCTGGACGCGAACCCCCGAGAAGGAAGTAATCCCGACCATCGAGGAGCTCGGGATTGGCTTCGTGCCGTATAGCCCACTTGGCAAGGGATTCCTGACGGGAAAGATGAACGAAGACACGAAATTCCAGAGCACCGATTTCCGCAGCACCCTCCCTCGCTTTACGCCGGAGGCTCTCAAGGCGAACCAGGCACTGATTGACCTGCTCGGTAGCATTGGGAAGCGGAAGAACGCGACTGCTGCGCAGATCGCACTCGCTTGGCTGCTCGCTCAAAAGCCGTGGATTGTTCCAATCCCAGGCACGACGAAACTAGACCGCCTCGAAGAGAACATCGGAGCAGCGGCAGTCGAACTGACGTCCGACGACCTCCGCGACATCGATAGCACCGCCTCAAAGATCAAGGTGGAAGGGGCTCGGTACCCGGAACGCCTGGAGAAGATGACCGGTCTCTGAGCGGCAAGATGAAAACGAAAGTGCGATTGAGCGGTATGCGTCAGAATGCCAGTCGAACTCCAAAATCCATGAACAACAAACCTCACATCGCAGTGGTCGGCGCGGGCGCGTTTGGCGGGTGGACGGCGCTCTATCTCCTTCGCGGCGGAGCCCGGGTAACGCTGCTCGATGCCTGGGGTCCGGGAAACTCGCGGGCATCTTCGGGCGGGGAGACACGCGTCATCCGCGGTGCCTACGGACCCGACCAGCCCTATACCAAACTGGCCGCGCACGCCCTCGAACTGTGGAAGCAACACGAATCGCAGTGGAAGCGGAAGTCCTTCTTCCCGATTGGCGTGCTTTGGATGGTGGAAGGCGACGGCGCATTCGAGCGCGGTTCCCTGCCGGTCCTGAAGGCTGCGGGGATTCCATTCGAGCAACTGTCTGTGAACGAGTTGGCGAAACGCTGGCCGCAGATCAGTTTCCAGAATGTCGAGTGGGGAATCTACGAGCCGCAAAGCGGATACTTGCTGGCTCGGGCTTCCGCGCAGGCCGTGGTCGAACAGTTCATTGCCGAGGGCGGAGAGTATCGCCAGGTTGCCGTGGCAGCGAATGGCCTCGACGATGGGGACTGGAAATCCCTGCCCCTCTCAGACGGATCGACACTCGCGGCAGACCGTTATGTCTTCGCCTGCGGGCCGTGGCTGGGCAAGCTGTTTCCGGGCACAGTGGGCCCCCACTTTGTCTCCACCAAACAGGACGTGTTTTTCTTCGGCACTCCGGCAGGCGACAGCAGCTACGACGAAGGCAATGTACCCGTCTGGGCCGATCACAGCGACCACTTCATGTATGGCATTCCGGGCAACCAGGGGCGCGGCTTCAAGCTGGCCGACGACACGCGCGGGCCGGAGTTCGATCCCACCTCAGGCCAGCGCTTGGTCAGCGAAGACCGCTTGACCAAAGCCCGCCGTTATCTCGCCTACCGC
>PMCH01000287.1 GCA_003154055.1 Acidobacteriaceae bacterium
AGCAACTCGTCGACCGTGTCGCGCTTGCTGTCCGCGGCTGAGGTCTTGCGGTTGCGCTTTGCACCGTATTTCTGTGGTTCGATGTCGGCCCGACTGCCGGGCAGCAGCACCGCGTCGCAGCGCTCGATCTGCTTCATGATCTGCGCGGGAGTCTGGTTCAGTTCGATGCGCACCGGCTCTCCACCGGCCAGCCGGACCGCTTCTTCATACGGGGGCAGCGATCGCTCGGCATAACCACGGTCGCCAGAGTGAGGAATGGGAATGGCGATCCTTGGCTTGATCCCTGGCGCGGTGGTCTTCAACTGGCGCGCTCGATTCCCGCCAGCGTCTTCCGATGCCGGTAGTGGCGGATTTCCATCACCAGCGACAAGGTGAGCACGATGATGCCCACGCTGATCGCAAAAGGGAAAGCGACGTGCCGGTACGCGAACGGCAGATTGGGCGCGACATGCTCCACCTGCGAGTACACGATCGTGCCCAGGATGCTCAGCAGCAGGGCGACGGCAAACGCCAGCAGGGTCAGCAGAGAAGTCATGAGCAGCACGCGAAACGGAATTGCAATCCACCGCGGGCGGCTTGAAATCGCTTCCGGCATGGTTCTAGGCTACACCATCGCTGCCCGTGGCCTCCAGCGACGGTAGGGTGGCTGAGCTACAATAAACACCATGTCGCAAGCCACCTCGGCGATTACCCGCACCCCCGCGGACATCGTTCGAACCACCCCGGTTTCTCAGGCGCCCAACGGTATTTGTTACGCCCGTTCCGGGGAAGTCACCATTTCCGAGCACGATCTGGACCGGATGATTACCGCTGTCCCGGGCGCCGCCGCGGCCGCGCTCGCCCGCAAGGCTTACTACTTCGTTCCGCTCACCGTCAGCCAGGGCGAGGAGACGCTGATTGCCGACCGCTACGATGTCGCGCTGAGCGAGAATGCCGTTTGCCACCGTAATCTGAATCTGGGCGATGCGCAGTGTGTGTTCATTTCCACCCGCCTGATGGACGACAAATTCTCGGTCGCGTTCGAGTTCTACATCAACGTCGGGCATGCCCTGGTCGAGCGCGCGGGCGTGTCGCAGCCGTTTGCCGAGGTCGCATGGCAGCAGGTGGAAGCTGGAGTTCGAGGGGAAACTTCGCTGGATGCGTGGGAGTCGCGCAAAATGGCAACCGGCTCCGGACCCGACGCCGAGAAATTCAAGAACGAATACTTGGCAGCCACCTTCGCCGACGCGATTTCCATCTACCTGCTCTCGCTTTACCTCGACGTGGACTATCACGACCTGCGTGAGAGGGACTATCCTCTGCTCGCGCCTACGCCGCTCGCCGAAAGGCTGCGCAAAATCGCCGAGATCTTTCCGCCCAATCCGGGATTCGAGTTCAACATCTACTACCGCCGCCGGGCATAGCCGAGTACGGAACAAGTGTGAGACTCGTATCAGGGCATCGCTTTAGCGATGCCGCGAACGTCTCATTTTCAATCGCCCCTTCAGGGGCCCAATTGGAAAGACGTTTCCCCGCAGCCTGCCGACCCGTTCGGCATTCCACTGTGAACCACCTCTAAAGCAAAGCTAAAAGCGAAACTGAGAAATTCAGTTCTTGAGGACTGCGGGCCGCTGATTGTCACCAAAAAATTTCAGGGGCCGGGTGTGGGTCCGGCCCCTGTTCCCCGAGCACACGCGTCACAGCGGCGTAAGCCCCGTGTGAGTCCCCCACGACCTTTGCGTCGTATGGCGCGTTGAGCCCGTTGAAACTGTTTCCCGCACTGCCCGTACCCGCGCTAAAGACAATGAGTAGAAAGCGCAAGTACCTGCAGGTACAACTTGCCGTTGAATTTAGGCTCAGGCCTCGGGGGAGTTGTCAAAAGCCTGTCACTTTCTTGTTAAATCAGGTGGAAACAGCTTTCTTGACGCTGGCGGCAACGAGTGGAAGCCGATGCAGGAACATCCGTAGCCTATATTTATCAATAGTTTAGCTACGCTCATGGCTCGCCGCGCACTCAAACCGGCGTTGATAGCCCAAAACGTTCCCAATCCTCGCGCGTCAGAAACAGAGGTACAGTACTGAAGGGGTGATTCCGAAGCGATGTTTGTCCAGACTGAACAAGGGGCGTGGGGTCGTGCCAGGACCCGCGGAATTCTGGGCGCATCCATCGCGGCGCATCTCGGATTGCTGGCCGTTCTTCTTGCGCTGCACCCCGAAGCAATCCGCTTGACGCCAGTCTGGGTCGCGCACGGCGACAGCGGAAAGAACTACCGGGTTATCTACGCGCCATCAGGCGGGAACGAGGTGGCTCCGCCGGACATCCAGAAGTTCACGGCGCCTCGCGCTGCTCCTCGCCGCAAGTTCCACAACCGCCCCCACCCCATCGAGACCACGCCCGCGATTGACGCTGAGATCGCCGAGAAGAGTTCGCACGCAGGTTCACCACTCGGCACGACCATTACCGGCATGGTTGCCGGACACGAAGTGAAGCTGGCATTCCCCCTGGTCTTCCCCGACCCGCCCATTCCGCGCTCCGAACTTCCACAGGGCTTGCAGGGAGACGTAATCGTGGAGGTCACGATCGACGCCCAGGGGCAAGTCGTCGAAACCAAGGTATTGCAGGCAATCGGTCACGGCCTCGACGAAAAGATACTTACTACCCTTCGCACCTGGAGGTTCACCCCGGCCACACTCGACGGAGTTCCCGTCGCCTCCAAGCACGACGTTCACTTCCACTTCCCGTCGTAAGGGCAGTGCATAGTGATTAGTGATTAGAACGCCCCATTGTCAGCGACTCTCGGCGCTTCTGACCACTAATCACTAACCACCAACTACTGCTGTAATGCACCTCGGTACCCTTGGCGCGCAGAGCCTTTTCGGCTTATGCTGAATCTCGACCCGGTACTCAGGTTCCGATCCGATGATTCCGCTTCGTCTCTATATGATAGTTGTGGGTGCTGCCGGCGCCGCCGCGGCCAGCTACGCGCTGGTGCGGCGCAAGGCCAAGACCGCCGACGACATCGAACGGGAGCGGCGCACCTGGCTCAGCGGTGTGGGGCGCATTACCGACGGCATGGTCATTGACGTACAGGAAATTTCTCCGAATGACAGTCCGGCGGCGACGATGCTGATTTTCCAGTACGACGTGGCGGGCGTCTCCTACGAAGCCTCCCAGGACGTAACCTACCTGCGCCAGTGGATCAACCTGCATTCCTGCCGGTTAGGGCTGCCGACCTCGGTGAAGTACGATCCGCACAATCCCGGCAACTCGATGGTGATTGCGGAAGGCTGGATCGGGCTGCGGCAGTAGAGGTGCACGGCGATTGACGAAATCGCATTCGATAGGGCGAAGAAACACTACTTCCAGAACGTGATCACAATCAGATAGGCCGCTTGCGCCGCGGCCATGGTGATCCAGATGCGCTGGCGGATTTTCGAACGGCGCAGATCGCGGCGGACTCCCGCCTCGGTCGGGTCCGCTACCCGGGTCTCTTGCGGGTCAGCCGGGGGCGTCACAACAATCGGGCGAACCACGGAATCGGCGACCTTCGGCTTGTCCGGGTAAAACACCTTCGGAGTGCTGATCACTTCCGACCAGAGCGGTAACAGCAGCCACGATTTCGGCATCACCTCCACCATCGGTTTGGAGGTCAGTTGCAGAGCCGGCTGCCGTTCAGGGGCAACCCGATCGGCAAGATTGCGCAGCAGCGAACTCCACCAGAAGTGGCTGAGCTGATCGGTAATCAACTCCCCGACCTCAATCGGCCGCGACTCCAACTCCAGGGGCGGCAAGGTCTCGGGTGAGATCACGTCCCCGATGTTGGTGAACACGGTGCGAAACCAGGGCAGGCTCAGGCGGTCNNAGTAGATCAAACGGGATCCCGGGCAGGACTGGTTCGGTTTCCTGGTACCACGCTTCGGCGGCATTCGAACGATACGGCATAAGGGTCTAGTAGCTGATGGTAGATGGCGCGGCTTCGCCTGTCACGCGTCTTTACGCACCTTTACGAGGCAAACTCCCAGCCCCTATCAAGAGAGATGCCAAGGCCAGGAGGACGTGCCGCTTTCCCCCGTGATCCCCGGTGCTCCCCGTGGTTAAGGCTTTTGGTCTTAACCACGGCCGACACAGAGGGCCACAGAGAACGTCATTCGCACACTGCCTCTCGAATAACCTTTCCGGTGATGGCGGAGATTGCCACGAACGATCTTGACCTTTTCAGCCGCTTCGCTGGGCGGTGCTGGCCAGGCGCTGGTACTCGACGTCGGAGTTCTGGCCCAGGAGCACCCAAAGCGTGTAGATGCCGAGGGCGGTCAGTAAAGGCGGGTGGAAGAGCGCCAGAACGCCCACCAGGATTGCCGGGACCCGAGCCCAGGGCTGGTGTCGCATCAGGCCCCACCCGACCAACAGGCCGCTGGCGCCAATCAGCAGAAGGCTGCCGCCAATCACCATCATTACCAGCGGGCCAAGGTTGCGGGCCACCGCGCTGGAGAAAGGTATCGCGACACGGATCAGACCGCTCAGAAACACCAGGAAGAATGCCGGAAGCAATGTGAGTCCACCCAGGACCATCCACAAAATCCCCAGCGTCGACAGATGCTGCTGAAGCCGGGTCGTCGCGTTTGCTGGGACAGGGGCCTGCGCCGGTTTGCCGCAGCGGGGGCACAGCGTGAAATCAGACTGGAGTTGCGTGCCGCATTGATTGCAAAACATGGGGACACCTCTGCACCCTCAATACTTAAGCATACGCAAGGACCGTCGAAAAGTTCCGGGCTCGGACCCGTCGGGCCCCGCCGTTGGGCTCGTTTGGGGAGACGGGAATGTCCAGGAACTCCCATTCACTTCGCAGGTACATGGCCTTTCATGCCGTTGAGGATTGCGTCCATTTCAAGCACAATCGGGCCATGACGGGATTCAGGCCGGGGGGAAACCTCGGGTGGGCGGTGCTCGTGCTGTTGGTGGCGGCGATGGCTACCCCGGCGCGCGCCAAGGATCTCGCCCTGATCTCAAACAAGGCCGGCGGCATCGGCGCCATCACCATGGCCGATCTGGTCAAGGTCTGCAAGGGGCAAACTGGACACTGGCCCGATGGCAAACCGGTCACCCTGGTCATGCGCGAGCCCGGCTCCGCCGATATGAAGATCGTGGTCGAAAAGGTCTACAGCCTGAGCCCGCAGGAACTGCGGGAACTGATTACGGTCGCCAATCACGGCCGCTCTGACCGTCCGGCCATCATCGTGGCGAATTCCGATGAAGACGTGATCCACCGCGTGCAATCATCCCCCGGGACGGTTGGTCTGGTGGACGTGTATTCCATCACCGGGGCAGTAAATGTCGTCAAGATCGGCGGCAAGCTTCCGCTGGAAGCTGGATATCCGCTGCACGGAAACTGAATCGGCTTTTCCCCGCCCGAGAGCGAGAGGATCGGACTTGAACAAACCCGCCCCAGCGTCGGTCTCAGCTTTTAGCAGGCTTCGGCGTTTCCCGCGCCACCGCATGGACGTCCACATTCAGGTGGCGACCTTCCGCGACGGCGACACCATCACGCTCTGGGGCCGAACCAGTGAACTGGGGCAGGACGGCGTCGGCGCGACGCTGACCGGAGAACTGGCGCCTGGGGAAGTCGTCTCCATGGAGTTTCCCATCCCGATCTCGCCGCACCTGGTTAAGATCCGTGCCATCGTGCGCTACCGGCAGGGACTGCACTGCGGATTTGAGTTTCTGATCATGACCGACGAACAGCGGCAGACGCTCGCCCGGATCTGCGAGATGCTGGCGAGTACCTACTAAGCGCTTGTGATTCCAGCCGTTTCCGAGGATTTGCCATTACCCCGGTAACTTTCGATACGACCCTCACGGTCGGTACCATCCCAATAAGCTCTTGGTGCGATTGGGAAGGATCTTGTCATGGGGGAGAAAGTCACCCCGTCAGCGGAGTCGTCCGAACTGCTGCGGGCGAAGGCTCTGCGCGAGGCCCTCGATCGCGGTTCCCCGCCCATCCTGAGCGCGGCTACGCAAACGCAAAGCGTGCCGAGCTACCCTCCAACCAACGGTCATCCCACCAAACCCAGTTTTGACATCGAGAAAGCCCATCTCGAACAGATTGTCGAAAATGCTCCCGAAGCCATCAGCATCATTGGCCCCGAAGTGCGGATTCTGCGCATTAACGCGGAGTTCACACGCTTGTTCGGGCTGAGTTCGGAAGAGGCAGTCGGGAAAACAGTGGATTCACTCATTGTGCCGCCCGACCGCTACGCCGAAACCGCGTGGATTGGCGAGAGCGTCAGAAAGGGAAATAAGCTCTCCCTCGAAACGCGCCGGCGGCGAAAGGACGGATCGCTGGTGGATGTGCTGCTCTCGGTCTCCCCGGTCATGGTCAACGGCCAGAAGGTTGCCACCTATGCCTCGTATCGCGACATCACCGATCAGAAGCGCGCCGAGGAACTGAATTCGGCGCTGTATGCCATCGCAGCCCGCACGCACTCCGCGGAAGATCCGCAGGAATTCTTTGCCGCCATTCACAACATCGTTGGTCAGCTGATGTATGCCCGCAATTTCTACATCGCTCTCTATGACCCGGTGACGCAGCTTCTTGGCTTTCCCTATTTTGTAGATGAAGAAGACCCTGCTCCAGCGCCCAAGCGGCTGGGCCGCGGGCTTACCGAGTACGTGATGCGAACCGGCGAGCCGCTGCTGGCCACCCCCGCGATCTTCGATGCACTGGTGCACCAGGGGGAAGTTCAACTCATTGGCGCATCCTCGCTGGATTGGTTGGGTGTTCCTCTGAAAAACGGCAACAACTGCATCGGCGCGCTGGTCGTACAGAGCTACACCCCGAATGTCCGGTTCGGAGAGCGGGATCGCGAAATTTTGAAGTTTGTTTCGCAGCAGTTGGCCACCGCGATCGAGCATAAACGCTACGAGCAGGCGTTGCGCCGGTCGGAGGCACGCTATCGGTCCCTGATTCTGAGCGCAGCCTACGGAATCTACAGCGCCAGCGTGACCGGAAAATTCCTCGATGTGAATCCAGCTCTGATTAACATGCTGGGATACGGGTCGGTCGAAGAAGTGCTGGCGCTGGATCCCAGGCAGGACGTCTTCCTGAATGCGCAGGAACTCGACCGCTTGACCGAGGATTACCGGCGCACGAAGAGTCTGAACGGCATCGAGGTGCAGTGGAAGTGCAAAGACGGGCGGGTCATCATCGTGCGCCTCAGCGGGCGCGCGGTGAGCAGCGACGACGAAACCGAGGAAGTGCTGGAAATCATCGCTGAAGACATTACCGAGCGCCGCCAGCTCGAAGAGCAATTTCGCCAGGCGCAGAAGATGGAAGCGGTGGGGCGTCTGGCCGGCGGTGTCGCCCACGATTTCAACAACCTCCTGATGGTGATTAACGGTTACACCGAAGTCCTGCTGGAACAACTGAAGGAAGGCGACGGTCTGCATCAAAAGGTCCAGTCCATCCAGCAGGCGGCGGATCGCGCCGCGACGCTAACGCGACAACTCCTCGCCTTCAGCCGCAAGCAGTTGCTCGAGTTGAAAGTGGTCGACGTTAACTCCGTCATTGGCGACATGGAACGGCTGCTACGCCCGCTGATCGGAGAAAATATCGAGCTCGTGACTCGCCTCGCGCCGGACGCCGGGCGGACCCGCGCCGACGCCGGACAGCTCGAACAGGTCATCATGAACCTGGTGGTGAACGCCAAGGACGCCATGCCCGAGGGCGGAAAAATTACCATCCAGAGCGCCGATGTCACCGTGCACCAGAACTTTCGCGA
>PMCH01000242.1 GCA_003154055.1 Acidobacteriaceae bacterium
GATGTCTTGCCTACCTGGGGCAGGCCGATGATGCCGGTTTTCATGGATCAGGTCTCAGGTGTCGGGTTTCAGATGTCAGGAACCTAACAGAATAAATCAAACGGGCAGAGCGACGCTCGTAGGGTCGGAATAATCATGCTACGCTCGGCACAAGGCCCATGCGACGAACGACAGAGCGCGCCAGATTATGCTACTCGATTGCCCTGCTCGTTTGCCTGGGTTGCGCTGTCCGGGCGAGTTCTCAGGTTGAGTATCGCCTGGTGTCTCGCGAGGCGATTGAGGGGCACCTGAAGTCGTTCTCGACCAAGAATAATGAACGCGAAGCGCTGATCCGGAAGTGGCTGGCGGACGCGGGGTGCAAGAAATCCAATCTCGCAGAGCAATCGCTGGAGCGCAAGCTGCCGCCCAATGTAATTTGCGTGCTGCCCGGAGAGACCGCCGACGTCATCCTGGTTGGCGCGCACACCGATCATGTAACTGAGTTCGGCGACGGGGTGGTGGACAACTGGACGGGCGCGTCGCTGTTAGCCAGCCTGCTCTACAGCGTGAGCGGGCGGCCACGCCGGCACACGTTCGTCTTCGTGGGTTTCTCGGCGGAAGAAAAAGGGCTGGTGGGATCGGCATACTACGCGCAGCATCTTACTCCCGAGCAGCGCGGGCACATCGCGGGGATGGTCAATCTGGATTCGCTGGGGCTGGGCCCGACCGAGGTCTGGGCAACGCATGCCGACAAGGTTCTTCTCGACGCCCTGGCGGCTGCGGCATCCGCGAGCAACCTGCGCGCAGAGGCGATGAACGTGGACGAAGTCGGCAGCGCCGATTCGGAGTCGTTCGCGACTTATCACATCCCGCGCATTACCCTGCATTCGGTCACGCAGCAGACCTGGCCGATCCTGCACTCGTCGCGGGACAAGCTGGATGCGATCAGGATGCAGGACTACTACGACAGCTATCACCTGATTGCCGCTTATCTGGCGTACTTGGACAATGCTCTCGGGAAGACGGCGGACAAGGCGAAAGCCACGAAATAGCCATCTGCGGCGTGCGAGCCGACGCTATTTCAAAACGCGGGCTGTACAGTAGAGCGCCGCCAATCCAAGCACGAAGACTCCCTTCTCGAAATTTTCCGACCATACATGCAGGCGGTTGAATTCCACACGCAGCGGACTGTCGGGGGGAGCGTTGTCGATCACTCCCACCTCGGCGCGGATGGCGTGCATTTTTGGAGAGATGGCGAACTGCGAGATCACGGTCAGCAAAAGCATCACCACGATCAGGACATGGCGCGGGGCGAGCGGGCGCGCGTTCCCGGCTGTCATCCGGCTGTAGATCATCGAAGTGATCAGAAAGACGATGCCGGAGACGATGCCCATCCAATGCAGCACGTCGAGAGAGCGGCCGACGATTGTGCCGGCCATGTGGCGAGTGGGGAGAAGGCCCGGAGTGAAGGCGGTCGGCGCAACTACAAAAGCGAAAAAGATTAATCCACCGAGCCAGACCACCAGCGAGAGAAGCATGAGGAAGCGAAGGAAAGACATGGGGGGATTATAGAGGGCAGGTGGCAGGTGGCAGGTGGCAGGTTTCGGAGATGCATGTGATCACTTGGTGGACGCATAATTTGGAACCTCACCACACTTTTCCACAGGTTGAACCAGCTCTGGCACTTACTCAAAAGGGCATGGGAATTTATTTTCACTCTTCCCCCTAACCCTGTCCGGAGGAAATCAGCCGAATGATAGGTTCGCTCGCTGCCTCAGACGTGAACTTTGTGTCGTTGCAGTCGGCGGTATTTTGTGTGCAGTGCGAGATGCTCAGCGATAACAACACCCCGCGCTGCCTCGCTTGCGGCAGTGGTGCGGTGCTCAGTCTTTCGCGGGTTCTCGGCGGGTCGCTGCGTGGCCAGCAGACGGCGCATCTGATCGCGGATGCGGAACTCGACCGGCTGGTGCGGTCGCTTCTGGGCAGTGTGCCGCAAGTCTCGCTTGCCCATAGCGAAAACGAAATTCCTGCAGCCACATCTTTCTTCGGACGTCATCATCTCCGCCTGCGCCAGCCGGGACCCGTACCCGTACACGCGGCAGGGTCAATGGCACGGCATGCGGACATCAATCCTGGCGAAATGGACCTCGAGCCGGGCATCAGCATCATCGCGGAAAGAGCGCAAGCCTTAACGGGCGCCACCGGCGCGGCGATTGCCCTCCGGCGAGGGAACGAAATCGTTTGCCGAGCCCGCACCGGCCGTACGGCTCCGGATATCGGGGTGCGCCTGCAGACTGATATCGGCCTCTCGGCGGAGTGTGTGCGTACTGGAGAAGTGCTCCTGTGCCACGATGCCGAGTCCAACTCGCGCGTGGATCAGGCCAGCTGCCAGCATCTGGGCGTGCGCTCCGTACTGGTCGCTCCGCTCCGTCACTTCCGCCGGACGCTGGGTGTCTTTGAGGTGCTCTCGTCCACGCCGAACGCGTTTGACCATGAGGACGTCGCAACCATGCAATTCCTCTCCGGAATGATGGTCGCGGCTATCTCGCGGCTGTCGAGCCTGCAGCCGAAGGACAGTTCTCAGTTCCCGGTTCTCGGTTCTCAGTAGAACCGGGGCTTGGACTGAAACGTTTGAGGCATATCCCGCCCTTCGCTCCGCCTTCGACCATCACTGAGAACNNTGCTGACCACGACGCGATGAGCGAAAACGGATACGGCCAGCGGCTTGAAGTCTTCCGGAGTGCAGTAGTCGCGGCCATTGAGGAAAGCCATGGCCTGGGCGGCGCGGTAAAACATTTGCGAACCGCGCGGTGAGACGCCCAGAGAAAGGTATTCCGACTCGCGTGTCTTGCTCACAATTTTCAATGCATACGTGATCAGCGAATCGTCCACCTGGACCTGCGTGACGGCGTGCTGGATCTCGAGCACGTCGGCGGCGCTGAGCACGGGGCGCAGATGTTCGAGCTGCGCGGTGCCGGCCTCGGCGCGGAGAATCTCGCGCTCGGCATTGCCTTCGGGATAACCCATGCGCACGCGCATCAGGAAGCGATCGAGCTGCGATTCGGGTAAGGGATAGGTGCCGTGGTGCTCGACCGGGTTCTGCGTGGCGATGACCAGAAACGGCTGCGGCAGTGGATAAGAGCGTCCGTCGATCGTGACCTGCCCTTCATTCATCGCTTCCAGCAGGGCGGACTGAGTCTTTGGGGTGGTGCGGTTAATCTCGTCGGCGAGCAGGACGTTGGCGAAAACCGGGCC
>PMCH01000363.1 GCA_003154055.1 Acidobacteriaceae bacterium
GGAGGCGGTGGCGCGATCGTCAGCAGCGGGTCCGGGACAGGCGTGATCGGAGCGGGCGTGACCGGAGCCACGGCGAGGGGAGCCAGGAACCGTCGTTGATACCAGACCATCTCGCTGGCACGCTGCCAGAGTCGTGTCCCGAAGCCGGCGAGAACCACGAGTTCGAGGACGAGGAATGTCCATCCAAAGTGCTTCGCAGGCATTTTGGTCCAGATCCACAATCCGAGAGCGAAAACCAGCCATCCCAAGATTGAAATGCGCAAATACATCCAGAACAGGGGTCTAAAGTTGCCAAAGGTGATTTTGAAGGCGCTCCCGGCATTCCGCCACATGCCGGTTTCCTCTTCGACCACGGCCCGCACCTGCGCCATATCGAACCAGAGCCGGATGCACATCAGAAGGAGTGCCATCGCTCCCATGCCTGCCACTAGAATCCAGAAGCCGGTTTTCTCTGTCAATGCGCTTCCCATCGGAGTCGTCCCCTGTTTCCAGACCAACGACACCAGCATCAGCACCGGGATCATAACGATTCCCATCAGAATGAGGAGCCGTACCCAACGCCAGAAATAGCTTCCGCAAGCTTCGAAGAATTCGCGGGTCGTCAGCCTGCGGCCGGAGCGATAAGCCTCGAGGATGCCACCGGTGAGGAACAGGACGATGACGAAGAACACAATGCTGAACGCGATTGAAACCCCGGCCACTTCGAACAGGTTGACTTCCGGGTTCGACGACAACGCCGAAAAAGTACCGTAATCGAACATGTCGGTGAGTCGCCGGGACTGCATGCTGTGATCGGCCGCCCAGTCCAACTTGTGAATCGTTGGCGCGGCGCCGAAATGTGACAGTACAAGATTGATGAAGAAGATGAACCACAACGCGCGCTGATAGTGCCAGACGCGACGAAAGCCTTCGTTCAGGAGTCCGCGTTGATCAGACATGAGTTCTCAGTTCTCAGTTCTCGGTGCAGCGGCTGCGAGCTACGCCAGCCACGATAACCACTGCGAAAGCATCTGCGTAACCCACGTCCAGCAATTCACAATTTTCCATCTCGCGCGCGTGTCTTCCTCCGCAAGGTAGCTGTTGTTGAATAGATCCTTGTCGAGGAGCACCACGGATTCCGGATCGATTTGCGCCGAGACCAGCTTCGCCTTCTTGTCATACGTGTAGCGCACCCAGCGATCTTTGCCGTCCCAGTTTTCCCTCACCGATTCGCCGTTATCGAACTTGATCACGGTCTCCACCGGGAAGATGAAGTCTCCCTTGCGATGAACCAGGACCATGGTGCGGTACATGGTCTCGCCTTTCTTTTCCTTCGGTGGATCCTTCGCGTACCAGTCGAGACGGTCCGAGTTCGCCCGGTAAATCCTGTAGTCCAACACCTGCGTCCCATAGACCGCCTGGTCAAAATACCAGCGCAGATTCTGTCCGCTCACTTCCTCCACCGTCTTCAGAAAATCTTCTTTCGTCGGATGGGTGAAGCGGTACTTCATGAAATACGTATGGATCGCCCGTCGGAGCGTTTCTTCTCCGATCACTTTCTCCAGCGTGAACAGGACCGTCGTGCTCTTGCCGTAAGTGATTTCGCCATACGACCCGCCGTTCACGTACTGGTACGCGAAACGGGTCATGGGATCGTAGTCAGCGGCCGAAAGGTACCCATTGCGCTGCTGGGAATCGTCACTTTCCGTCATTCCCCACAGGTTCATCCCCGACTTGTCTTTGCCGAAAATATCGTCCAGGATCTTGCATTCCGTATAGCTGTTGATCCCCTCATCGAGCCATGCTTCCTCGAACTCGTTGGTGGCGACCATCCCGTACCAGTACTGGTGGCCAAATTCGTGCTCCACCACCTGCTCCACAAAGCGCAGTCCGTCCGGCATCCACCAGGTGGTGTCGCCCGTAATCAGCATGGGATACTCCATGCCGCCGGCTCGCAGATTGCCGGGATCGACCACCGTGATTTGCTTGTACGGATACGGACCGTACCACTGGTCGAAGCGCTTCATGGCTTCTTTCATGATGCGCATGTGGCGGTCGGCCTGGCTCATGTGTCCCGGCTGCATCAGGAGCCGGATCTTCACGTTGCCCATGCTCCCGTTGAAATAGCCTTCCGCCACGCGATAACCAGGTTCGGCGGTCCAGGCGAAGTCGTGGATGTCTTCGCCCCGGAAGCTCAGGGTCTTCGTGCCGTCATTGTTCTTGACCTCGTCGAGTTGCACTCCACTGGCGCCGACGACTTCCTTCTGCGGAACCGTGAGCTTCACGTCGTAGGTTCCGAAGTCGGCAAAGAACTCCGTGTTGGCATGAAACTGGTGACAGTTCCACGCCCCCTGCCACCACACTCCGACCTTCGGGAACCACTGCACGCCCATCATGAAGTCGCCGTCGTAACCGGTGCGGGCAAACACCTGTCCGAACTGGTCGTGGAAAGCGATTTTGAACTGGACTGAGTCGTTGGGCGCAACCGGGTGGGGCAGCTTGACTTGGAACACAGTGCGGTCTTCGGCGTTACCGTCATCCGGCGCGATGAACTTGATTTGCGGGGTGAGGTCGCCCATGCCGACCACTTCCAGCGACTTTACTTCCGCCGACGCTTTGTACTTGTCCTTCCATTCGAATCCGGTACGATCGCGCCGCTCTTCTTTCATGAACGTCGAGGTCGGCTGAAACGCGTTCAGATAGAGGTGGAACGGAAAAGTATCTTGCGGCTTGCCGGTGATATTTCGATAGGTCAGGACTTCGGTCGCGTCCAGCGTGTGCTTGATGGCGTCGAAGCGGGCATCTATCTGGTAGGCAACCACCCGCTCCGACAAAGCCTTATCGGACAAAGTCGCAACCGGCGCGGGCGAGGGCGATTGTACAGAGGCCGCGGACGTTGCTGCCGCACACGGACCCGCCGCAAGAACCACGCACCAGACAGCGACCACGACGTTTTGGGCAGATCGCATCATTTCGCGTCCTTCGGGTGAAAGGGTGAACTGCGAAGCTTACACCGGGCCGCGTAGGATTGGAAGATTCACACTGCGCGCTGCAAGCCTTCTGCCGGAAGCGACAGGGTGGCTCGAAGCTCGCAGCTGCCCTAGAACCAGGTGCGGGCGCGGTATTCACGATAGGCATCGCCGAACTTGTCTTCGAGCACGCGCGCTTCCCGGCGCGCCCGAATGATCTGCATGGGGACGAGAGCCACCAGCACGATCCCTAGATAAGGCTGCTGCCAGATCAGCAACAGTCCCACCAGAAACACCATCCCCGAAACATAGATCGGGTTGCGAATGCGCGAATAGATGCCGTTGGTCACAAGTTCCGTAGCCCGGGCTGCCACCGAGAACGATCGGCCCAGCATATAGCGGGCCAGAATCACCCCGCCCAGTCCGATCAGCCCCAGCCCCAGCCCTATCCACCGGGTCAAGTTGTGCGGCCCCAGTGAGTACTGAAACACATATCCCAAACCCACGAGTCCCGCACACAAGGGCAACCAAACACGAACGATATCTCCTTGCTTCATCGCATCCCCTCGTTGACGACCCGGCTGGACCATGCTTCCCCCTTGCTGTTGCGGTATTCAACTTTCGCGTCAAAGCCGCCGTGCGGAAGCTGGTCGAGGAATTCTCTCTACGCGGCGGCCATCGAATCGACCAGCGCGGCGCATTCCTCAACCGCCGAACTCGGCCACACCGGCGCGCTTTGCGGCTGCCGCAGGATGCGTTCCAGCCAAAGCTTCTGGGCAGCCACCGTGTGTGCCACTAAGCGAAGCACCTTGGGATTCGTGGATCCGGCGGCGCGCAGGGCAGAGAGGCATTCGCGATTCGCCCACCGGTCGTAAGAAAACATCCGCGCGAAATGTTCTTTCGAGTTCATAGGATTTCACCTTGCGATTCCGGCAAATTGCGGTCAGCCGCGCAAAGACGATACGATGACCCAGAGCAGTGCGATGGCTTTTCTGATCCGGCGGCCCGACCCAACGCATCAACGTTTTTGGATGCCGCGCACCCTGCGCTGCGCTTCAATCATTCTTGTTTGCCTCTCCTGCCTGACCGCACAGGCTCAGACGCCAGTCGACACCCGCGAGCAACTGCTGCAATTCCTGGAGTCCGGCCGATTACGGGATGCGATCGCACTGGGAGAAAGGGCTGTCGCGCTATGGCCGCAGGATCCGGAGATTCACCACTATCTGGGATTGGCCTACTTCAAATCCGGGCAACTCCAACCAGCCCGCGAGCAACTGGAACGGGCGCGCGATCTGAGCCCGAAGGAGCCCGCCGTACATTTTGATCTCGCTCTGGTGCTGTTGAGCCAGGAAGACTATGCCGCCGCCGCCCCGGAACTCGAGGCAACTCTGAAACTCACGCCCTCGAACCCGCTGGCGCACGTGCTGCTCGGCCGCTCGTATCTGAATTCGAACCGCAGCGTGCAGGCCATTGACGAATTCAAGACCGCGCTGCGGCTCGATCCAGCCATTCGCCTTGGGCACTACCATCTTGGTTTCGCCTACGCGAGCCTGGGACGCAACGACGAAGCCATCGCGGAATACAGGGTGGAGCTTCGTCAGTCGGGAGAGAATCCCGAGGCCGTGTACGAACTTGGACACTCGCTGCTTGCATCCGGCAAGTACGAGGAAGCGGTGCGCCACCTGCAGCGGGCATCGGAACTCAACCCGAAAAATTCCGATGTCTGGTACAACCTTGGTAAGGCCCAGTTACTGGGGGGAAACGCCGCGCAAGCCGAGCCTTCCCTGCGCAAGGCGAGCGAATTGAACCCGGCGGATCCAAGCCCTCACTATCAACTGGCGCGAGCGCTGGAAAAATTGGGGAAAGCCGAGGAAGCCCGCAACGAGCGGGCGCGGTTCACGGAGCTCAAGAAGGCGCAGCCCGCAACCGCCGGGATGGCAACCAGCCGCGACCAGTAATGTCGCGATCAATAATGATGAGAAAGCGATCCGGAATATCTCTGGCAGCAACCCTGGTGATCGCGCTGGCGTGCGCCGCAATGCTGGCTGGAGCCGCGCAGCAATCGCCAGCGAAGAAAAGGCCTTCCCCCGCCACCGCCAAGTCCGCTCCGAAGACCGCCGGGCCGAACCAGAAGGCTCTGTTCGTGGACGTGACCCGCGCCGCCGGAATCGATTTCCGCCTCACTTGTGGCAGCAGCAAAGAGAATCTCTATATCCTCGAAACCCAATGCGGCGGCGCCGCTGCCTTCGACTACGACAACGACGGCTGGATGGATATCCTGCTCGTGGACGGCTCCACCATCGAGGACTACCGCGCCGGCAAGTGTCATCCTCCCCGGCTCTATCACAACAATCATGACGGCACGTTCACCGATGTCTCGGCAAAATCGGGGCTGAAGTTCTGCGGCTGGGGCTACGGAGTCGCCATCGGCGACTATGACAATGATGGATGGGAAGACGTCTACATCACCGGCTTCCGCGGCTCCCTCCTCTATCACAACAACCATGACGGCACGTTCACCGATGTCACCGCCAAGGCCGGCGTCGGCAATGCGGATCATTGGGGAACCGGCGCGGTCTTCGGCGATTACGACAATGACGGCCATCTCGATCTCTACGTCGCCGATTATGTGGACATCGACATCAACAACCTGCCGGAGTTCGGTAGCGGCCCCTTCTGCCAGTACCGGGGAATCCCGGTTAACTGCGGGCCACGCGGCCTGAAGGGCGACCGCGACCGCCTCTATCACAACAACGGGGACGGCACGTTTACCGACGTCACGGAGAAACTCAACATCGATGCCGGAAATTATTATGGGCTGGGCGTACTCTGGCTCGACTACGACAAGGACGGATGCGTCGACCTGTACGTCGCCAACGATTCTTCTCCCGGCCTGCTGTACCACAACAATTGCAAGGGTGGATTCACCGAGGTGGGCGCCGAGGCGGGTGTGGCCTACAGTTCCGACGGCCGTGAGCAGGCCGGTATGGGGATCGACAGCGCCGACTATGATCGCGACGGCTGGCCCGACATCGTCAAGACCAATTTCTCCGACGACTCCAACAACCTCTACCACAACGACCACACCGGTGAATTCACGGACATGGCTGGCGAGGCCGGGCTCGGAACTCTCAGTATTCCGTACCTGGGTTTCGGCGCGAAGTTTCTCGACTTCGACAATGACGGCTGGCCCGACATCTTCATCGCCAACGGACACGTCGACCCGCAAGTCGAAGGGCAGTCTTTCGGCGTCGGCTATGCCGAGCGTCCGTTTCTCTTCCACAACCTCAAAAATGGAAAATTCGAAGAGATCGCTCAGCGCGCTGGCTCTGCTTTCACCAGACGCTATGTNNCGGCGCCAAATCAAATCGCGACGGTTTCGGAGCACGCGTCGAGATCACGGCAGCGGGATCCACTCGCTATGCCGAGGTGCGTGCCGGAAGCAGCTTCGAAAGCTCGAACGATCCCCGGTTGCACTTCGGCCTGGGCTCCGCGACCCGCGTGGATGCGATTGTCGTTCGCTGGCCGAGCGGACAACTGGATAGGCTCGGCCCGGAAGCTGCGGACCAGGAGTTGTTGGTGCAGGAAGGCCGCGGAGTGGTCGAGCGGAGTCCCGGGGCCGGTAAGAAACGGTAAGGCCCCTCCGGCTCCGCGGAAACGCCCATGTCACACGGCCACTGAGATTCGCGTCACTCCGCGCTGGTGACCCATCTACCAAATTCGGGAGTCTGCGTTCTCCCTCTCCTTCCTTTCCTCATAGAATCACCCTCGAAAGAAATGTAAGTCTTTGAAAAATAGCGCCTTGTGTTTTGGTTCCCGAAGTGCCAGCTGGTTCGCCAAGGTATGGTTCTAACGCGGATCGCGGCCCAGACATGCGGCTGGTCGCGATCCGCTGGTGTCAGTCAAGAGAGTCAGTCAAAAGAATCAGCAAGATAGCTTGACAACCCTGTACCCGAGGGAGCAAAATTTCGCACCTCACTGCCATAGGTGATGTGGGACACCAGAGCACTGTGATCGCGGTGCCCGCAGCAAGCGTTCCGTGCACGTAACCGAAATACACAAAAGTCTTGAGGGGGTAGGGNNGGGAATGAAAAGACTGCAGTTCTGCCTTGCAGTGTTCGCTCTTTTGGCTCTGACCTGTAGCGCATTTGCGCAGATTCAGAACGGCCAGTTTACTGGCACCGTGACCGATCCAACCGGCGCCGCCATCGCGAACGCGAAGATCACGGTTACAAACCCAGCGACCAACCTGAACGTTTCGACAGCCACGAACGCGAGCGGCAACTACACCGTGAAGGAACTTCCCGTCGGCAGTTACAAGCTGACCGTAGAGGCACCGGGTTTCAAGACGGTCTCGAACACCAACGTGCCCATTAACGCCGGCACCATCGCCCACGTCGACTTCAAGATGACGATGGGCCAGCAGAGAGAAGTGATCGAAGTGAGCGGCGAAGTGGCGCAGGTGAACACGGAAGATTCCAAGTTGGCCAACACTGTCAGCGCCACACAGGTAGAGAACCTGCCGCTGAATGGCCGCAACATTTACGACCTGATCCAGTTGGCGCCGGGCGCAGTCAACGTGCGCGGCGTGGTTTCAGAGGGCGGGGCTAACACGGTGGTAAACGGACTTCGCGAGAACTTCAACGGGTTCCTTATCAACGGTTCCTCGAATAAGGGTCTGAGCGGCGGAGCGATCACGCAGCCGATCGAAGACACCGTGCAGGAATTCCAGCAGCTGACCCTGAATATGTCGGCTCAATACGGCAACAGCGCCGGTTCGATGACCAACCTGGTGACCAAGTCGGGCACCAATGGATATCACGGCAGCGGCTGGTGGTTTAATCGTAACGATTGGTTTGACGCCAACACCTTCTTCGGCAACCAGACGGAAACGCCGCGCCAGGCTCTGCGCTTCAATCAGTTTGGCGGAACCTTCGGCGGTCCGATCATCAAGGACAAGCTGTTCTTCTTCTTGTCGTATCAGGACAGCCGTTTCCGCGAGTCCAGTCCTCCGACCGTGGTCTCGGTAGAGTCCCCCGAATGGCGCCAAGCGGTCATCGACGGTGTGCCGAATTCAACGGCGGCCCTGCTGTACAACAATTTTGCGCCGACGGTAATAGGAGCTCCTGTCGATGCCGGCCCCGGCATCGACCCCGACCCCAATTTTCACGGTACGAACCTCGACACCTACACGGGCGGTAACTACACCAAGTACCTGTGCGGGGACGGCCAGAACGCTTTCATTTCGCAGCGGCTAGCTCCGCTGATCGGCGTAACGGCTAACGATCAAGCCGCCATGTCAGCCGCCGAATGCGTCAATATCCCGGCTATCCAAGACGGGACCTTTCCTCGCACGGGCGTTAATATCCTCAACAATACGATTGCCATCAACGGATCACAAAACCAGACCTACACCGGTTCCGGCAATCTCTTCAATGGCTGGGAACTGGGCGGGAAGATCGATTGGAACCCGACTTCGAAGGATCGTATATCTTACGCGATGAACTGGAATCGTCTGACGGACAGCTTCGGCTTCCCGAACACGTCGAGCAACAGCAATGGTCGCGGACCGGGCTTCCGTAATCCTGCAAAAGCAAAATCTCCGAATGGTCAGTTGAGCTGGGTCCACACCTTCAGCCCGAAAGTACTCAACCAGGTAACCGTGGGGTACGCACTGAACATCACCGGTGACGTCACTACGGCTCTTCCGGGTGTACCGGACATCCGCTTCGACGACGGTTCGATGGGATTCGGATCATATTCCGGCTATCCCCAGGTGTTCCACGAGAACATCTATTCGTACTCGGATATGGTTTCGATCTCGCACGGAAAGCACAACTTCAAAGCAGGTGTGGATTTCCGCCGGAACATCGAAAACAGCGAGTTCAACGTGGCTCGTCCGTCGTATTACTTCAAGGATTTCCTGGACTTCGCGGCCGACGCTCCGTACACGCAGTCAGCCGGCGTGGACCCGGGAATCCTTGACGGTGGGGGCGCCCGCCTTTCGAGCAACATTCGCCATTGGCGGAACCTGGAGATGGGGGCATATTTCCAGGACGACTGGAAGGTCACGCAACGTCTGACCCTGAACCTGGGCATGCGTTACGACCTGTACAAGCGCCACAACGAGTTGAACAACCAGGTCACGACATTCATCAAGGGTCCGGGCAGCAACTTCATCGACAATATTTCCACGGGTGCGGGACAGATCAGGGACGCTAACATCGCTGCTGGACTCGAGGGTTGCGACACTCCTGAACAGATTGCTCAAGCGCAGTTGGCTGGCGTTTGCGGACCGGGCGGCTTCCAGACGGCAAAATCGCTCGGCAAGGGTGATCACAACAATTTTGGGCCCAGCGTCGGGTTCGCGTGGGATATCTTCGGCGATGCCAAGACTGCCCTTCGCGGCGGCTTTGGCGTGGCTTATGAAGGCACGCTCTACAACCCGCTTTCCAACTCCCGTTGGAACCTGCCGTTCTACTCGTTCAACAGCGCTTCCAACTTCCTGGACGGCGACGTCAACACGGTTATTTACGGGCCGTATACCTGCGACGGAACCTGCCTGCCGGACAACTCCGCCACGCCGACCTACCTTGGCGCAGCGACTAATCCCGGGCAGGGAACTGGCGCACAGGCTGTTGGGAACCTGACCGGCTGGGATGGTCAGAATCCGAACCTCGCGACTCTAACCGGAATTGTTTTCCCGGAAGGCATCCGCGACCCCTACGTCTACAACTTCTTCCTGGGCGTTCAGCGGGAGATCATGCCTAAGCTGATTGTCGAGGCTAACTATGTGGGAACCGCTGGGCACAAGCTGTTCCGCGCGCAGAACATAAACCGCGTTCCGGGTGAAAAGTTACCTGAAGGCACTTGCGCAGTAGACAACTTCGGGCGGACGCTGTGCAGCCAGATCTCGGACGTCAACCCTGCCGGGCGTTTGAATCCGAACTTCGGCACGCTGCGTGTCTGGCAGAACGTGGTTAATTCGAACTACAACGCACTACAGCTCTCGTTGAAAAAGCAGGCCAGTCACGGCATCACCTTCAACCTGAACTACACCTTAGGTCACGCTATCGATGGCGGCTCAACCTGGCACAGTGGCTCGACCAGTTCGAACGGCGCTGGCGCTGGCGAGGGTTATACGACAGACGTAACTATGCCTCAACTGGATCGCGGCAACGCCATCTTCGACATCCGGCAACGCCTGGTGGCGAACTACGTGTGGGAACTGCCGTGGTTCAAGGAGCAACA
The DNA here is from genome assembly GCA_003154055.1 of Acidobacteriaceae bacterium. Classification (GTDB taxonomy): domain Bacteria; phylum Acidobacteriota; class Terriglobia; order Terriglobales; family Acidobacteriaceae; genus Acidiflorens. The sequence continues at coordinate 10,200 of PMCH01000363.1, forward strand.
CGGCGTCATTGGGCACATCCTGGGCGGCTGGCAGTACAACGGGATCATCTCGTGGCAGACTGGTGCGCACTGGGAGCCGTGGACCTTCACTAACGGCGGCTCTCCTCAGGGAACGATTATCAATAGTGCTGGCACGGAGTGTACACAAAACGACATCAACGCCGGAGACTGCCGCAACACCGGCGGCGATTACAACTTGGACGGGGTACGAAACGATCGTCCGAACGTAGCCGCCAAGAATTTCAACCCGGGCCATGACGGCTGGGCGAATGGTTGGGGATCGGACTACACGTTCAAGGGGAATGGCAGCAGCCCCAACGGGTTCTTCTCTTCCCCCTGCCTCGGTTGCGTAGGTAACATGGGGCGGAACACGTTTGTCGGTCCGAGCTTCACTTCCTGGGAGACCTCTTTGTTCAAGAACATCAAGATCACGGAGAGGGTTAACATGCAGTTCCGTGCGGAGGCGTTCAACATTCTCAACCACACGAACTTCCAGTTGCCGGGTGCGGGCGGAGCTACCAACATGCGCACCAATTCGGGGAGTTTTGGTCAGGCTGGCGGCACCTTCAATCCGCGGAACCTGCAGTTCGGGTTGAAGATTCGCTTCTAGGTGGGGTTGTTCTTCCGGGGGTCTGTTCCTTTGCGGGAACGGACCCCTTCATTATTTGGCGGGGCAACATGAAAAGTCGTTCGCACACATCCGTCCTGTTGGCTCCGGCCCTCCTTCTTCTCACCATTCTCACAGTTCCTTCGCATATTTGCGCACAGGCCACAAGCGGGAGTGTACTCGGCGAGGTGCGCGTCAGTCCGGGTAACCCCATCTCCAAACCTATCCTCGTGACCCTGCAGGGACGCGGCACCATAGTCGGACAGGCGTACACCGACGAAGAGGGACACTTCTTCTTCAACAATCTCCCCGGGAACGTCTACCACATCGTCATCAACGAGGACGGCTATGATCCCGTGAACGAGCAGGTGGTCAGCGATCCGGAAACTTCTCCCATGCGGCTGGTGAATATTTATCTGGTCCCGCACAATGCGGAGAAGTCACGTGACACTGCCGTTGCCGGTGAGAATGCCTACCTGACCAACGAAGCCGAATACGGGAAGGTCTATCCGAAAGACGCCATAAGGGAATTCAAGGCAGGCAAAAAGGCTGATCAGAAGGGCAAAGTCGACGAAGCCATCCACCACTACGAAAAGGCCGTCTCTCTGGCGCCCACGTTCTACATGGCGCGCAATAACTTGGGAACGCTGTATCTTGGCAAGGCCGATTACACAGCTGCCCAGGGGCAATTTGACAAGGTGATCGGCACGAACCCAAATGACGTAAGCGCGTATTTCAACCTGGCGAATCTTTATCTTTTGCAGAACCGTTACGATGACGCAGAGCGGTTCGTCGAGAAGGGACTCAGCAAACAATCCAGCTCAGCGTTCGGTAATTTCCTGCGTGGCTCACTTTATGCCCGGACTGGCAATACCCACCAAGCGGAGGCTTCCCTTCGGCGTTCGCTCGAGCTTGACCCCAAGATGGCGCAGACCCACTTGGCGCTGGTGAACTTATTCATGCAGGAAAAGCGCAGCGCCGACGCGATTGCGGAGCTGAAGACCTTTCTGAAGGAATTTCCGGAGCACCAATTTGCTCCCAAGGCACGTGACGTTCTGAACCGCCTGGAAAACTTGGGCGCGCAACCGAATTAGCATAGTCAGCGACCGTGGCCTGGCACAAAACGGCAGAGCTTGTCGTCGAGCCGACATGCTTGATCGTATTCTTTCCCCGCTTGTTCGGCGCGCCCCAGGCGCTGATACGCGAATCCCAGATTGAGGTGCGCTTCTGCGTAGTCAGGATCGAGCTTGAGTGCGCGCTGGTACGTGGCGACCGCCTTCTGTAGGCGGTCAGTCCGACTGTAAGAGATTCCCAGAAAATTGAAGAGCGGTGCCTCGTCCAAGCCAAGGTCGGCGGCCTTTCCCAGATGCTCAGCGGCTTCTGAATAATTCTGCTGCTGAAATTGGAGCATGCCCAAATCGCGACGAACAGGGGCGAAGTTGGGCTGAATCGTAATAGCTTTCTCGTAGGCGCGAACGGCTGCCGGTTTGTCCGTCCGTGATTCCAGGTGGCCGAGTTCATACCACACCCGGTAATTCTGGGAATTGAATTTCAGGGCCCGATCAAGCCATTGCCGCGCCTCTGAGGGATTCCCCAGTTTGTCCAGAGCGCGTGCCAGGCCTGTCATGGCCTGATCGAAATTCGGATTCAATTCGAGACACTTCTTCAGTTCGGTCGCCGCTTCCTCCCAGTTCTGACGGCGGAGAGCGGTCTCTCCCAGCAGGAACGCGACGATGTAGATATCCGGGTCCTTCTCACGCACGGCGGCGAGCAGGGCCTTCGCCTTTTCATCATCTCCGATCTGGAAGGCATCGGTAGCTTTCAGAATTGCGTTGAATTCCCAGAGTTTCTCTTTCGGATCTGCCTGCCCGCTGCCGACGACTGCGTCACCCACCGGCGAGTGATAGGCCATGTACCCGAGGGCGCGCAGTTTTTCGGCGGCATCGGGGTTTAGCTTGGCGTCGGTCACAGCGGACGTTTTCGCCGCGAACGGATTTACCTTCAATCTCTGTTGCAGCTTTCCTTCTAAGACTGCGACGGTTGCAGTCTGCTCTCCGGCGCGGTTTGTCTTTTCTTCGGGATCAGCGACCATGTCATACAGTTCCGGTTGCGGCGCCTCAATGTAGTGGTATCGGCCTGTTTCCAGCGCGCGCAGAGGACTCCACCCGAAGGAACTGAAAGGATAGAAAGTCTCGCTGTACGCCGCGTCTCTGGCGCCAGCGGCGGCAAACATGCTCGGCGTTTGAAACTGGGTTTGAATCGAATCCTTCACACCAGCGAGTTGCAATAGTGACGGAGCCACCGCCGCGGTTTCGACGGGATCGCGGCGACGCTGTGCCTGAATGCCGCTCCCAGCAGGCGGTTTCACGATCAGTGGAACGTGCACAGTGGCGTTGTACACGAAGAATCCGTGCTCATCCTCGCCGTGTTCGCCCAACGATTCGCCATGATCGCTAAGCGCCACGATCACAGAGGAGTCGTAAAGCTTGTTCTGCTTGAGCCAGGCCATCAGCCTGCCGAGTTCGTGATCGGCGTACGCGATCTCGCCGTCATATGGATGGCTGCGGTACTCGCTGCGGTAAGGCTCCGGCGGATCATACGGGCTGTGCGGGTCGTACAGGTGCAGCCAGAGGAAGAACGGCCGCCGTGGAGTTTTCTTCAGCCACGCGATGGCATGGTCTATGCTTTCTTCGGCGCGGCGATCCACCAGCCCGATGTCCTTCTTCTGGAAGGTCTCTGCCGAAAAAGCGTCGTCGTAGAAATCGAATCCGCGTCCCAACCCCCAACTGCGATCGAGCACAAACGCGCTCACCACCGCGCCCGTCGCATAGCCTGCCTGCTTGAAAGACTGTGCCACCGAGCGGAACTGCGGCGCCAGCGGCTGTCCGGTGAAGTCCTGTACGCCGTTCTGAAACGGATACGTACCCGTAAGAATTACCGCGTGCGAGGGCCAGGTCAGCGGAACCTGCGAAATGGCGCGCTCAAACACGACGCCGTCCCGCGCGAGTCCATCCAGCGTGGGAGTCTTGACGGCCTCCGCGCCGTAGCAGCCCACATGGTCGGCGCGCAGCGTGTCGATCGTGATCAGGATGACACTGGGATGTGGGTTCGACTTAGTCGGTGCCGCTTTCGCTGGAACAGCATTCGCAAGAGGACCCAGGCCCGCGGCCAGTGCGGCAGCCATCACGTGACGAAAAATGGGGGAGCGGTGAACCATGGTTCTATTGCGGCGACGGCTGTTGCGCCCGGCGCATCTCCTGATCCGCTTCCGCAGCCAGCCCCTTGGCCGCGAGCGCCTTGGAAAGCGACACGTGCATGCTGGGCTCCTGCGGCGCCAATTCAACCGCCCGGCGCAGCTCTGAAATCGCTTCGTCAACCTTGCCTTGATAGAGCAGAACATCGCCCAGCGCCCGGTGACCGCGCGCCAGATCGGGATTGATGGTCACGGATCGGCGAAGGGCTTCGACGGCGGGCTCCCACTGCTGCTCTTGTATGTAGGCCACACCCAGATTGTAGGCGGCTTCGAAGTTTGTGGAATCAAGCTGCAGAGCCCGTTGCAGGCTCACGATCGCAGGATCGAACTGCCCCGCGTGCGCCTGCGCCATTCCCAGATTGAAAATTGCCAGCGCATAGTCCGGACTCAACTGCACCGCCTTTTGCAGTTCGTCCACCGCTTCGGGGAACATTTTGACGCGATAGTAGTTCTGTCCCTGCAAGTAATGCACCGGCACGGATTGCGGCTCAGTCTTTTGCGCGGACTTCAGCTTCTCGATCGACTCGGTAAACCGGCCGTGCTGGCTGTCGGAAATAGCATCCGAGATGAGTTCGTAAGTCGCCACGCGATCTTTGGGATCGGGCAGATCGCGATTGGTGATGGTCGGGTCGCCGCCCCCGGAAAACCCGGCATACCCCAGAGATTTCAGCCGTTCCATGAGCGCCGGATCCAGGCCCGTTTTCTCAGCCATCTCTTTGCCAGCGCTGTATTCCCGGATCAGGCCGGCGAGCTTGGCGCGCATTTCATCGCCCACCGCTTTCTTTTCTGAAAGCAGGTTGTGAACCTCTCCCGGGTCTTTCGCGACATCGTAAAGTTCCGGCCGAGGAGCATCAATAAAGTGGTATTTCGTATTTTCCGCCCCCCGCAGTTCGCTCCAATTGAAGTGAAGTCGCGGAAGAAACGTTTCTCCGTAGAGGGTGCGGTCGCGCTCGCCCGCCTTGCCCTGCAGTTCAGTGAGCAAGCTCTTCCCCTGCGCTTGCGATGGAGACTCCAGCCCGACCTTGGCCAGAATTGTCGGCATCAGATCCACCAGTGACACCGGATTGTCGAACGCCTGCCCGCCCGGCTTCCCCGGCAATCGCATGATCAGCGGCACGCGCATGGTGGCGTTGTAAATAAAGAAGCCGTGAGTCTTCTCGCCATGCTCCCCCAGACTCTCGCCATGATCTCCGCTCAGCACAATCACTGTGTTCTGATAGAGCCCCTTCTCCTTCAGAAAACGCAGCACCCGTCCCAGTTGCTCGTCCGCAAATGCAATTTCGCCGTCATACGGCTGCCCGGCATACTCACGCGCATACGGCTCCGGCGGATGGTACGGATAGTGCGGATCGTACATGTGCATCCACAGAAAGAATTTCTTCCGCGAGTTCTTCCCCAGCCAGTCCAGCGCCACATCGGCGACCACATTTGCCGGACGCTCCATCTCATCCAGGTTCGCTTCGTCCAGACGGCTGAAGTCGAAGTGGTCATAGTAGAAATCAAATCCTTGATTCAACCCGAATCTGGAATCCAGCACCGCCGCGCCGATCACCGCGCCAGTCGTGTAGCCGGCCCGCTTCAGCACCGTGGCCAGCGTTGGCTGATCCGCGCTAAGCTTGTTGGCGCTGAAATCGTGCATCCCACTCCGCATCGGATACGTTCCCGTAAGCATCGCGCTGTGCGAAGGCAGCGTCACCGGCACCGGCGTGAACGCGCGGTCAAAACGCACTCCGTCCGACGCCAGAGAATCAATGTTTGGAGTCTTGATCTGCTTGTAGCCGTAGCAACCGACATGGTCGGCCCGCAAAGTATCAATCGTGATCAGGATCACGTTTAGCGCAGGTTTTTCGGGCGTTTGCGCGGCGGACTGAAGCGCGCTGAGAGCTGCCAGGATGAGGAAAATTCGCCGGAGTTCGCAGAACATCGGGGAGTTGTGATTATCTCACGGACGGCGCGGGAAAACCGCTCAACTCCTGCGAAAACATTGTGATAGGTTAATTTCATGAGGCGATCTGCTTACCTTTCGTGCGTCATTTTCTTGCTGGCTCCGGCCTGGGGACAAACGGCCCCTCCGCGGAAATCCCTGCCCGATGTCTTCCTGGTCACGCTCGACACGCTGCGCCCCGACCACATCGCCTGTTACGGCTACAAGCAAATCGAAACTCCAACGCTCGATGCCCTCGCCGCCGACGGCATTCGCTTCACGCAGGCGTTCACTCACAGCCCAATCACCAACACGTCGCACACCACCATCCTTACCGGACTCCTGCCCAGCGTTCACGGGGTTACCGACTTCGGCGTTCCGCTCTCCCCGCAGCACACAACCTGGGCGGAGCTGCTGAAGAAGCAGGGATACCACACCGCCGCCTTCATCGGAGCCGTGATTCTGGATAGCAACACGCTGGCTCCGGGCCTCGATCGCGGTTTCGATTTTTACGACAACTTTCCCGCCAGGACTGACACCAAAGAGCGCTGGGGACGCGTCGAGCGCCGCGGCATGGAGGTCGTTCAGCACGCGGAAACGTGGCTCGACAAGCACCGCACCGGCCCGCGTTTTGTGTGGGTGCATCTCTACGATCCCCATGACCCCTACGAAGCTCCGCCGCCCTATTCGCAGAAGTACAAGGAACCTTACGATGGCGAAATCGCCTATGCCGACTCCGCGGTCGGACACCTGATCGCGTCGCTCAAGAAAGCAGGCGCCTATCAGAACGCGATCATCGTCGTCGTTGCCGATCACGGCGAAGGGCTCGGCGAGCACGGCGAGGAAACTCATGGCCTCTTCCTGTATGACTCGACGCTTCACGTGCCTCTGATCCTCAAACTGCCAGCCGAGGCTCAGCACGGAACGGTCATTGAGGCCCAGGTGCGCACCACCGACATCCTTCCCACTATCCTTTCCCTCACCAACACCGCCGCGCCTGCCGAGTTGAACGGTGAGTCTCTCGTTCCCCTGATCTCTGATCAAGTGACCAAGGGCCAGACCTCGCCCAGCCGTTCGCTCTTCGCGGAAACCGACTATCCTCTGCGCTGGGGATGGGCTTCCCTGCGCGCCCTCCGTGCGGAAAACATGAAGTTGATAGAAGCACCCCGGGCCGAACTCTACGATCTCAAGTCCGATCCGCAGGAACTGAAAAACCTCTACGCCGCTGATGTCACCCAAGTGCAAGGCCTGCGTGGTGAATTGGCGAAATGGAAATCGAAGCTCCCGGCAAGCACTTCGGGCAGCGCCGGAGGAGCTCTGCCCGATCCGAAAGACAAGGTAGAAGTCCAGAACCTGCTGCACCGCGCGATGCTGGCATCGGACGATGAGCGTGCCAGCGATGCGCTCGGCTTCCTCGAGAAGGCGCTGGAACTCGATCCGGCTTCTCCCACAGCCCTGCGCCAGCTCGGCGAGCTCGAATTGGCTGCCGGCGATTTCTCCAAAGCCGCCGCTCACCTGAAGCGCGCCCACGACGTCCGTCCGGAGGATTCCACCGCGGCTTTCGAACTCGGCCAGACCTTGGAGAAGTCGGGCGATCTCCCGGGCGCCCGCAACGCGCTTGAGGCATGCCTGAAACTGGTTCCCAGCCAGATGCCCGCCCGCCTGCTTCTAGGACACGTTTATCTGCGTATGAATGACGGCAAGAACGCCGAGGATCAATTCGAAGCCGCGCAACTGGTGGATTCAAGCAACCTCGAAGCACGACTGGGGTTAGCGGAAGCCCAGATTCAGCAGTCCAAGTTCGCCGACGCCCTGCCCGACCTCGAAGCCCTCGCCAAGGAGCAGCCCACGAATGCACCAGCGCTTCACCTGCTCGCGCGAGCCTATCGCGGAGCTGGCAAAGAGCAAGACGCGCAGTCCGCGGAAGCAAAGGCCGCCGCGGCAGAGAAGAAGTGACGGAGACCGCCATCGGCATGTTTTCGTCAGTTGAGACGACCTCTGCGCTCTGGAGCTCTTGGGTGGCGCAGCGCTTTTAGCGCTGCGGTAGATGCCTCATTTATGATGTCCGGCTTTAGCCGCTGAGGGTCCGCGCTCAAAGCTAGCCCGCCTGCAGCGGATCAGTTGCTGGACAGTGCCGCCTGCCGGTACTGTCCTAAAACTGCGTTGATAAAAAATGAGCAAAGGAAACCCGCCATCAAAGGCGGGTTCTAAGCCGTGCGATGCCAAGCCTTGATTGTCACGGCAGAGTTCACTGCTACAATTAGGACAGTACCCGCCTGCCTTATTTACCCAATTTTCATATTCCTGCTCTATGCTCATGATGTCCGTCAGCGTCCCAAATCGTTCCACTTTCCATGGCAAAGAAACGCGCCTCGCGACCGAAGCAATCTAAAACCCCAGCCGTGTCCCTTTCAGCGGAAGCGTCGCCTGCGGCCAGCACTCCCCAACCCGCTTCTTCCGATGAACTCCTGGCCCTGGTGCTCAAGGCATGCCTGATTGCCCGCGACTCGGTTTTCAATGTGCGCGACTTTCTCACCAACGGCTCACGCATGGCTTTTCTAGCCATCAAGGATTGCGAAAAAGAGTTGGACCAGATCGAGCGAAAAGTGGACGAGCGACTCCCCGGCGCTATCACTCGGGTTGGCCAGGTGAAGGCCCGCCAGTTGCTGGCCTGCCTGAAATTCATCACCGATCTCGAACGCATCGGAGACCTTGCCTACAGCGCTGTAATGCAACTGCACGCGCGGCGCGAAAAACTTTCCACCACTGATTCCCGCCAGTTGATCGAGATGTCTTCCCTGTTATGCGAGATGCTGGAACAAGTCCACCTGGGCTTTCAGGAGCCCGACGTCCAGGGCGCCCGCAAAATTCTGCGAGTGGATCCGGAGGTCGACCGGGTGTGCCACGCCTTGTTCCAGAGGCACTTAGCCGACACCACCGCCGGGGCCCAGAACTTCGATATTCTCCTGATGGCCCAAGCCTTGGAACGCATCGGAGACCACGCCAAGAACCTGGCCGAGGAACTGATTGGCCTGGCCGAAGGCCGCTCCCTCCGGCACACTGCCAAGAAGCTCAATTACGCCTGAAGTCCCGAAATTAACCCGGCCTTAACAGTCCAGCAACACTCCAGCAACATTTCCAACCTACTCTCAGAACAAGACTTACTGGGAACATTCAGGCAGTCGTGTGCTCCCCCATGGATTCGCTGGCAGTCCAGGACAACTCGCGTTCCCGGAACCTGATCTTCGTGGTCGAAGATGATCTGGATATTTCCCGCCTGATCGAGCACAACCTCCACTCCGCGGGATACCAGGTTTCCACCTTTCTCACCGGAGCATCGGTGGTTCCGTCGGCAACGCGCATGCAACCCGCACTCTTCCTCCTCGACATCATGTTGCCCGAGATGAATGGGTTCGACCTCTGCCGCCAGATTCGCCAGCACGAGCAGTTGGCCAAGACGCCGGTGATTTTTCTTTCCGCCAAGACCGGCGAGCCCGACCGCGTCAAGGGCTTCGAGATGGGCGGCGACGATTACATCACCAAGCCCTTCAGTCCTCGGGAACTGGTGGCGCGCGTGCGCACAGTCTTGCGTAGCCAGCCCGATGTCCCGCCTCTGGACGTGATCCAGTTCGAAGAACTGGAAATTGATGTCTCGTCCATGACCGTACGCGTGCAAGGGCGCACTGTGCTCACCACCGTCCGCGAGTTCCGCTTGCTCGAGTACCTGGCGCGCCATCGCGGCCGCGTCTTTACCCGCGACCAGTTGCTTGATGCCGTCTGGAAAGAAAGCGCATTCGTGACCCCGCGCTCGATCGATGTGTACGTCCGCCGGCTGCGGGAAAAAATCGAGCCGGATGCGCGGCACCCCCGCTATCTCAAGACCCTGCGCGGAATCGGCTACCGGTTCGAAGCCGGACGTTAGCCGCTGCACGTTCTCCATTTCCGGCGTGTCGCTCCCGCCGCTCGGCTCCCCCAGTTCAATTTCGGGTTGTTTTTTTTACTTAGGCGAAAAACACCTGTTGATCAATGGCGGCCCGCAACCATGTTCCCCTCAATAACTCATCAGAGGGCGTACTCTTGATAGGAGGCTCGGCGGTCGATTCAGGGGTGCTTGGCGTTTCGCCGGACAATGGACGGCGACTCTGCTGATTCTGGGTGCCCGCGACAAGGCCGCGCGACTCGTCAGGTAAGTACTCGGATGACTGGACCCCTGCAAAAGGTATGGCTGAGGCACCTCAGCTTGTTATTTTTCACTCTCACGGTAGCTGCCATGGCGAATGGTTCAGAGGCTCCTCTCCCCACTGTTTCATCGGTTGACCTTCAGCGTTACGCCGGCAAGTGGTACGAAATTGCCCGCTACCCAAACTGGTTTGAGCGGAATTGCGTTTCCGATGTAACCGCCACGTATTCCGTGCTGCCGGATGGCAAGATTCGTGTCGTGAACGCTTGCAAGGGAAAAGACGGAAAGCTGAATGAGTCAAAAGGGAAGGCCAAGAGTGCCGATCCGCGAACCAACGCCAAGTTGAAAGTGACATTCTTCTGGCCGTTTTACGGCGACTACTGGGTGATTGATCTCGCGCCCGATTATTCCTACGCGGTAGTGAGCGAGCCCAAACGGGAATATCTTTGGATCCTGAGCCGCTCGCCGCAAATGAATCAAGCCGATTACGATCGCGTCATCGGGAAGATTCAGTCTCTCGGTTTCGATCCTGCCAGGCTCGTGAAGCCCCAGCACTCGGCAGCGGCGCGGCCCGGAAACTAGCGGCTAGTGAAAATCATGCGACACCGTCTCCGCCTGGGTTACGCGCAGCGGCGCAACTTTCTCCGCCCGGACGTGGATCACATTGTCCTGGTTCTGCAGAATTCCTTCGACCATCAAAAAGCGCTCGGAAATCAATAAGACGCGGTTCTTCTGGAGAAGGTCGGGGGCGATGATCGTATTCGCGATTCCCGTTTCATCTTCCAGGCTCATGAACATCATTCCCTTGGCCGTCCCCGGACGCTGGCGGGCTATCACGCATCCCCCGATCCGCAACCGCCGCCCGTTCGGTACCTGCGCCAGATCGGAAGCGCGATAAATACCCATCTTCTTCATTTCCGCGCGGCGGTATTGCATCGGATGCGGCCCAACCGTCAGCCCAGTACCCCGGAAATCCGCCATCAGGCGTTCTTCGTGAGTCATAACTTCGAGCGGCGAGCCGGCGTCCAGTTCAGAAAGCTCATCCAGCAAAGGCCCTGACCAGCGCACCGCCCGCTCCACCTGCCACAACGCATCACGGCGGTGAAACTGCTTTGTACTGGCCACTAACCACTGACCACTAGCCACTGAATTCAGCGCCCCAATTTCCGCCAGCGTCGTCAGTTCATCCTCGCGCAACTCCGGCACCCGCCGCGCCAGATCCTGAATCGATATAAACGGCGCCAGGCTGCGCTCCCGCACCAGCGCCTGCCCCGCAGGCTCCCGCACCCCACGCGCGTAGTTCAACCCCAACCGGACAGCAAACTCAGTCTTGTTCTCATTAGTAACCTCCTTATGCTTGTCATCCTGAACGGAAGCCTCAGTTTCGCGAAGCGAAACTGAGGCTGGAGTGAAGGATCTCTGTATTTGTTTTTTGCCACTGCCGCTCTCACTGGCTACTGGCCACTGGCTACTGGCTGCTGTTTCTAACGTACATTTCCAGTCCGACTTCGTCACATCCATCGGCAGCACCTTCAACCCATGCCGCTGCGCGTCTTTCACGAGCGTTGCCGGATGGTAGAACCCCATGGGTTGATTGTTCAGCAGCGCCGCCGTGAACGCCGCCAGGTAGTGGCATTTCAAGTAAGCGCTGGCATAGGCAATCAGCGCGAAGCTGGCGGCGTGCGACTCCGGAAATCCATAAAGTGCGAACGATGTAATCGACTGGATGATCTGCTCCTGTGTCTCGCCGCGGATTCCATTGCGTGTCATGCCGGCACGCAGTTTCTCTTCAATGGTCTTCATCCGGGCTTCGGAGCGCTTGAATCCCATGGCGCGGCGCAGTTCCTCGGCTTCGCCTCCGGTGAAGTTCGCGGTGATCATCGCCATGCGCAGCAATTGCTCCTGGAATAGCGGCACGCCCAATGTGCGTCCGAGCACGGTTTCGAGCGACGGGTGCGGATAGGTGACTTCTTCTCTGCCCTGCCGCCGCTTGAGGAACGGATTCACCATGTTGCCCACAATCGGCCCGGGCCGAATAATCGCGACCTGCACCACAATGTCGTAAAACTTCCTGGGCCGCAGCCGCGGCAGGCACGACATCTGCGCCCGGCTTTCCACCTGGAACATACCGACCGTGTCCGCCTTTTGCAGCGCGGAATACACCGCGGGATCATCGGGTGGAAGATGTGCCAGATCCACTTCTTCTTTGTTGTGATCGCGGATCAGTTCGATCGAGTCTTTCAGCACCGCCATCATGCCCAGGCCGAGCAGGTCAACCTTGATGATCTTCATGTCCGCGCAATCTTCTTTATCCCACTGCACCACCACGCGCCCCGGCATGGACGCCGGTTCCAGCGGCACAACCGAATCCAGCCGTCCCTGGCAGATGACCATGCCGCCCGAGTGCTGGCCCAGGTGTCGCGGCAAATCCTGGGCCGAGAGACACAGCTCGAAATATTTGCGGATGCGCGGATGGGTAAGATCGAGCCCGGCGTCGCGCAGGCGCCGGTCGAGCGCATCGTGCTCATCGCGGAATTCCCAGGTCGCGACCGCCGTCGAGATACGTTTCAAAGTGTCGGCGTCAAAGCCGATCGCTTTGCCCATTTCGCGCGCCGCCATGCGGTTGCGATACGTAATGACATTCGCCGTCATCGCCGCCCCGCGCTGGCCATAGCGCTGGTAGAGATACTGAATGACGCGCTCGCGCTCGTTGCCGCTGGGCAGGTCGAGATCAATATCGGGCCACTCGCCCCGCTCTTCGGAAAGAAAGCGCTCGAACAGCAGTTCCATGGCGATCGGATCCACCGCCGTGATGCCAAGCGAATAACAGACTGCGCTGTTGGCGGCCGATCCGCGGCCCTGCGCCAGGATGTTCTGCTCGCGGCAGAAGCGCACCAGGTCCCACACAATCAGGAAATATCCTTCCAGGCCGAGCTTCCCGATCAGCGTCAGTTCGCGCTCAATCTGGCGGCGGGCACGGCTTTTCAGCTCCTGCGTTGCCCGGCCATATCGAGTTTGAAACCCTTCCCGCGTGCGCTCGCGAAGAAACGAAACCATGGTCTCGCCCTCCGGCACCGGATAGCGCGGGAATTCGTATCCCAAATCGTCCAGCGTGAATTCGAGCCGCGAGGAGAGCTCCGCAGTATTCGCGATTGCTTGTGGAAGGTCGGCAAAGAGAGCGCGCATCTCGCGCGGCGACTTGAGATACCGTTCTGAGTTGCGCGCCAGCAACCGCCCGGTGGTGGCCAGCGTGCGGTGATGGCGGAGCGCGGTAAATGCGTCCGCCAGTTCCCGCTCGCGCGGCACGGCGTAGTTCACGCCGTTGGTGGCCAGTAACGGCAGCCCGAGCGCTTGCGCGATCTCGATCGCAACCCGGTTGCGATATTCTTCGTCCCGGTGAAAATGCCGCTGGAGTTCGATATAAACATTTTCTCGGCCGAATATTTCCGTTAGCCTCTGAACTGATTTCAATGCCGACTGTGCCCCGCCCCGCGCCAGCGCAGCCGCCAACGGCCCCTCATCTCCGCCCGTCAGGCAGATTAATCCTTCCGCGTGCTCGGAAAAATCCTGACCCTGCGCCGTCCCACCTTCTTTCTGCCCCGCGCGCAGCTTCATCTTCGTGATCAGCCGGCAAAGGTTTTGATATCCAGTACGCGATGCGACTAACAGCGGCAGACGGCAAGCACCCTCGCCAAAGTGAAATTGACTTTCATTTTCAACTCGTGTTCCACGTGGAACATTTTTGGACGCAAACAAAGGACTTAGGCTCACTTCCGCCCCGATATGTGCCTTGGTCCCCGCCTTCTGAGCCGCCAGGTGAAAACGAGGCGCCCCATACACTCCATCGCGATCCAGCAGCGCCATCGCCGGTATTCCAAGGCCGGCACACACTTCGACAAGTTTCTCTGGAAGCGATGCCCCTTCGAGAAAACTGAAGGCGGAGCGGAAGTGAAGTTCGATGTACACAGAAAACAGTTTCTGGTTTCTAGTTGCTGGTTTCTATTCGCCATAGCTCTTAATTTCAGAAGACAAGAAACCAGCAACCAGAAACTAGTCGTACGTTCCTTCCACCAGCCACTGCACATTCAATTTGTCCTGTGCCAGCCGGTACAGCACGAGGCTGTTTTCAGAGGACACGGCGATGTCCCATTCTTCGCGCGACCAGCCTTCCTGCTCCGACCAGTCGCCGGAAGAACGCCACGGGCCCGCGCTCCACACAATCTCTCCGGCAATTTCCGGACGGTGAATGCATTTCATTCGCACCGGCCTGCCCTCACGCACACTCACCACCGCACGCAACGGCGGGCGAAACAGGCGCAATGCGATCACCGTGCTCATTCGTTCTTCCGCGTTCGCGGTCGCTTCGAGTACGTCGTCTTGTTCTTGCACGGCCACATCCTTCTTCTGTTTTCCAGGCGGCTTGGTTTCAGGCTCGACTGGCGCAAAGTGCCGCATCTCGAATGCGCCTTCGCGATGCGTGTCCAGCAGTTGCGCCGACCCGACTCTTTCCTCGCCGACGATTCCAGCAATACGTGCCAGCGTGAGTTCCAATTTTTCCGGCTCCGGAAAAATTGGCTGGAACAACCCGCTCTGCGTGGCCCGCGGCCGCGCCGGCTCCGCCGAAAGATGGACCTTCACAATCGGCGCTCCCGGCGGATGCGCCTGCAAATCCAGTTGCAGCAGCTTGAGGAAGACCTTTGCATCCAGCATGGGCAACGGCAGACGCAACGTGCGCGTGAATGTGGAGGTCTGCGTCGGATCGCAATCTTCATGCCTCTGGGTGAGTTCCAGTTTCAAACGCAATTCCTGTGCAGCCAGCGCACGCTCTCCTAATCGCGCGCACACCTGTTCCAACATGCGGTTCAGCAGAAACGCCAGCGAGCGCAGGTTGCGGACACCCCAGCGATCAAACGTCTCCAGCCAGCGCCTCGCCTGTTCTGCATCGGAAGAAAAGCTCTCGAACAAAACATCCACGGTCAAATTTCCCAGACGTTGCGCTTCGTGCCCTTCGGGAATCAGAGTGACTCCGGGGAACCCGCGCGCCGCGAGCAGAGCGGCATCCGGATTCGCAGCCACGGCGACATTCGTTGCCAGCCCCATCTGTGAACAGCGCTGCGCCAGGCCGCGCGCAATTTTCGGCAGCGGGCCAAGCAGCGGTTCGAGTCCGAAAAGATTCAGAAGCACGGTGTCGGGCGCGGTGTCCTCCACCTCCGGAGAGAACGACTGCGCGCAATCGAGCAGCGCGGCGTGAGCGGACGCCTCCTGCGCCTCCGATCGTGCGCGCAGTACCAATACCTCCCACGCTTCCAGTTGCGCTTTCGTCGCTCCCATCTCGACGTCCATCTGGCGGGCGTGTTCATTCATGGCCATCACTCTCTCCAGCGGAGGGCGGCCGGCAAGTACAGCTAACGCCCGCGTGCGAAGATCCGGCTCACAGCGGATGATCGCTTCGGCAGGAAAGTCGGGAATGAAGACGCAGGAAAACATGGGGAACCAGTAGTCAGTAGTCAGTCGCTGGTTGCTAGCCGCTAGGAGCTAGAAGCTAGTGGCTTATCCTGCCCACTTGGCATGGCTCGCAAAACTCACGACTGCCTGCGGCTGCTTGCGCTCCAGACGCGAACGCAACAACTCTGCCGTGATTTCGAATTGGTCCAGCAATTCCGCATGTCCCGGCCGGCCTGCTGAGAGCTGACAGCTGACAGCTGACAGCTTTTCCCTCGCAACCTGTGACCTGTGACCCGTGACCTTTACCAGCACCGACGAACAACTTCCCGCAATCGGCTGTTGTTCCAGGACCAGCAGCACCGTCGGCGTATGCTCAATGGCGCGCCGAAAACGGAACCATGACGCCAAGGAAATTCGCCGCGCGCTCCGCACCGGGATGTCTCCCAGATCGAGCACGATCATTCCGAAACCATTGCTCTGCAGCAGCAGATCGGTCACTTTGAGCACCTGTTCGATCCGCGACTCCCAACCCCGTCGCTGGTTGGCTTCTCTTTGGATCTCTACCTGAATTTTTCCCTGATGAAAATTTCGGCCACTGCATTCTCCGACTGGACTGAGAACCGGGGACCGAGAACTGAGAACTGTTTTCTTGCACCGCACCCAAAGCAAACGCTCCATGGCGATCTGCGCCGCCATCGCCGACCCAGGATCCAGCGCGTCGCTCGCATCCACCAGCGCGCACACTTCTCCGCGTTGCGTGGCCTGGGCAAGCGCGGAGAGCAGAATGCTGGTCCTTCCCGACGATGCCGCCCCACAAATTTCCGTCAGACAGCCGCGAGGCAAACCGCCGGTGAGCGCGTCCAGTTCGCGAATGCCACACGAAACCATCTCCGGCGCGGGACGAACATCCAGGCGCGAAGCGGGAGCAACCGCCGCCAGTTTCGGCAGCGCGCTCAACTGCGCCAGCAACGCTGCACTGGAGCGGAGAGGAAAAATAAAAGGGCGGCCAACGGCCGCCGATGAGAACACCGGAGAAGCAGACATACTTCCTCAAAATTTCAGGGAACTCAGAGAGGCCGATCAGCCCCGGCGAGATAATTAATATTCGCTTTTTATTCGCCTTTATGGATTCTGATCCCAGGACTGGAAGTTGTCAAGGCTGAGCCGTTAAAAAATGGGGAATTCCGGTAATCCATAGATACTACCTATACTTACACCGTTTTCTCGTTATTGGTGACTTCAATATTATTGAAGTGATCTTTACTTTTATTGATATCCGCCATAATCTCCCCACATGATCGCCTCCGAAAACAAGCGCGCCAGCCAACCCGGATGGCAACATCCCTTGCTGGCGCTGGCTGAGGAGGAACTGGATCTGGTGCTGCAACTGGTGCTGGCTTCAGGGTCGTTGAAAGATCTGGCGCAGGTCTACCAGGTCAGTTATCCGACGATCCGGCTGCGCGTGGATCGCGTCATCGAGCACCTCCGGCAGTTGGGGAACGGCACCAAGCCGGATCCGATGATGCAGTTGCTGGCCGAACTGGTCGAGCGTGGAGAAGTTACGGTCTCCGCGGCACGGTCGGTGCGCGACCTCTACCGGCAGAAGGAGAACTCAAATGATGATGGAACCGTGGTTTGATCCAATCAAGTTTGGAATGTTGTATGGCGGCATCGGAGGGGGACTGCTCGGTACACTCGGTGGTGTGCTGGGAGCCGCGGCAGGGGCTCTCGCGCCCAAAGGCAAGGGCCGTGGCTTCGTGCTGGGCGCCTTCACCGTATTCATGCTGATCGGGATTTTGAATCTGGTGTTCGGGATCTACGCAGTGGCGACCGGCCAGCCCTACGGCATCTGGTATCCGCTGGTATTGATCGGAGTGCTGTTGACAGTGTTATTCGCCGCGCTGAAGCCGGTAGTCCGCAAGCGCTACGATGAAGCCGAAGCGCGGCGCATGGACGCCGCCGCTTTCCGGCGCACCTAGATCGCGATGTCCCACGATACCTCGCGGAGGCCGCAGAACCTGCCTTTCCGCCCTCCCCATCATGGGCCCGAGGCTGCGGAGCTTTGTTATAATCAGTCTCTTGCACACCTCAGTGGCGCTATCGTCTAGGGGTTAGGACGGAAGATTCTCAATCTTCAAACCCGGGTTCGATTCCCGGTAGCGCTACCAAATCTTCCACTTAGCTAGAATACTCAATGTTTATATGGTATTTCTGAATTTCTGGCGACATTCTTTTAGGTCTCGCCTGTTCCCGGATGTCGCTCTGGTTCTTTCTGTTCATGGACAGTAAATGGACAGTATGGAGGGGTGGGGGATGGCAAATCCCCAAGAAAGGCTGGCCGCTATTGTGGGCTGGCCCCTCTGTTGAAACCACGGTCAGCTCCACCACACCACCCAGCGGTTCACGGACGCGATTCAATTCGAGAGTATCTGAAGGCGCCGCTCGGCCATGGCGTGTCCGACCTCGCTTTTGACGGCATCTTGGGTCTCGGAAAAAAAGAACTCATGGCACGGTGCGTCGCGTAATCAGGAGCCGGTCCTGGCACATCAGGAGGCCCGCTCCTGCTGGTTCGCCCGGCACCAACATCCGGAACGGCAGCCGGAGAAAAGGAGGCGGCCATGCTCTGCGCAGAACTTGAGCGGATGGAAGCACAGTTCGATGACATTCTTACCGCTCTGGAGAATCCGGACCTGACGGAGCAGGAACGACGGTCTCTGCAGGACGCTTATGCCCGGCTGAGCCGTACCATCCTGGATCATCAGAGGTCAGGTCACGAAGGACGTCCAACTCTCCCCTTCGGACCCACCCTTCATCAGTAATGGGCTCAACCATAGTAAGGGGCACAACCATCAAACATGCTGGTTCGTGGGCTGAGCGGACACGACCGGCACTGTCAGGAAAAACTCTTTTACCAGTCTGTTTCGTAGTTCTGTCGAAACCCGGCTCAAAAGGCCTGTGAGCGGGGGACCTCCATCCTGTGCCAAGGCAGCTGACTGCGAACACGTCTCGCGAAGCAGCACAATGCTGTTTCGCATCCAGGGTGCCACCATCGCTCCTTGCATAAGGTTCTTCTGGTCAGTAGCGTAGCAATGTGACTTGATCACCGCGATCCAACCTTCACAAAACGGGTCAGTTGTAACCAGCTCCGGATTTTCCAGTGCTGCTCGGTTCACCGCAGTCAGGGCACCCTCGACGGGCGAAGGCAAGTCCACCGAAATACCGGCGACGGTAATGGTCATCAGCTTCTGCCCCTGTCGGACCCAACGATACAGTCCAACGACGTCGATGTGCTCGATCTTGCCAAACAGGTTGACAGCAAATCTGTCCACCCCAACCCGGATCAGTTGCCATCCCTCGTCTACTGCCCAGGTGTGGCAGGGATGGAAGCAATACCCTGTGGGGACATCCGTTCCGAACTTGGTCTCGATGCGAGGTCGAAGCCGAGGCAGAGTCTCTACCGGACCTGCTGTGGAGGGCTGCGCCCGGCGCTTGAGCAGGCGGCCGAGTGTCATCACTAGCGCAAACATCAGTAATACAAGCAGCACTGACATATACCCTCCCCGTGATCGTGCGATCTGGAGGCGTTCCGGGTTCGCCGGGCCTTGCGTCGTCCCGGAGCGTTCACTCCTCGAGGCTTGTACCCCTCCTAGGGTCCAAGAAACAGCGGCAACCGCTTCGCCATCAAGCTAAATGCGGCAACACCCAAGGCAACGATGCTGTATGCAACGAGGAACTCGTTCCAGTCGGGCAGGTATTTCGAGTTCATAGCGGCTTCCACGGAAGTGATGCACGTGTTCAGCCGGTTGGTGATGAGTCCAGCCAGAACCATCCCGGAGCAGAGGTAAACCATTCTCGGACTCTGCAGGTTCCTCTCGTTGATCAGGATAACTATGGGTAACAGGATCAGGCCCATTTCAAGTCCCAGAAGCATGTTTTCAGGATTGTTTTTCCAGACCAACAGCGGAATGCCGCGATAGACCAAGTCGGCGATGCGCACGCCCAGATAGAGAAACAACAGAGCTGCCAGCACTTTGCCCAGGCCTGCTACCCTCTCAGGCGACAACCCCTTATCCGAGGCGACGTTCATGTGCCAGGAAGCGAAGATGATGACCGCCAGGCCCGCACAAACCGCAGAGACAAAGAAGAGAAACGGTAACTGTGGAGTCGACCAGAGCGGAGAAACCCTTTCGGGCACAGATTGCAGGAGATCGGCCAGACTGGTTTGGTACAGCACTGAGAAAACTACTGCCACAAACAATAAAGGCATGTTCAAGAAACGCACCCAGTGCGGCGGCGTGCGGCCACCGAAACGCTTCCACAGATCAGGAGCAAATTCCAGGATCAGGACTGCACCAAAAAGAATGAAAGCCCATGCGATTCCACAGAGAATCGAGTTCGATTTCCGCGCGCCCATCTGCAACGCTATTCGTCCCGGCGACGAAACTAGCCCCAGAACAGCCACGAGGTAGCCCAAGAAACTCAATACCAGACTGGCTCGGACGATAGGCCGGTAGCCTTCGAGATTTAACACATAAATGGTGGCTGCTATCGTGAAACCTCCCGCTGCAATTGCGATCCCGCAAAGCACATTCAGACCGGTGATCAGGCCCCAGGGGAACACATTGCCAAGGGAGCCGGAGTGATCTATTCCGTGCACGAGACGTACGTAGGAGGCGCAAATCCCCCCTGTCATTAGAAGCGCGAAGCACCAGACCCAGAAACTCCATCGAGGAAAGTGAAGTGTTCGTTTCATAAACCCTCCTCCGGGCTGCCGGGCAGCAATTACGCACTGAGAGGCAACCGCCCTTCGAGAATTCCAAAGTTGTTTATGCCGCGATCTCTTTCTTGTTTGGCGCGATGTCGCCAACGCCCGCACTCATCCTGTCGCGTACCATCTTGATCAGGACCGGTATCGCGGCCACAACTGCGGGGTGCATGTTTTCACCAACGGTGGAACAATCCCTCGCCTCCACCGCCAAGATGAGCACCTGTTCCGCTGCCGGGAGGCGAAGATGCCTCGCCACGGCAAGAGCCTCGAACAGTCCGACGTAGTGTGGGGAGCTTCCCGGAAGTGAATTCAGATCGGTGTCACGAAATTCGTAGATTGTTCCCGGCGGAGCGGAGCCCGTCACCACGGTATCTACTACGATGAGACGAGTTGCGTTGAGTGCGTAGTCGAGCAGGTGAAGGCCTGTCTCTGGAGTGCTAACGACTTCCACGTTTGCCGGCGCAAATTGCCGGACGTGCGCCGCAACCATGCTGCCCAGCGAATCATCGCCCAGCAAATCGTTTCCCAGGCACAGGACTCGGATGTCGCATTTCTGCGCAGCAGATCCCGACGGATCCACCTCGGAACTCGAGGTACTACTCACGATGCACACTCCCATCGAAGTCGCGACGCAATAAAGCCAGCGTCTTTCCGCTTTGGTTACGTACTCGAACCAGTAGCGGCATGCTCCCCGGGAGCGAGTGGGTGGCGCACCCGTGACACGGGTCATAAGCTCGGAACGCCATCTCCACTCGGTTGAGGACACTCTCAGGAACGTCCGCGCCGGAGATCAGTCCTTTGGCAGCTTTTTCCACGCTCATCGCCATGCGGGCAGAGTTGTTTTGTGTGGCAACGATCAAGTTGGCCTTTTGGATCAGTCCATTTTCGTCCGTCTGGTAGTGGTGGACGAGTGTTCCGCGCGGCGCTTCCACCACCCCGATCCCTTCCCGGGGCTTCTCTGTCGGCAGAACGCGTATAGCCGGGTCTGTCAGTTGCGGGTCAACAGCCAGTTCCTTCATGCGTTCCGTGGCGTAGAGCAATTCCACCAAACGCGCCCAGTGGTTTGCGAGCGTGTAATGCACCGGCTTGCCTCCCAGAGTCGAGAAGAACTTCTGATAGGCCTCGTGGGCGAGCGGCGTGGTCATACCGTCGCTGACATTTAGGCGCGCCAAAGGTGCCACGCTGTAAATGCCGCTGTCGATGCCCTCCCGGAAGCCATTCCACCCGACTTGCTTGAGGTAACAGAACTTCACATAACTCCAGGGCTCGACGTGTTCCGCGATGTGTTCCAGGTATTGCTCGGGTGGGAACCTCTTCCATTCCTTTCCGTCGGGCGTGACGACGCGGATCGGACCGTCGTAGAAATTGACCCGATTACAGTCGTCCACCATGCCCATGTAGTAGGTACGGTGCGTATAAACATCGGCGAGGATCAGGCTCACATAATCCGTGTTCTTGAGAACTACATCTTCGAACAGCTGGAGCGTGAACTTCGCAAATTCGACGCCCTCCGCGGCTACCTCCTGAAATTGTCTCTGCATGTCGGGAGTCACGCGCTTCGCCACGCCACCGGGCAAGCCGAAGACCGGATGTACAGCTTTCCCGGCAACGAGTGCGATCAGTTCGCGCCAGCGCCGACGCATCGCGATCACTTTTTTGCCGGTTTCGACTCCAACTTTTCCGATCACGCCGAGCACGTTTCGTTCGGTAGGAGGCGCGTCCGGGCCCACGACGAAGTCCGGCCCACCCAGAAAGTAAAAGTGAAGAGCATGATCCTCGGCCATGAAGGTGTTGTAGACGAGTTCCCGGATTTTCTTTGCAGCCGGCGGCGGATCCACGCGATACAGGCTGTCGAGAGCCTTGGTCGCCGCCATGTGGTGCGCGGTGGGACAGACGCCGCAAATACGCGAAGTGATCTGCGGCATCTCCTCAGCGGGACGGCCTTGCACGAACTTTTCGAAACCGCGCAGCTCGGGCACCTGGAAATAGGCTCGTTCGACCTGTCCGGCTTCGTCCAGGAAAATGTCAATCTTGCCGTGTCCCTCCAGACGAGTGATCGGATCAATCGTGATGCGCCGGCGCGTATAGCCGGCGTTGGCTTTTGCAGCACCTTCTTGCCACGTATGGTGCAGGATTTGTTCCTTCTCTTCGGGCATAGCCACCTCACATGGAAGCTTGCACCTCGTTCGATCTTTTTCGCCGTAAGAACGATCCTGGCAAGCCGTAGCGATAGAAGGTTCCCACCGGATCCGGAATCGTATTCAGGACCCGATCAATTTCAGCATCTTCCTTGCTCTCCACCAGGGACGCGAGGCAGGAAAGGATTTTTGCACCCTGGTCGCGGACGCGGCTGGTGGGACCGCAGCAACCCGTACACGGCATATTGCCCCGGATGCACGCGGCCTCGCAGCCAGAGCGCGTCGCTGGACCCATGCAAACCAACCCTTGGGCCAGCAGGCAAGTCTGCTCATCGATGATCAGATCCTGGGTCCGTTTAAATTCTGCGATGGATAACGTTTCTGGCTTCGTGTCCTTGCGTGGGCATTCGTCACACAACGCACAATCGGGAGCAAACACCGTGCCCTTGGCTGGGAGATCGCCGCCCAGTAGAGTCTGCAGTGCGGTGCGGAGTATCCGTGGCGGCGGCGGACAGCCGGGGACGTAGTAATCAACGTCCACGATCTGGTCGAGCGTCCTCACAGTGTTATGAAATCCAGGCAGCACCACGGTGTGCCCGTCATCGTGGTGAGACGTCACCGGAAGAACACTCTCGGGATTCACCGTGCTGGGTGATTCGAGATAAACCGTCCGCAAGATGCTTTCCCGGTCGAACAGATTGGCCAGACCGGGAATTCCGCCCAAGTGCGAACACGATCCGAACGCCACCAGCAATTCGGACTTGCTTCTCAACAGCCGTGCCATCTCCTCTTGTTCTGTCGTCCGAACGGCGCCGTTCAAGAAGGTTGCCGTGATCGAGCCATCCGGCATCGCCTCGACATCCTTTCGTTTGAAGTCGAGAGCTACGGGCCAGAAGACAATCTCCACGGCAGCAATGACGTCCAGAAGGCCTTCGGCTAGATCGACGACGGTCTCGTCGCAGCCGCCGCAAGACGAGCACCAGTAGAAGGCGATTCTTGGCTTCGTCGCTAGCACACAGCCACCTCCTCGCGGATGTCCTCCGTCTCCGCGTCCAGCTGAAGGGGACCAAGCGCGCGGACTTTCTCGACCATGTCGTTGATGACGCTCCGCACCCGGTCACCCTCGGCCGCGGAAATCCATTCCAGGCGGAAACGCTCTTCCTCGATTCCCATCTGCCGCAGTACGCACTTGAGCAGGTGATAGCGCCGAAGAGTCTTGTAATTGCCTTCCTGGTAGTGGCAGTCGCCGGGATGGCAGCCGCCAATCAGCACGCCATCTGCTCCTTGCGCAAAGGCATCCAGCACAAACTGCGGATCCACCCGACCGGAGCACATCAGGCGGATCACACGCACATTGGGGGCGTACTTCATGCGCGAAGTACCGGCCAGGTCCGCGGCAAGATACGTACACCAGTTGCAGAAGAACGCCACGATTCGAGGCTCAAATGCTGCTTGCAACAACGGGGCGCGACTGAGTTGGCGATTACGCATAGGCCAGGACTCCTTCGATCTCCTCGAAAATCTCCTCATCCTCAAAGAAATTCTGCTGGATTGAGCCCGACGGGCACCCGGCCACGCAGGTTCCGCAGCCCTTGCACAGCACCTCGTTGATCGTGGCTTTCTTCTTCTCCTCCGCAAACGAGATCGCCTGGTAGGGACAGAGCGGAATGCAGCTCCTGCAACCGGAGCACGCATCTTCGGAGATGAACGCCGTGTAGGGTTCCAGTTCCACGAACTGCGCATCGATCAGCGCCATCGCCTCCGCTGCCGCCGCCCCCGCCTGAGCCACTGTGTCGGGAATGTCCTTGGGGCCCTGACACGCTCCGGAGATGAACACCCCCTCGGTAAACGTACTGACCGGCGCGAGTTTCGGATGCCGCTCCAGGAACCACCCCTCACTCGAGCAACTGATGTTGAACATCCGGCGAACTGCCTGCGCATCGGGCTGCGGCTCCATTCCAACCGAAAGCACGACCATGTCCACCGGAATACGGCGTACGAACGCCGCCAAGGTGTCTTCCGCGCGGATCACCAGCCTGCCTTTCTCAGAGGGATGGGCCGCCCAGTCCGTGACTTCCGCCACGCGCCCGCGCACGAAATGCACGCCTTCATCGAGCAGCCGGTCGTAGAACTCTTCGTACCCTTTCCCCGGCGTCCGCATATCAATGTAGAAGTTGTAGACTTCGGCGCCGGTCCGCTCCTTAACAAGGTGCGCCAGTTTGAGCGAGTACATACAGCACACCTTCGAGCACCAGCGGTTCGTGTTAGCGTCGCGGGACCCGACGCAGTGGATAATTCCGACCGCTTTGGGCCGCTTGCCGTCGCGCAGGACTAGCTCTCCGGCGGTCGGCCCAGCGGCATTGATCAGGCGCTCCACTTCCAGCGATGTGTACACGTTCGGATAGCGCCCGTAACCGTAATAAGGATTGCGGACGGGATCGAAAGTCTTGAACCCGGTAGCCAGGATGATGGTTCCAACCTCGATGTCCTCCAGCGTCTCCTTTTGGGTGAAGTCAATGGCCTGGCGGTCCCCACATGCTTCCACGCAAGTTTTCTTACACTTCTTTGACTTGAATTCGATGCAGGTTTCGGGATCAATCACGACTTTCTGCGGCACGGCCTGAGGGAACGGCAAGTAAACCGGCTTCCTCTTGCTCAAGCCCAGGTTGAATTCGTCGGGAGTCTTGCCTTCCTTGTAGACGCAAGCGGTGACGCACTCCTGGCATCCGAGGCAGAGGTCTTCATGTATGTAGCGCGGTTTGCGCTTCACTTTGACCCGGTAGTTGCCCACATAGCCAGCGACTTTGACCACTTCGGAGTAGGTCCAAAGAGTGATGCCGGGATGTGATCCCACGGCGGTCATCTTCGGTGTAAGAATGCAGGCCGCGCAATCTAGCGTGGGAAAGGTCTTGTCGAACATGGCCATGTGTCCGCCGATGGTGGGTTCGCGTTCGACAAGGTAGACGCGCTTGCCGGCCTCTGCGAGCGTCAGTGCAGCGTGAATTCCGGCGATTCCACCACCCACGACTAACACGTTGGTATTGATAGGAACACGCCTCTTCTGCAATGGTTTGTGCAGGGAAACACGCCGCACTGCCGCCCGAACCAGGTCATTCGCCTTAGCCGTTGCTGCTTGCTTGTCCAGATGAACCCACGAAACATGTTCGCGAATGTTCACCATCTGGAGCAAAAACGGATTCAAACCGGCGCGGTCTATGGTCCGGCGAAACGTGGGTTCGTGCAGTAGGGGTGAGCAGGAAGCAACGACGATGCGATTCAGACTGTGCTCCCGCACATCTTGCTGGATGAGTGCCTGCCCCGGGTCGGAGCACATGTACTTGTAATCCCGCGAGACAACTACGCCCGGCAACTCGGCCGCATATTCCGAGACCGCTCTAACATCCACCGTCCCGGCGATGTTCGTTCCGCAATGACAGACGTATACTCCAACGCGCGCGCCGCCGGCGTTCGATCCGTTTGTCGGAGTGCGGGTCTCAGGCATACGCGATCTCCTTCGCTTCAAGCACCGGTTCGACTGGGACCAGACTCCGCTGTAGCCCGATCGTCGCCGCGGATGCGCCCAGCGCTAGCGCCATCAGTTGCGTGAAGTAGAGGACCGGAATCGACAAGGGATGGCGAATGCTCCCAGCCTCCTTCTGAAAGCACTCCAGGTTGAACTGGCAAAGTGGACAAACGGTCGCGATGACATCCGCGCCGTTCATTTGCGCCTCCGCGATCAAGTAGCGGATGAGATGCAGCCCGATCTCGGGCAGCGTGCCCTTCTGGCTTCCCCCACAACAGCGGGTCTTAAGAGGGTAGGGGGCAACGGTCGCTCCGCAGGCCGCCAGGAGCTGGTCCATGGAGGTTGGGTTACGCTGGTCGTCGAACGTGGCGTAGGGCCTGACAATCTGACAACCATAGTAGGGTGCGACCTTCAACCCCTTGAGAGGTCTCACTACCTTGGCAGCAATGGCTTCTAGCCCGATGTCGTTCAGGAAGACATCCAGCGGGTGGCGCACCCGGACGCGATCGTGGTACTCAAGGCCGATCGCGCCCAGCGCTCGACTGACCACGGTTTTGATATCGGGATAGTCTCGGATGTAGCGCTGGGTCTTGTTGAGAACCAGGTAACAGGCAGCACAGGGAGCGATGATATCCATGCGCTCGCGTTCCGCCAGAGCCAGGTTCCGCGCTGCCAGTGCATAGGACGTCAGCTCATCGACAGACAGATAGGTAGTGGCGCCACAGCAGTTCCAGTCGTCTAGTTCCTGAACCTCGATCGCCAAGGACCGGAACACCGCGAGCAATGACTCTTCGTAGGCCCGTCCCGTTCCCCGAAGCGAGCAACCGGGATAGTAGGCGTATTTCATAACGCCAACTCCTTCCTGGTCTCCGCAACCGAATCCAGCAACGCTACGATCTCGTCCTGGCGCTGAATCTTCTCTTTCTTCGCGGGCATCCTTCCGGCTAGGAACAGCTTCCAGCCCAAACCGCTCATGCTGAGTAGTCGCCAGATGGCGGTACGCAGGAACACCCGTACGATCAGCCAGCTTTCCGTAATTCGTCCCGAGCCCCGGACCATGCGACAAAACTGCTGCGCCATGACTGGGATGGGAAAACGTTTGGGATAGAAGCGCTCCTCGATCGCTCGCTCTTTCAACGCATACATCAGGTGGGTGATATTGATCTTTTTCGGGCACTCGACCATGCACGCGTAGCAGGCGGTGCACAGCCAGATCGAAGAGCTACTGAGGACTTCCTCTTTGAAGCCCTCGCGCGAAAGATGCATCAATCGGCGGGGAGTGTAGTCCATGTACAAAGAGAGTGGGCAACTGGCGCTGCACAACCCGCATTGCAGGCAATGACGGATCCTCTCGCCGCCGACCGTATGGCTGATCCAACGGGCGAATTCAGGGTCACGGTCAGCCTCGAACTTCACAGTGCGTTTCAGTTCCATTGCGCACCTCGGTGCGGAGGCGGACTGTTTTCGGGGCGCCACCGCACTCAGCTCTCTGCTGCCCGGCCGCGTCCTGCTGTGTTCCTTTCAGGCGACCGCGGGAGTGGTCAACGAAACCATCTTGGCCCTGCAAACGAGATCTAGTTTCAAGGCGGCTGCAATTGGGCACTCACGGCGCGCAGATTCCACGGCCTCCTGAAATCGACTGGACTGAGATTCCGTCGTGCGGACGGTGATTTCCAAGTGAGAGTTCGTGATCCGCCACTTCTCGTTGGCGTTGTCCAACGTCAGGACGGCATAGGTATCCACAACCGCCGGTTTTATGCCGACCTTGGCCATTTCGATGGCTACGGTTGTCGCCATACAGGAAGCAATTGCGGCGGCAAGCATTTCACAAGGAGAAGTGAGCCGCTCAAATCCGGCCAGTGATCCAAAGGCATAAGTCGCATTGTTTAGAACGCCACTGGGCGTAGAAACCGCCCCCTCTCCGGCATAAGGTCCACCCCTCCAGATTGCATGTGCTTCACGAAACATTGCGGACCTCCCAGACCTGCAGGTGAAGTCGTGCCGTTGTCTCACTTAAGCCCCGTGTTGCGAGTCGGGCACATTCAGCTCTGGTCGGCTTTGGCACCCGAAACAGCACCCACTCACAGGCTGTGCACAACCGCTGCAAGTATCCCGTTTGCCCCGGAACCTGTCGCTTATCTATGGGTTACCTCTGGATTACCAAAGGATTCCGTGGCTCGGGCTGAACCGCCCGTAAAATGTGATACTTGGCGGTACCACGAATTTCGTCACTTCGATTCTCCAACGGTGGTAGAGTTCGGCTGTGCGGGGGCGTCCATGGCAGAGACGCCAAAGTCGAACCGTCTTCGTTTCGGGGAGTTTGTAGCGAACCTGGCTAGCGGCGAACTCTTCAAACATGGTGTGAAGGCACCGCTGCAAGACAAGCCATTCCAGATACTCGCTCTCCTACTATCGCGACCGAAGCAGCTGGTCTCGCGGCAAGAGATCATCCGGACAATCTGGCCAGACACTTTTGTCGAAGGAGACTTGTGTCTGAATGTGGCGATTCGGAGGCTGCGCGCCGCCTTGCACGACGACGCAGCCAACTCCCGCTTCATCGAAACTGTGGGAAGCCACGGATATCGCTTTGTCGGAACTGTGCACGGCATGCCCGCCCTAGCGACCCTGCCCTACGACCGGGATCGTCCGCGCCTTGCGGTATTTCCCTTGAAGACCTTTTCCGGATCGGAATCTGGTTCCTTCGGTCCTTGCATGACGGAGCAGTTGATCATTCAACTCCGACGAATGAATCCGGCGTTCGTCGTCATCACGCCTGAGTTCACCACCGAACGCGCTCACAAAGGAAGGAGCACGCTGTCACTGTGCCGTGATGTCTCAGCTGACTACGTGCTGGTAGGCGCGGTATCTGAAGCTGCCGGAGAGGTACGCGTTACGGTCAGGCTCTTGGATTGCCACGCGCAAGCATGCGTCTGGGCGGAAAGCTATGTCGAGCAAGGCAACCATCTCTTTGCGAAACAGGAGGAAATCGGCCACAAGATCGCCGGTTCGGTCATTCAATCGATCCCCATTGCGTTGCGTCCGTCGCACTTCGAGTCTGTGCCTCCGAATGCGCACGACAACTACCTGCACGGTTTCTATTACCTATCCAAGCTTACCGAGGCGGCGGTCGATCGGAGTATCCTCCTGTTCGAAGATGCGGTACGCGAATGCCCGCAGTTTGCGATGGCGTGGGCTGCGCTTGCTAATTCTCATTGTGCGCGGGCGAGGCTGGGAATTGTTCCTTCCCGCAAAGCATTCCCTGAGGTAAAACGCTGTGCCGAAAGGGCGCTGGCAATCGAAGATCTGGCGGAGACCAGGACTGCCCTCGCTTACTATCACTTTCTCTATGAGCACGATTGGAATGCGGCCGAGGCCGGGTTCGTGCGCGCATTGGCGATCGATTCTGGTTGTCCGCTGGCGCTCGGCGGATATGCTCAGCTGCTGGCAGCAATCGGCAGGCATCAGGACGCGGTCGCAATGACGCATCGGGCCTGTGATCTGGATCCTTTTTCGGGCTATGCAGGGATCATGCTGGGGTGGGCCTTGTATTACGCTCAAGATTATGCAGGCGCGCGCTCCCAACTCAGGCATGCTATGGAGCTTGATGCATCGTTATGGGTTGGTCACACCATCACAGGCATGGTCCTTGAGCGCATAGGGGAGTTGGATAAGGCGGTAGCTGAATTTCGGCTGGCGGCGGAACATTCGGATAACAGTTCTCTAGCCAAGGCACATTTGGCGTACGGCCTGGCACGGCACGGCGACAGGGCAGGCGCAACTGAAATCCTGAATTCGCTGTTGAAGCTCCGACAGAAGCGTTACTTCAGCCCATATTGGGTAGCAGTGATTCACGCGGCTCTAGATTCGGAGGCCCTGAAGTGGCTGGAGATCGCTCGCGAGGAACGCTGCAGCTGGTTTGTGTTTGCACGCGAAGACCCCAAATTCGCCGTTCTGCATTCCGATCCACGATTCCGGCAACTGGCGGAGGCGGCAAAATTCTCGGGTTCGGCTCAGCAGCTTCTGCACTAGTCGTTGGCACGATGTCACGAATCGATTGACTTTTAGACGCAATACCAGTCTTCCCGCGTCAGCGGCAAACCGCTCCTCCCGTTCGATAGCTTGGCGAGCAGCGTCTGGTACACATTCAGACGACCACTCCGCAATCGGTGCACGGCGCCAGCCATGTAGAGACGCCATATCCGGTAGGTTGTATCATCCGTGATCCTTCGCGCCTCTTCTGAATGTGCCTCCAGTCGCTGCACCCACTGGTGAAGTGTCAAGGCATAGTGCTCGCGTAGGCTTTCCACATCTCTGACCTCAAAGCCACTCAGTTCCGCGGCCCGAATGGTAGCGTTGATCGGCACCAACTCGCTATCGGGAAAGACGTAGCGGTCGCTAAAGGACTGGTCCCGACGGTGGTAAGTGGCGGAATAGGAAATGCCGTGATTCAGGAATACCCCGCCCGACCGCAATAGTTCGTACGCTCGATTGAAGTATTCCGGCAGGGATGCTTCGCCCACGTGTTCAAACATCCCCACGCTGACAATCTTGTCATACAACTGACCATGCTCAATGTCACGGTAATCTGAAACCTCCACGCGGCAGCGGTCAGTCAGGCCTGCTTCGTGCAGGCGTTGCCGGGCTAATTCCGCCTGCGGCACACTCAGAGTGATTCCTACCGCTTCCACGCCATAGTGAGCGGCGGCGTGCATGATTAATCCGCCCCAGCCGCAACCAATGTCCAAGAGACGTTCGCCACGGCGGAGCCGCAGTTTTCTGCAGATGTAATCCAGCTTGCGCTCCTGGGCCGAATCCAGATCTTCTTCCGGCGTGGAAAAGTACGCGCAGGAGTACACCATCCGCCGATCTAGCCAGAGCGCGTAGAACTCGGCCGGAAGGTCGTAGTGATAAGTGACGGCTTGCCGATCACGATCTCGAGAATGAACGGAGCCGCTGAAATTAGCTGGTCGCCGGTTCTTATGAGCACCGCTGTTCTCCGGCAACTTCTGCAATCGTTCAGCAAGATCAAGACTCTTCCCCAGGCTGCCTTCCTGCTCAAGCAGATAATCTGCGAACTCGAAGGCTGCTTCAATGTCACCCTCGATGTCGAAGTCGTTGTAGATGTAAGCTTCTCCCAGTGTGAGTTCACTGGGCCGAGAACACATCGTACGCAGAGCTCCCGGATGCTTGAGGACCAACGTGAAATGCGGTCGCTGTACCGCTCCCCAAGTTGTGCCATCACACAACCGAACCTGAAAATCTCGCTTGGGATAGTCTGCCAGTAGAGCGTCCAGGAACTCGGCGTCGGCCAGGGAAGATGTCTTTCCGAACAGAGACTTCGCCAATGCTGCCATGCGCACCTCCAGGCACTTATGCGGTTCGCGCCTTCGCCGACAATCCAGCGTACCTTGCTTCCAGCAATCCAAAACGTACGCGGACCGTTCGGGCACGTCCATTTTCCAATCTATTGCAGCGTGCTGGCCACGCTCGAGAATGCATTGTTGGCGTTTCCGCCGATCAGCCTTACGGTGCCAACCACGAGCACCAGGATCACTGCCAGCATTACTGCGTATTCAGCGATGTCTTGCCCTTCTTCCGCGGTCCAGAACCAGCGTTCAGAATTAGTCATACGTTCTCCCAGCGACAAGTTGGTTGCGCCCCTAAGTTACTGTCGTAGAGTCCGTCGCCACTGAAGTACTCCGGCACTGAGGACTCGTTTCGTATTGGTCCACGCTCTTCCGCAGAGTTGCAGATCAACTGTCGAGAAGAGCGTTCGAAAAGGACCCACCGCGCGAAAGCATTTAGGATGACCTCCACTCATCGAGGTACTTTGAACCTCTCACTCAAGCCGCGGTTCCGATCTTCTTGGCAGCTTTGGGAAGCTCAAATTTCAATACTCCTGCCTGCAATTAGACGACTGCGAGATCCGGCGTCACGTCCGTTGCGAGGTCGATCAGCTGCAGGATCTGATCGGGATACCAATCGATGTGCTCGAGTTTGCCTCCCTCAGTTTCGGTTGTATTCACCTGCTTCCTACCTAGAATCGTGATGCGTCGCGGCTCAAGGCCGACTCTAAGCTCATTCTCTTCAAAGCCGAAGACGTTAGCTCGAACACTGATCCGATCGTCTGATTCCAGCATGGAAACGGGGACTGGGCGCAGCAGCTCTGATTCTGCCCGGAACCAGTCTTCCCAGTCGTGACCGTGTTCACTGCCACGCGCCTCAAACAGCTCGTAGGCGCGGCGCACGATCGCAAGCTGTACCTCTTGCATCTCCCAGTGGAGATCCTCGATGTTGCGCAAATTTAACGATGTGCTGGCTGGGCCAGATTGCTGTGGTTGGAACGCCCTTGTGGACTTCATAACATCCTCCTTCGGATGTCGCAGAAGGAGCAACGCTCGGCCTTTAGTCGCTGGCACAGGCCAGGGCACCCTATGAGAGACGGGGCGCGCTCAAACCGGCCCCAAACAAACTTTTCTCACCGTTCCTACTTCGCCGAGACTGTAAGAATCAACACAGCGAAGACTACCAAGACGAAACTTACGACAAGAGAAAGTAGGTTGTGGAACGGATGTGCGTGGAAGAAGCTATCGCCGGACCTCCTAAAATGCATTAGGAGGTTCATGATCAACCTCCTGCGACGATCAGGCAGCAGACTCGTTTTCAATCTCTGGCCTGCAGTTCCCTACCTTTTATTAAACACTTTTCGATCCGATGTTGCAGTGATCTCGGCGATTTTGTTCCTCGCACCCGCGTCAGGTGTTTGTAGTGTCACATCTGATCCTTGATGGTACGGCTCACCCGCCTAACGCCTTTCCCAGAGTTCTCCGGCCTACCAAGTGAGCCCGCCCGAGGGAGGCGGCCATTTCCCGAGCAGTTGTCTCAATATGACGACCTGTCCGCTGTGGTAGCTGGTGTGGGAGGCGATGCTATGAAACACTCGCAAACGGCTCGTTTTGCCAATCTTTCCGAGGAGATCTCCCTCACGAGATCTACTCTTCAGCTGGTCGAGGCCCACGCGAAAATCCCGAACCGCACGTTTCCATTCTTGGGGGCTTGCCGGGCCTAGATCGCTTGGCCAACTGCCCGCCGCATGTTTGGGAACAGCAGGGTCTTGGCCGTTGAGCCACCGCAACACCCAGTTCTGCCAGTAGCTGGTGTGCGCCAGCAGCTGGAAAATGGAATGCAGAGCTCCGGGCGGTCGCATAGCAGCGGTTTTCCAGTCCAGCCCGTCGAAAACACATTGCGTCCCTGCATGCGCACCCTGTCCTGATAAAGCGTGCCCGACGATTTGGCTGAGGACTTTATCATTGTTGCCCTTCATGGCCCGCCTCCTTTTGGCATTTCGGTCAACAAGACCCGTGCACCCGGATTGGGTCTTATATTCTTTCAGGAAGACAAAATCAGTAATGGCAGCCGCAAACTGTGAAAGAGTTGCGAAATTTGCCCGTACTGGCTGCGATCTCCCGCAGTCCCGAAATGGAACCCAGTGTCACTGACTTTTCGGTTGTGGGCGGAGGAACATGGTCGGCGGGAGGTTACTATGTTTCAACGATTTGCCGCTGGTACTGCCATCGCTTCGATTCCCATTGCTATCGCTGCCCTCATCTTGGGCTTCACACCGAGTCTGACGTTCGAGAAGATCTATCCCCTCACCATTTTCTGGTGTTGCGCACCGCTGGCGTGGGGAGTCTGGGCGCTGCTGACACCCTCGGCATGGATGCCGAAACGACTGCCGCTTTGGGGAGCACTTCTAGGACTCTTCGCGGGATCGATGGCGGCTTTCGTGCTGAACCTGCCTTCTCGGTTTCTAGGAGGACCAACGCCGATCCTGGTGCGCGTGGTGGCGGTTCTGGTCATGACGTTGTTCTATTACATGATGTGGATGCTGGTGCGCGGAGCTTGCCGATGGCTGACAGGCGCAACCTCCGCATGACGTCTCTGCCACTGTGCGGTGAATCACAGACAAGGAGGACGTGTGATCGCTAGCCTAGGACTGTAAACACCGTGCCCGAGCTCGGGCCGACCGCAGGCCTGATCGGTGTTGTGGCGACCGCCGGGCCACACAAGAGGAGGTGTCTCATGCCTCTCGATCCTCTGGAATCCCGTCCTTCCCTCCAAAAACTCCTTGCAGGACTCATGCTGATTCTCGTTCCCGTGACGGTTTTTGGCTTCTATGTTGCGTTGCAGGGGGATAGCTATGTTCGCCACGTGAGTGGAGACCATTTCCGTACCCTCACTCGAATATCAGCAGAGACCACCTCCCGCTTCGTGGGAGAGTTCGTGAAAGATGTGGGCGCGATCGCAAACAGCCCCAGCGTTGTGCAGGCCGTCACTTCCGCGAATCGGCCTTACGAACACCTCAGCGAAGAAGCGGTTCGCAGCAAAGTGGACGCGATCGAAAATAAATGGAATACGTCGGAGGCCGATGCCCTGTCTCGGGGTATTCTGACCTCCGATCTGACGCGCGAATTGCGCCGGGCGCGCGAGTTGAATGCAAAACTGCTGAAGATCACCGTGGTTGACATCAGCGGGGCAACCGTCGCCGCAACCGACAAACCGTTGCATTACTTCCAGACCGACCGCGAGTACTGGCGTTTGCTCTACTCACAGGAACAGGGCGCCATCCACGTATCGGACGTGCGCTACGACGAGCAGAACCGCCTGTACTATGTCAGCGTCGCCTATCCGATTCTGCAGGAAGGCACGGGGCGGTTCATTGGTGCGGTCACGGCGCTGGTAGACCTGTCGCCACTGTTCGCACAATTGAATGGGCATCAGATCGGGCGCACGGGACGTCTGTTCCTAGTGCGCGACGACGGGGTGGTGATCCAGGCTCCGAGCGTGACTCCCGGCATGAAAATCAAATCCGAGGAATTTGCCGCGATCCGGGACGCGCTGGGAACGCTACGAGGTCGGGAAGTGGGATATATCTACGCTACCCTACCCAAGGGCGAATTGTACTTGATCGGTTTCGCCGATACCGGGCTGCGAGAGGCCTATCCCAATCTGCCCTGGATTGTGCTGGCAAGCCAGGAGGATCGGGAGGTGGTTGGCCCCGTTCGAGGAATGGCTGGTTTCGCGTTGTTGATGTTGATCCTGGCGCTGTTGATGATGACGCTGCTCGGTGCGTACGTGTTCCTGCATCGCAAGCAGAAACTGGAGGACATCGAGACACCACCGGAAGACAACCAGCGCCCGGCAGCGCCGTAAGGCGGCCCAGCGCGGGTAGTCGGGTGTCGTGCGATGGTGAGGGAAGAAAGGCAGAGTGGGGTCTGTTGCTTAGGGAGAGGATTCCTATGCTGGTCGCGTCTGAATTAAAAGCAGGGATGGTCATCCGAATGGAGGGCCAGATTTACAGAGTTCTCGAAGTGGAGAGCCGGGCGGGAGCGGCGAAACTGGGCGGTGTTGTCAAGGCCAAGCTGAGTAACGTGCGGAGCGGCCGGATATGGGAGCCGCACCTCCGCCCGCAGGAACGAGTGGAAGAGCTGCAGGTGGAGCGGCAACTGATGGAATTCCTGTTTCGTCAGGGGAGCACCTGTACATTTATGAACCCCAACACCTGCGAACAGATTGAGGTATCAAGCGAGATTCTGGGGCCGGCCGAGCAATTTCTTCAGGCCGGGATGCAAATGCCGGTGGAGTTCTTCGAAGGCGTCCCCATCAGCGCCGTTCTGCCGGACATCATGGAGGCTCGGGTTGCGGACACGGCGCCGGCCGCGCGTTCGCAACAAGACAGCGCCTGGAAAGAAGCCAGACTCGACAATGGTCTCGTGATCCGCGTTCCGCTCTTCATTGCTCCCGGGGAAAGTGTCCGGGTTGATCTGCGCACTGGCCAGTACGTGGAACGGGCGCACCCGGATCGAAAACGGATCGCATAACACCTTGCTCCGTCGAGCGCGGGGCGGAGGAGAGCTATGCTCGAAATGACGGCTATTCGCATGGAGTTTCCGGCCGATGCCAACATCATCGTCGGCCAGTCGCACTTTATCAAAACGGTGGAAGACCTCTATGAAGCGGTCGCGACCACGGTGCCGCAGGCCAAGTTCGGTCTGGCGTTCAATGAAAGCTCCGGGGCATGCCTGACGCGGTCGGAAGGAAATGACCAGGCGCTGCGGGAGACTGCCGTACGCAATGCCCAGGCAATCGGTTCGGGTCACACGTTTGTGGTCGTGATCCAGGACGCCTACCCCATCAATGTACTGAACGCAATCCGAAATGTTCCCGAGGTTTGCACGATTTTTTGTGCGACCGCCAACCCGGTCGAGATCGTCGTGGCCCGGAGTGAGCAAGGTCAGGGGGTGCTAGGGGTGATCGACGGCAGTTCTCCGAAGGGCGTGGAGGGGCCCACCGACGTTGCTTGGCGTCACGACCTACTGCGCAAGATCGGCTACAAACGATAAGGCCGCACACCCGTTGCAACCTGATCCTGAAGCATGGCGCAAGCCTCGCTGACTTTCGGTCATTGCCTCGAGCGGCCGCTAAAAGAATCGCCTCGTATTCCTGAGACGCGAGAGTCTATATGGTCTGTCCGTTCTTTTCTGTCTATGTAGGTCGGAAGATTCTCAATCTTCAAACCCGGGTTCGATTCCCGGTAGCGCTACCA
>PMCH01000173.1:0-14549 GCA_003154055.1 Acidobacteriaceae bacterium
CTAGTTTCTTGTTCACAGCTTCGACGGCGGATTGTCAGACGAAAGTGGCCGGGGGCGTTGCCTCCGGCCATTTCTCAAAGAGTCCAAAAGGTGGTCCCTCGAACACCCCGATTCCACTAGAAACCAGNNAGCGTCGACTGGGAGATGGTTGCGCCAGAGGCTGAAGCGCAGGCGCAGGCGGGTGGTGAGGCCTTCGGAATTGTAGGGTACCTGTAGTTTGCTCAACTCGACCGGAGCGGCCATGAGCCAGTCGAGTGGGGCGCGAAACTCGAAGTTGCGTCCCAGCGCGACCCGGGCTCCCTCTCCCGGTTCGCTGGAGGATGAGAGGAGTTTCCCCTCTTCGGCGGTCACTTTCCAGGACTGCATCCGCCCGCTCTCCACGACTGCGTCCAGCCGCAACTCGCGCCGGGGCCATTCCGCGTCGGTTGCCCACGACTCCACATTCACCACCACTTCGCAATCGTCCTCCGGAACCTTACCCGCGAAGTCCAATCGGCCGTACACGTATTGTTCGTCGATTCCGGCATAGACGGCATCCAGCAGAAACTGCTTGCCGTGCATGGCTCCGGAGCGCCGGTCGGCAGTGTAGCGCGCGGCGCCCATCCACTCGAAATAACGCACCATGTCGCCCGCGATCCGGGGATGAATATAGGCGCTCTGCGGCGTAAAAGAAGGCCGGACAAGCCCTCCCGCGATGGGCTGCGCCAGATAGTCCGGAGGCGTGCCTCCCAAAGCCTGGTAAACGTTGGATAGGTGCTTGCGGTAGAGTTCGTCGAAGTCGCGATCGTTGGCCGAGTGATGCTCCGGTCCGTACCACCAGTTCCAGTCACTGCCCTCGGCGATCAGAAGCTCTTCGAAGGCAAGCTTGCGCTGCTCTTCCTTGGCGCCGGCCGCAGACTGGCTGTAGAAATTGCGCGCCTGGTAAAGATAGTCCCATGCCCGGTTATCTTCCGGAGCGCCGATCCAGACGTTGAAGTTGGCACTGATCCACGATCCGGGCACGAGCGAGTTTAGGGGAGCCGGGTCGTGGTGCCGTTTAATCCCCTCGCTGACGGTTACCGCTTCAATTCCAGGGTTATCCTGCAGGGCCTGGTAGAAACAGCGCAGGAACTCGCGTCCGGAGTGCTGGTAATACTCCCAGGCATTCTCGCCATCCAGAATAATGGACACCAGCGCATCTTTCCCTTTGGAAAGTATAGGTTGTGCCGATTCCTTAAGTTTATGCATGAGGTTGCCGGCAGCCTCCCTCGGCGGCATCCCGGAGTACACAAAGCCGATCAGGTCGGAGAGCGTGTGATCGCGGAAGATGAGATTCATCCGCGTCTCGCCCTTCTCATACTGGTACGGCGTATACAGACGCTGGGCCTGTTCGACACCGAGCTGGCCCGACCCGTCACGCGAAAAGAACTCGCCCAGGCTGCGGCCGAGCACACCTTCATCGGTCGCCATCCACTGCACTCCGAGGCCGTGCCCGATCGCCAGCACCTCGTCGGAGACACTGCCCTCCGATGGCCAGACCCCGCGCGGACGCACGCCAAACACTTGCTCGTGGAGATCCATGCCGCGAACCAATTGTTCGCGCGCATCTTCTGGATGGCGGTAGCGATTCTGCGGCAGCGGGAGGCC
Source organism: Acidobacteriaceae bacterium (assembly GCA_003154055.1). Classification (GTDB taxonomy): domain Bacteria; phylum Acidobacteriota; class Terriglobia; order Terriglobales; family Acidobacteriaceae; genus Acidiflorens. The sequence goes on from PMCH01000173.1 coordinate 1,627, forward strand.
GGGCGATGAAACCGCTCCGCTGTTGGTATCGCACACCAGGGGAAGAATGGGATGGTAGAAGGGAGAAGTGGAAATTTCGATCAGGCCTTTTTTCGCGGCATCGGCGTGGGCGGGGAGGACCCGGGCCAGCAAATCGCGCTGGGTCCTGATCACGAAGCGCTGGTCATCGAGCGAGTAGTTCCGTCCCTTGCGAACCACCTCCGCAACATCCTTCTCCTCCAGAAAATACTCGTCGAACCAGGCAATTTGCGAGAGGACCTGGAGGTCGGTGAAGTCCTGCGGCTGGAAATGCTTCTCGGCCTTCTCGGGTAGGTCTCCATCGCTGCGGAACTTCTCCCACAACTCGCGATAGCGCGGATAGCGGCCGATCAGGTTCACCGGATTCGCCTGGAACAGGTACTGCAGCGCGAACCGCCGCTCGTCCTGGGTAAGGTCCCGGGCAGGCTTGGCCGCTATCTGGAGGAATGGGTCCTGGGCCGCGCCCGAAACGTAATCCTGGATTTGAGTGATCAAGGAGGGGACCAGGTTGAAGGTTTGGTGAACGAGCGGGAACTCGTCCAGCAATTTCACCATTCCGTAGTAATCTTTAAGCGCGTGCAGTCGAGTCCAGGGCAGACGATACTGGCCGCTAACCAGGTCCTTGTAGAACGGCTGGTGCTGGTGCCAGAGAACGGCTACACGCAGTTGGGCCATGAGTTTCGCTTCTACCTACTCCATCGGCAGTTTTCCAGTATGGCATAGGCGCTGGAGGTAATCTCCCTGCGGATTCGAATACACTAGAACACTGACTACGACTATGACCCGGAATCTCACTGCGCCAAACGTCCCCGCCGTCCGCAAGGACGTATCCCTGCTGACCCCCGAGGACCTCTACCTCTTTAATGAGGGCAGCCATTACCGCATTCACGAAAAAATGGGAGCGCACCTGGTGGAGTCGCAGGGCACCCCGGGTACTGTGTTCAGCGTTTGGGCTCCGAATGCGCGCAATGTTTTTGTAATCGGCAGCTTCAACGCCTGGGACCACAAGTCCCACCCGCTGCAGCCGAAGGGCAGTTCCGGAATCTGGGAAGGATTCATTCCCGGAGTTGGCAAGGGAAGCCTGTACAAGTTCCACATCGTCTCCAACAACCACGGACACCGGGTGGACAAGTGCGATCCCATCGGCATTTTGATGGAGAAGCCACCGCGAACCGCTTCCGTCGTGTGGGATCTGGAGTACACCTGGAGCGACGCAGAGTGGCTGCAGAAGCGGGGAGGCCGCAACTCACTCCACGCTCCCATGGCGGTGTACGAGGTCCACCTCGGCTCCTGGATGCGCGTGCCGGAAGANNGGCTCCTGGGGATATCAGACCACCGGCTACTTCGCCCCCACGGCGCGTTACGGCACTCCGCAGGACTTCATGTACCTGGTGGACTACCTGCACCAGCACAATATCGGAGTAATTCTGGATTGGGTTCCGTCGCACTTTCCGTCGGACGCCCATGGCCTCGCCTATTTCGACGGCACTCATCTGTTCGAGCACTCCGATTCACGGCAGGGCTTTCATCCCGACTGGAAAACGCACATCTTCAACTACGGACGGAGCGAGGTACGCAGCTTCCTGATGTCGAGCGCGATGTTCTGGCTGGACAAATACCACGCCGACGGCCTGCGCGTGGACGCGGTCGCTTCCATGCTCTATCTGGATTATTCCCGCCAGCCCGGGGAGTGGATTCCGAACAAGTACGGCGGGCGCGAGAACCTGGAAGCCATCGACTTCCTGCGACGGTTCAACGAAGAGGCCTACAAAGAGCATCCGGACATTCAGACCGCCGCGGAAGAGTCGACTTCCTATCCCATGGTCTCCCGGCCCACCCATCTCGGCGGCCTGGGCTTCGGCCTGAAGTGGGACATGGGGTGGATGCATGACACGCTCGACTACTTCCACAACGATCCGATTTTCCGCCAGTACCACCACAGCCAGCTAACTTTCCGCATGCTGTATTCGTTTCATGAGAACTTTGTCCTGCCGATCAGTCATGACGAAGTGGTGCATGGCAAGGGCTCGCTGATCGACAAAATGCCCGGCGACGATTGGCAGAAGTTCGCCAACCTGCGCCTGCTCCTGGCCTACATGTACGCGCAACCAGGTAAGAAGTTGCTCTTCATGGGCTGTGAGTTCGGCCAGTATCGCGAGTGGTCGCACGATCGCAGTCTTGACTGGCACTTGCTGGAAGGCCCCCGGCATCGGGGCCTGCAAACCTGGATGGAGCAACTGAACCGCACTTATCGCAACGAGGGAGCATTACACTGGTTCGACAACGATCCGAAAGGCTTCGAGTGGGTGGACTGCAACGACGGCCCAGCGAGTGTGATTTCACTCCTGCGCAAGGGGAACTCGGAGGAAGACACCATCCTGATCGCGTGCAACTTCACTCCCGTGCCGCGGGTCGGCTACATGGTCGGCGTGCCGTTTGGTGGTTATTGGAAAGAAATCCTCAATAGCGACGCGCGTGAGTACGGCGGCAGCGGCAGCGGGAATATGGGCGGCGCGGAAGCCATGCCACACGGCACCCACGGACGGCCCTTCTCGTTGCGGCTCACCTTGCCGCCGCTGGGGGCGCTNNCGCCGGCTTCAATTTAGAATTTGGACGTCACAAAAGCGCCGCGCCTCTGGAGATAAGGGATGCCCGATCTATGGCGAATACTGCTCCCCCTGCTGTTCATCTTTCCCTCCTCGTCAGCACAAGAAACACACAGCCACAGCGCGCCTGAGAAACTGGGAAAAGTATCATTTCCGATTTCTTGCACACCGGCCGTTCAGGACCAGTTCAACTGGGGTGTAGCTCTGCTTCACTCCTTCGCTTACACCGCCGCCGAAAATGCATTTCAGGGCGTGGCCGAACTGGATCCGCCGTGCGCGATGGCACATTGGGGGATGGCCATGGCGTACTTTCACCAGCTTTGGGAGCCGCCCATCGTGCCCGCGACAATGTCGATAGCGCAAAAGGAAATCCAGCGGGCACGGCAACTCGGGACGGGCTCCGCACGCGAGCGCCAGTTCATCCAAGCGCTGGGCTTCATCTATCAGGACGCTGCCACCATTCCGTACCGCGCGCGAGCATTAAACTACGAGCACGCGATGAACAATCTCGCTTCTGAAAACAGGAAAGATGTCGAAGCCCAGGTGTTTTACGCGCTCGCACTCCTGGCAAACGCATCTCCCGCCGACAAGACGCATGCGAAGCAGAAACAGGCGGCTGATCTGCTTGAGCCGCTTAATCGCACCGACCCGCAACACCCCGGAGTCCCGCACTACCTCATCCATGCTTACGACAATGCGGAACTCGCACCAAGAGGCCTCGCTGCGGCAAGAGCGTACTCCCGGATTGCACCCTCCGCGCCGCACGCGTTACACATGCCATCGCACATATTCACGCGACTCGGCTTATGGGAGGACTCCATCGCTTCCAACCTCGCAGCAAGGGAAGCGGCACACCAGCAGGGCGACACGGGTGAAGAGCTGCACGCCATGGATTACCTGGTATATGCCTATCTGCAGAGTGGACGCGACCAAGACGCGACTCAGGTCATTCAGCAACTTAAGAGCATGCCGAACCTGAACGCCGTCGATTTCAAGATAGCGTACGCCTCCACCGTGATGCCGGTTCGCTGCATGGTGGAGCGGGGCCAATGGGCCGACGCTGCGGGCATCGTTCCTCCCACAGGAGCCCCGCCTCATGTTGTCGCAATTGCGGTCTGGGCTCGGGGCCTGGGACTCGCTCGGAGTGGGCGAGCCGCCGCGGCGCGCGCGGAAATTGCCGGATTGCGGCAGATCGAAGAGCAGCTTCGCACGTCAGGCAACAACTATTGGGCCACCCAGGTGGGGATTCTGACCCGTGAAGTCATGGCGTGGTCTGCCCAGGCGGACAAGAAACCCGATGAAGCCGCGGCTTTGATGCGCGCGGCAGCCGATGAGGAGGACGCAATCGAAAAGCTTCCGGTGACACCGGGGCCGGTGGTTCCGGCCCGCGAACAGCTCGGCTCTTTGCTCCTGGAGCAGAATCACCCTGGTCCAGCGCTGAAAGAATTTGAGACAGCCCTTGCCAATGCCCCCGGGCGGCGCGGGGCAATGCAGGGCGCGGCGCAGCTGCCGGACTCTCTGGCCAGAAGTAGACTCCACTCTGGTGTCTGCAGGCGGCCATTCCTGCACTTGTCCGGCACGTGGCTTCGGTTGTCAGGCCCTCACTCAGGCGGGCTTTGCTGCCGCGCCTCGCGGCGTCAGAAGCGCCAGGACGGCCGCTACAACAAATAGCGCGAGGACGTCGCCCCAAAGGTGTCCCATGTGCTCGGTGTTCGCCAAAGACTGTACGGCCATGATTCCGCCGTGCACAACGCTGGACCACACCGTGAACCAGATGAGGCTCAAGTGTGCGAGCGGGTTGCGGGACGCCAGCAACAGAAATACCCCCAGCGTCGCGTAGATGCCCAGAATCATCTGCAGATAATCCGAATGCCCCGTGTGCCACGACCAACCGGACGGCCAAACAACAGTGAGCGGATAGATCCCCACGGTGAAGATCAGTCCCACCAGCAGCAACGCGATGCGCAAGTATTTGGTGCGATCAACTCCGGCCATGTCTTTCTCCTTGAGGCTTGGGATGGAACTGCGGCTCTCGGTTTTCCGCCAGGGAGTAGCGAGGGCCCAGACAGCATAGCAAAGGAGTCCCATTCCTGGCTTCCGATTGAATGGTAGGACGCTCCAGGCCAAGCGGCGAAGGGCTGGTCCAGGCACTTCGCCCGCCCCGGGCAAACCGCGCCTGGAAACCAGTTCTATCGTTCTCCCGGGTCAGGGTTTCCACACCCCCACATGCTCCAGTAGCTCGTTAAGCTTCGCATCTTTGAGGATCTCGCCCACCGCGGCGTGGTCGATGTGCGGGGCAATGGGCTTGTCGCTTTGCGCGACAGCATAGGCCGTCACGGCTACGATCACCGTCCCTGCTTTGAAGTCGACGACATCCACTTTGTCGAACGTATCGCTCGCCTTGTGGTGAATTTCAAAATACTTAGAAAAGTCCACATACAGATCCAGCGCCGGAACTCCAACGAGCATGAAAGGGCCGTGGTCCGTATCGTAGGTGGTTTCCATCGAAAGATCTCCGCCGCCGATATCTTTCAGCAGGCCATCGCTCCAGGGCTGCATGGCTGCTTTCAGATCCTTACGGCCTTCGACTTTCCAGCCCTTGGGATGTCCCGCGCCATTGTCGCTGTTCAGCACGGCCACGCAGTTCTTCAACTCATCTTTGTGTGCAAGCGTGTAGGCGTAGGAGCCGAGCAGGCCCTCTTCTTCTCCGCCCCAGAGGGCAAAGCGCACACTCCGCCGCGGAGCTTTGCCCAACGACGACAGCGCGCGCGCAACCTCAAGTACGCTGACCGTGCCGGTGCCGTTATCCTGCGCGCCGGTGCCGAAGTCCCATGAATCGAGATGAGCGCCGATCAGAATCCATTCCTCCGGACGCTCGCTGCCGCGCATTTCCGCGAGCACGTTGTTGACCTGCGTCTCTCCGGAGGTCCTGTTCTCGATCGCGAACTGGATGGTGACCGGCCCCTGCTCCAGCAGTCTCTGAATCAGCTTGCCGTCTTCCATGCCCACTTCCGCCGCCGGCAGAGGAAGCATCCTGGCGCCCCACAGCATATCGTGCGCGTTCAAAACGTTGTTTTTCTCGCGGTCGGACATGATCACCCCCAGTACGCCCGCCTTTTGAAACACTCCCCACGCCAAATCAAGTTTCGGCAGGGCCTTCGCGAATCCCTCCGCAAAAATCCTGGTGGAGTCGAGGAATACAATCTTGCCGCGCAGTTGCTCGGTTTGCTTCAGTGCGTCACCGGATACGTCCGAGATCAGGACGACCGCGCCCTGCACTCCCCCAGCCGGTGTGGAAGGTGACCAGCCCAGCGACCCGACGCTCAAAGGCCGGGGAAGCGGAGTGAGCAGCGCGCCGCTGGCAGTTCCCCGCTGCCATCCCGCCGGGATGGTGAATGGCTCCAGCCGCACGTTCTGAATTCCATAGCTGCGGAACTTCGCAGCCGCCCACTCGGCCGCATGGTTGTAGGCAGGCGTGCCCGTGACCCGTCCGCCGAAGCCGTCGGAGAGTTCGCGCAATGTGGCCATCGAAGGCCCGGTGTAGACGGAAGCGGCGAGCCGGTCGGTCACCGGCTTCATATCCGCGGGCGGTTGTGCCCAGACGATTGCGGGAATCGAACAACACCACAACAGCACCAACGCGCGACGCACGGTCATTTCTCCTCCGGGGAACATGGCGTAGAGCAAATCATGAAGCGAATCCGGCATTGTCTATGAACCTGCCCTGCAAATGCAATCCTCTCCCGCCACGGTTCCCCATGCTAGACTCGCAGAGACTTGGCAGCTCGCGGATGCGCATCCTTACCCGATACATACTGGGCGAAGTTATCTCGCACGCTCTGATCGGCGCGGCGGTCTTTACTTTCGTTCTTTTCACCCGCGATCTCGGACGCATCCTCGAGTTAGTCGTTCGCAACAGTGCCCCGCTGCCCAGCGTCGCCCAGGTCTTCCTCTACAGTGTTCCCGTGGCCCTGACCTACACCATTCCCATGGGGGTGCTGGTCGGAATCCTGATTGGGCTGAGCCGTCTGGCCGCGGACAGCGAAATTACGGCCATGCGCGCCAGCGGCCTGGGCGTCTGGACGTTCCTGCGGGTGATCTCGATCTTCGTGGTCGTGGCGTGGATGCTCGCCCTGGTCAACAGCGTCTATCTGGCGCCTCGTTCCCTGGCAGCGCTCGGCGATCTGCAGGACCGGCTCAAGGGCTCGCAGGCCTCGTTCGAGATTCAGCCCCGCGTTTTCTATGAAGGCTTCCCCAAAGCCGTGCTCTACGTGCAGGACGTGAAAGCCGTGTCTGGCGCCGCGCTGTGGAAAGGTGTGTTCCTTGCGGACTTGAGCCAACCGTCTGCCCCCCGCATCACGCTGGCGCGCGAGGGCATCCTGGTCAGCCAGGGGCCCGACACACTGGACCTGCATCTGTCGAGCGGGTCCACCCACGAAACCAACTCCAAGAATGCGGACCAGTACCAGATCTCAACCTTCCAGACAACCGACATTCCCATCCGCGTGCCCGCTGCCCAGAATGGCCAGGAGCACGAACCGGCGTCCGTGGGTGAGATGAAAGTGTCGGACCTGCGTCACCTCGCGAATACGGCCACTCCGGCCATGCAACGGTGGGCGCTGATCGAATACCACCGCCGGTTCGCGCTGCCGACCGCCTGCATTGTGCTCGCTCTGGTCGGCATTCCGCTGGGACTTTCCGCCAAGCGCGGCGGCAAGTCCACTGGATTTGTCCTGACGATCCTGCTGGTATTTCTTTACTATTCGTTCTCCCTGATCGGAGTCTCACTGGCTCGGCAGGGGCGGGTATCGCCGGGGATTGGCGTCTGGATGGCGGACGTTGCGTTTCTGATGGGAGGCGCTTTTCTATTGTGGATGTCGGAGCGCCGGCCCATGGATCTCACCAGCTTGCGCACCTGGCTCAGGATGCCCAAGCTGGCTGTCCTGAAGGGCGGACCGTCGCTTCGCGCCCGGCGCGAGAGCACTGCGGAGCGCCTTTCCCGGCGCTGGCGTTTATTCAATATCCATTTTCCAACCATCCTCGACGACTACGTGTTGCGCGACTTCGCGCTCTACCTGGCGATGATCGCGGGCACTTTCGTGATGCTGCTGTTGCTGTTCACTCTGTTTGAGTTACTCAGCGACATCTGGCGCAATGGCGTGTCGACCATCACGGTCGTTGAGTATCTCCTCAATGTGACGCCCTATTTCCTCTACTTCCCCATCGCGCCTTTGAGCATGCTGCTGGCCACGCTCATAACGTTCGGACTGCTGCAGCGCTCCAACGAGATCACCGCCATCAAGGCCACCGGGATCAGCCTGTACCGGATCATCGTGCCCGTGCTGGTGGCGGCCGCGGTGGTGGCGGTCGCGCTTTTTCTCTCCGACCAGTTGTATCTTCCCTATACCAACAAGCGCCAGGACGCTCTCCGCAATCTGATCAAGGGCAAACCAGCGCAGACCTACCTGCGTCCCGACCGCAAGTGGATCTTCGGCCAGCATTCCGATATTTACTATTACCAGTTCTTCGATTCCGACCGCGACGTGTTTGGCGGAATCTCGGTCTTCGAGTTCGACCCGCACACCTTCCAGATCACCCGCCGGGTGACCGCGGAACGGGCACACTGGTCGAACCAGTTGGGACGGTGGCTGTACGAGCAAGGCTGGGAACGCAGCTTGAACGGCGCGGCCATCGAGAGCTATCGCCAGTTCGATGTGGCGACCTTTCCGGAACTGGCCGAGCAGCCCGCCTACTTCAAGAAGGAAATCAAGCAATCCTCGGAGATGAGCTACGAGGAGTTGCGCGCCTACATTCATGACCTGGAGCAGAGCGGCTTCGACGTGGTGCGACTACGGGTGCAATTACAGAAGAAGATTGCCTATCCCCTGATCACGCTGGTGATGGCCGTTCTAGCCATCCCCTTTGCTCTGACCGCGGGCAAGCGCGGGGCGGTCGCGGGCATTGCCACGGCGATTGGGATCGGGGTGTTTTACTGGGTCATCTCGGGTCTGTTCGAAGCCATGGGCAACCTGAGCCAGTTGCCCCCGGCGGTTGCGGCCTGGTCTCCAGATCTGGTCTTCGCATTCATTGGAGGGTATCTCATCCTCCGGATACCGACCTGAGATCTGCCCCTACTTCGCTGCCAGTCCAGCGGGCTGCGCGGCACTGGTCACCGTAGCCGAAGTACTCAGGGCGCCATTGAGCGTGCTCACCTTAAATCCCGAGATATTGTCTGAACCGCTGTTGGAGACGTAAACAAACTCCCCGTTGGGGTGAATCGTCAGGGCCACGGGATTGGATCCGGTGGAAACCGTCGCCGGACTGAGCGCGGTCAGACCTCCCGTCGTCTGATTGATGCGGAAGCCGGAAACCGAGTTCGAATTCCGGTTCACGACATACAGGAAATTCTTGGTGGGGTCCACGGTTATCGCAACCGGGTCTTGCCCGACCGAGACCGGAGAGCCGACCAGGGTCATTCTTGCGATGTCGACATCCGGTTGGGTGCAGTTCGCATTCACCTCCGTGCATACCTGGAATATGTCCACGTTGTTGGTCGTAACGTTGGTGACATAGACGAAGAGGCCGGCAGCGCCACCCACGGGAGCGAGGTTGACCGCCAGAACCGCACCCGGATCGGATGAGGTGGATATGCGAGAGGCGGTGAATTCCGTCGCGATCCCCGAACCGTCCACGCTGTACTCGCTCAACGTATTGTCGTTCGTGCCTGCCAGATCCTGGTTGCTGGTCACGTAAAGCAAAAGTCCACTCGGGCCGGTTCCAGCTGCAACCGAGGTTGGAACCCGAGAAAGATCTTTCTTGCTCAGCAAAGTGACGGCGGTTGACCCGGGCTGGGTGCCAAATATGACGAGCTGCGGGGATACCACGAAACCATCATTCTGATTCCCCTGCGTGACGACGAAAAGAAAGTTGCCCGTCGCATCCCGCGTCATGGTCCTGGCCATGTCGTTGGGCAGGAACGCGTCGAGAGCCGCGGTCAGGTCTCCTGCTTCGCTCAGTTTCCCGTTCGCGCCCACGGTGTAGCCATAGATCGACGGTTTCACCGCGTTGGCTGGATTGTTCAAGTCAAACAATCCCTGATTGAGAACGAACACGCTCACGCCTGTGGGATCCATGACGACCGACAACGGGAATCCGCAAGGAGCGGTTTTACAGGTACTCGCCGTCGTATTGATCTGCGACAACTTGCCGTTGCCCAGATCGATCGCGTAGGTGCCCACCGTGGAAGCGCCCTGGCTGGCCACGAACAGCACGCCGGCCGGACGCGAGTTGGAACTGCCACAGTTGAGCAGAAACAGGCTCAATCCCAGTAACGAAACGAACGCCATCAACCCGCGTATTTTCTTCAACATCAGCTCTCCCAGCCGCTTCCCGTTCACAGGCATTTCCCGGCTTGTGATTGCGGAGATCGAAGCCCCTGGCTGAAACGTCTTAGTGTATCAGGAAGATTGGACGGGCAGAGCAAACTCGGGAACTGCAGGAATCCGAATCTCCACCTCGAGCCCGCCTCCCGGACGATTGGATGCGCGCACCAGCCCACCGTGCAGCCTGATTGCACGATCAGTGATGGATAATCCTAGACCTGCCCCGCCGGTCTGCCGGTTGCGGGCGTCGTCCAGTCGGTAGAAGGGCTGAAAGATCCTTTCCAGATCCTGGGACGGAACGCCCGGACCGGAGTCGAGTACCCGGATGACAATGTCTCCTGCCGGATTGGCGTTTTCCCGCTCCAGCCGGATTTCAACCGTGGTCCCATCGGCGGTATAGCGGGTGGCGTTCCGGACCACGTTTTCGATGGCGCTCCGCAACAGGTCGGGGTCGGCGTCCACCAGGTATTCGTCCGAGGTTTCCGTGACCACCCGGCAACGGCCGGGGGTCTCGTACTCGGCGTCGTGCCCAACCTGTTCCACCAGTTCCCGCAGAGACAGTCGGGTCCGGTGCAGGCCGTCAGTGCCCGTTTCCAACCTGGAGATGGTGAGCAGCCTCTGGATCAACTGGTTCAGCCGGTCCGTCTCAAGCTCGATCCGGTTGAGCGCGCTCTCCAGCTCCGGCGCCGCACGATGCCGGGCCAGTCCAAGTGCGACGCTCAGCCTGGCCAGTGGAGACCGCAGCTCATGCGAAACGTCTTTGAGCAGGCGGGACTGCGCCTCGACCAGGCTCTCGATGCGTTCCGCCATCTGATCAAAGTCGCGCATGAGCTCCGCCAATTCGTCGCGCCGTCCGCGTAACGGAGCCCCGGCACGCGCACTCAGGTCTCCCGCCGCGAGACGCTGCGCTGCCTGACGCAGGCGAGTCACTGGGCTGGTCAGCGACCAAGCCAGCAAGTAGCACATCAGTCCCGACGTAATGACAAGGATCCCGATCCCAAGTCCCGGAATGTCATGCGGTCCGAAAAACAGCCTCGGTCCTGGCGGTAGCACCATCACGAGCGCGTAGCGTTTCCCATCCAGCGTCAGTGACTGGCGGAAGATGCGGTTCGGCAGCAGGTTGTCGATCCAACCGCGGTGGTGTGGTGGACCGCCGTGCAGGAAGCCCTCTGGAGGTGGCCCACCCGGCCCAGCCTCTTCCATCCGAGGAGGCCCAAGCCGTCCAGAGAGTTCATGGCCCGACGAATCGAAAACCATTGCCCAGACGTGCTGGGTTCGCCAAAGTTCTTCCACGTAGTCGCGGACGGCGCTCTCGCCTCCGCTCTGGTGCGCATTCACGATTTCCGCCAAAATCTGCGGCCCTTCACCCTCGATATGCCGGGACGGGCTCAAAGCAATCGTGGCCAGGATCGCCAACACGATAAACAGCGCCACCGCTGCCCAGAACGACAAAAAAATCTTCAGGAAAAGGCTCTTCATTTCCTGGCCTTCGCCCCCGGCCGCGCAAACATGTAACCCACGCCGCGGATCGTTTTGATGTGGTCGCCGCTCTCCTCGGAATCTCCGAGCTTCCGGCGCACCTTGCTGACGTGCATATCAATGCTGCGGTCGAACGCCATGAATTTCCGGCTGAGAACGGCGTTGACCAGCCGCTCGCGAGTCACCACCCGTCCCGCTTCGCGCAGCAAGACCTCCAACAGATTGAACTCCACGGAAGTCAACTCGACCGGGGCGCCCGCTCGCAACACCGTGCGGGTAGCGGGATCCAGCTCGACATCGCCGACTAGCAGAACCTCGGGCACGGCTTCAGCACCCTGGTTCGGCTTGGTGCGGCGCATCACGGCGCGGATGCGCGCCACCAGTTCCCTCGGGTTGAAGGGCTTGGGCAGATAATCGTCGGCGCCGATTTCCAAGCCAACGATGCGGTCCACATCCTCGCCGCGGGCGGTCAGCAGCACCACGGGAATCTTGGAAACGCTGCGGATCCGGCGCAACACCTCGAAGCCATTGATGCCCGGCAGCATCACGTCCAGCACCACCATGGCGTACTCGCCGGAGATCGCTTGCAGCAGGCCCTGCTCGCCGTCATGAACCGATTTCGCGGTGAAGCCTTCGGCGGCCAGGTACTCCTGCACCAGGCCACAGAGCTCAATGTCGTCATCCACTACCAGAATGCAATCCATTTTTCTACTCATCATTAAACACCTTGGCCTGCTGCCTCTCGGTAAAGATTTGTGATTAATCGGGTGATCGAAAACCCCACGTTTTCCAACGGATTCTTGATCACCCAATGACCCGATTTGCTTTACAAAACTTTACCGCTCTTGACCGACTCTTTACCGCATCTTTTGCGAAGAAGTGTTTCTATGAACCAGATGCTCCGGGCCTGCCTCCCGGACCTGAGGAGGAAAGAGGAAACATGAAAACTACTTATCTTCGTATTCTCGCAGTAGCCGCCGTTCTGGTACTGGCGGTGGCCGGGCTGGCACAAGGAATGCACGGCGGCCCGGGCGGTCCGATGGGCCACGAATTTCCGTTCGGCGGCCACATGCTGCATTTCTTCAGCGACTACCTCGATCTGACCAGCGCGCAGCAGGAACAGGTCAAGGGCATCATGGAGAAGGAAAAACCCGCCATCAAGTCCGCCATGCAGCAGATGGGGCAGTTCCATAGCCAGATGCGCACCCTCGAAGAGGCCAGCACGTTCGACGAGGCCAAGGTTCGCGCCCTCGCCGCCCAGCAGTCGCAGGCCATGACCGAGATGATCGTGCAGAAGGCCCGCGTGAAGAACGAGCTCCTGCAGGTTCTGACGGCGGACCAGAAAACCAAACTGGCGGCGTTTGAGGCCAAGCACGAGCAGCGCATGCAGCATCACATGCAGAGCGGGCAGGACCCGAATTCCGACTAGGCGTTCCCA
>PMCH01000173.1:14565-29516 GCA_003154055.1 Acidobacteriaceae bacterium
GCGCCAAAAAAGCGCAACCCCCGCTGCTACAATCTCATCTACAAGCTTTCATGGTACCGAAGAACCTACGTCCTCTCGTTCCCTACCTCAAGCGCTACCGCGGCGGGCTGCTCCTGGGCGCCCTCTGCGTGCTGCTGACCAACGGGATTGCCGTCCAGTTTCCGCGAGTACTTCAGCATGCGATTAATGACCTTCACTTTGGGGTCACGACCCAGAAATTGGGAAGATACGCTCTCCTGGTCATTGCTGTTTTTGTCGCCAAGGGCATCTTCCAGTTTCTGACCCGCTGGGTGGTCATCGGGATCTCGCGCGACATCGAGTTCGACCTTCGCAACGACCTCTTCGCTCATCTGGAACGCCTCTCGTATTCCTACTACCAGCGCAATCGCACCGGCGACATCATGGCCAAGGCCACCAACGATCTGGCCGCCGTGCGCAACCTGCTGGGACCGGCCATCATGTACTCGGCGAACACCATGGTCTTCATGACGTTCGCTTTGTTCTACATGGTCCGGATCAGCCCCAAGCTGACGCTGTGCGCGTTCCTGCCGCTGCCCGTTGCCAGTATCGTGATCCAGTATTTCGGCCGCCGGATTCACGAGCGCTTCGAGCGCATCCAGGCGATGTTCTCCGACATCTCGGCCAGGGCCCAGGAAAATTTTTCCGGGGCCCGCGTGATTCGCGCCTATGTGCAAGAGGAAGCAGAGATCGCCAACTTCGAGACCGCGAACCATGAATACATCCGGCGGAGTCTGAAACTGGTGCGCCTGATGGGAATGCTCTGGCCCACGCTCGAACTCATGCTTGGGATTGCGGTGGTTATTGTGCTGTGGCTGGGCGGACGGCAAGTGCTGCTGGGACGCATATCGGTCGGCGACTTCGTGGCTTTCAATACCTACATGGTGCAACTCACCTGGCCGGTCATTGCCCTGGGATGGGTGATCAACATCTTCCAGCGCGGGACGGCGTCCCTGATCCGCATCAATGAGATCTTGAGCGCCCAGCCCGAGATCGCCGACGATCCTGCCTTGGTGCAAACAACTGGCCAGCCGGCGGCTTCCCTTCCCTCCGGAGGGTCAGAACCGGCGCGCACCAATGGGCAACCGCACGGCGAATTGCGGGGCGAAATTGAGTTCTGCAATCTCAACTTCGCCTACAACGGTGTGCCCGTGCTGAAAGACATCAACCTGCGGGTTGCGGCGGGCAGCAGCCTGGCGATTGTCGGTCCGACCGGATCCGGGAAAACGACCCTGGTCAGCCTGATTCCCCGTATTTATGACGGGGCGCCCGGCACGGTGCTGATTGATGGCAGACCCATTCGAGAGTTTCCGCTGGAAACACTGCGCCGGAACATCGGCTTCGTACCGCAAGAGACGTTCTTGTTCAGTGACACCATCCGGGGAAATATCGCGTTCGGCAAAGACGAAGCCAGCCTTCCAGCGATCCAGGCTGCCGCCGAAGCCGCTGACATCGCGCAGGACATCGAGGGCTTCCCCGAAAAATACGACACCACGGTGGGAGAGCGCGGCATCACGCTCTCGGGCGGGCAGAAGCAACGGACGGCGATCGCGCGCGCTATTCTGCGGAGCCCGCGGATCCTGGTTCTCGACGACGCCCTCTCCAGCGTGGACACGCACACCGAAGACAAGATCCTGAATCACCTGCGCGAGATCATGGAGGGACGTACCACCATCTTTATCTCGCACCGCGTTTCCACCGTGCGCAACGCCGACCGCATTGCCGTGCTGCACGACGGAAGCATCGTAGAACTCGGCACCCACGACGAACTCATCGCCCGGAACGGCTACTACACCGACCTCTACAACAAGCAACTGCTGGAAGAGGAACTGGCGGAAGTTTGAGAGCGGTTGGCTTTGCGGCGCACCGGGCTGCGACGTCAGCCCCCTGCCTCAGTTTTTACAAAGCTCTGACAGAGCTGTGACACATCCCACTACCCGCGCGGCTAACCTCGCGAACAGGATCTCGGGAAGGAAGCCGCGCCATGGGGTTGGGGCCATCTCGCACGCTAGTACTGGTTTTCATTGCTCTTTGCCCTCCGCCAATCTGGGCTGGCCAGCCGGTTCGGGAGAATCTGCAAGTATTCGTTGGCGATATCACGGATTCCCACTGCGCCAAAATCAGTTTGCGCGCGGATTTCGCGAATCAGCAAACAGGCATGAGGCGCGACAAGAAGGCATGCACGGCTAAGTGCGTCGAACGCGGCAGCAAGATTGTCCTGTATGACTCGGCCAAGCACACCGTATACATGTTGGACGATCCGGAAAAAGTGTTGCCGTTCGCAGGACAGAAGGTCCGTATCACGGGCACCGTCCGCAGGAACGAGATCACCGTCGCCACGATCGAAAACGTGAACTAGCCCTCTGTGTGCCAATGATTCGTTGCCCTTGAGTCGCGGCCTGAACGCCTGTCGCCTTCGACCTGAGACCAATACAAACGGGCCGCCGGGGAAACCCGAGGGCCCGTGATCTTCGCAACCCTGCTCTATTGAATCACGCCAAAGATCCCGTTCACACCGTTTTTCGGTCCAGCGGTAAAGAACAACTGGTTCGTGTTGCCATTGGCGGCCGTACCGCCACCGAATTCAAGCCCCCACAGTTGGTTGATTTTGATCGGCTTCCCTGCCTTGTTCTTGATCGTCCCCACGAGGGCTCCGGTCGTCGGATCGAACCCGTTAATCGTTCCCGTATTCGTGTTGTTGCTGACCAGCAGGGTGTTGCTTAGAGGCCCGAAATTGCCCGGCGCCATGGCAAATCCCCAGGGCTGGTTCAGCGGAGCGCCCTGAATGAGCGTTTTCACAAACGTGCCGTCTTCTCCAAAGATATCCACGAACCCACCCGCGCTGCCATTGATGGCAACATAGGCGACATAGAGCTGTCCGTTGATGTCCTGCACGTTCCCAACCGTAAAACCGGCTGGAATGCTGTGGTCGGTGAACGAAGTAACAAACTTGAACGTGCCGTCGTACACATCCACTTTGTTGTTATTGAAGTCGGCGGCATAGATCCTGTTTCCAGACGCCTTGCTCGTAATTGCGAGGCCCACGTAGCTGGCTCCGGAGCCGGAGTTATTGACGCCGATCAGCGCAAGGTTGGGGGAGAAGTGCGACCAGCCGCTAATGGTGCCGTCGAGCGTGGCAAACATAAACGCCGAGGTCCAGTTCATGATCTTGAACTCCGGCGAGCCGTTGTACACCATGCCCGTTGGAGATCCAACACCCGTGCCCGTGGCCGTCGGAATGGTTACGACCAGGCCTTGTTTTACTCCTGCGCCATCGTAGAGGGTCGAAAGACCCGAGTACTCATCGCTGATCCAGAACGGGGCGCCCGGTCCGTACGCCAGCCCCCAGGCATTCATTAGCTGCGTGTCTTGATGCTTGGAGCCCTTGGGGAGGTTGGAAACCAGCTTCGTCATCTTGTATTGCGCTAACGCCGCGCTGGAAGCCATCACCAGCATGAGCGCAACCCCAGCGGCCGCCACGATCCTTCGGAGAGATACACGTTCCATATTGGACATCCTCCTGAACTGAAAAACCTGCTGATACAAAGTTTGTTTAGGGAAGTCGAACGGTCGGACCCGGGCACCGTCTTCCAGAGAGTGCAACGCGGAGAGGGCCCTGGTCGTCCAGTGCTGGGATGCTAGGCGGGTAGTGCGGGCGAGTTGTCAGGGATTTGTAAACTTCTTGTCAATGCCCACTGGATGCGGCTTTCAGGGCGCCTCTGAAGGGCCGCTTACCAACCCAGATCGGATTCCTCGCGCTTCGAGCTTTGCCGGTGGAACGAGTTCCGCTTCCGGTACGACATGACGGTCAGGCCAATGCAGATGCCCATGGGCGGGAAGATCAATATAAGGATGCCGCTGCGCAGGGCCTGAATCATGCGCGCACCGCTCGAAGCAGCCTGGGTGTAGCACAGGGCGCAACCCTGTCCCCATGCTGGAAGAGCGAGTCCCGCCAGCAGGCCCACCAGGAGAGCAGTTCTCGTCCAGTTGGCAGTTGTCAGTCTTGAACTCATACTCTCCTCTTCAATGCGAGCGTTCAGTGCGGGCGCATATGCAGCAACCGGACGCTGTCGGACCAGATCATGTTCATCATAAAGAAGATGAAGATCGTGTAGGGGATAAGGGCAAGAACCAGACTGGGCCGCTCCTGCCCCAGATGCATGAAGTACATCACGGCCAGCGAAGCCTGCAGCACCGCAAGCATCAGCATGAGCGGGAGGGACGGACCTGCTTCGAAAGCAAACAGAACCTGGAACACGGCCATTGTCATGATGACCACATAAACCGCGTACGTCGTGCTCATGCCCCTGGACTTTTCTGCTGGATTCATAAGAACTGTTCCTCTCCCGGATTGCCTAATGTTTCATGTTCATCAGATAGAGCAGCGGCACCACGAACATCCACACCACATCCACGAAGTGCCAGTAGAGCGAGACGATCTCGATGTGTTTCGCGGTGTGGCGGCCCGCCCGGTAGCTGAGAGCAACCACGACCAGCGCAATCACTCCTGCCAGCACGTGAGCCATGTGCAGGCCCGTAATGGAAAAGAAGGTGGCGCCGAAAAGCGGCGCTCCCCAGGGGTTCTGAAAGAGGCGGACGCCTTCGCGGATCAGGCTCATCCATTCGCGCAGGTGCAGAATCGCAAACAATGTGCCCCCGGCGGCGGTCACCAGCATCCAGTTGAAGGCACCGCGGCGGTCGTCGGTCTGAGCGGCTCGCAGCGAGAGCAGCACGGTCAAACTGCTGGTCACGAGAATGAACGTCATCAGCAGCGCGTTCCAGATGCTGGGGGCTTCAAATGGAGTGGGCCAGTCGGCGCTGGCGTTGCGCACGTAGCCGTAGGCAAACAGAATGGCTCCGAAAGTAACCGCGTCCGAGATGATGAACAGCCACATCACCAGCTTGCTGGAAGGTATGGCAAAAGGCCGTTCTTCCATTACGCCGGCGGCGTGGGATTCCACTGCGACATTCGCGTGACTCACAGCCCCTCCTGTTAATCCCTTACAGCTTCAGCCAGAGAACGAACATCAAATAAACCCAGAGAATGCCCATGAAGTGCCAGTAGTATGCGGCCGCGTCCAGCGTGCTCTTGCGCAGGGTGGGCACGGTGCGGGCGAAACGGCGGGTCACCAGCAACAAACCGCCCAGTCCGCCCAGGACGTGAATCGCATGGACCGCAGTCAGTACGTAGAAGAAAGAGCTGTTGGGATTGGTCGCAATGTAAAGTCCCTTCGACCGCAGTTGCAGCCATGCCACGTACTGTCCGGCGACAAAGACTAATCCCAATCCAAGCGTTGATGCCAGCACCTGCATCGCCTGGCCGCGGGTCGCACCCTGACCGCGAACGAAGCTCGCAACCTTCCTGCGCGCAGATTCCAGCGTCAGGCTGCTGAGGAGAAGGATCGCAGTATTGAGATAGAGAATGCGTGGAAGGGCGAGATGCTCCCAGTCCACCGCCGAACCCTGGCGCACGATCAGGGCGCTGGTGAAGGCGGCAAACATCATCGTAATGGCCGCCAGTCCAACCCAGATGCCGGTGCGTACCGGTTCCGGCGGACGCTCCATCAGTTCGCGAAGCTCGCCATCTCGAGCAAGAGGTAGGTTCACGCCACCACCCCCGTTTCCACCCAATGATGGTTGCAAGGGTGCGGGATCGATTTTTGGCGGCTCGTGAACTGTAGTGGCCATGCTGCGCTTACCTTCTCTCTCAGAACTGATGCCCGGTCTCCCTGCTGCTCAAGACTTCTCCGGGAGTTTCTCTGGCGACGTCTGCATGATGAAATCAGCGCTCGCGCCCTCCACCCCGTATTGATAGGGATCGTGATATACGACTGGGTGCTTGCCGCCAAAGTTATCCCACGGCGGCGGCGACGGAATCGTCCATTCGAGCGAAGTCGCGTTCCAGGGATTGTCCGGGGCGGGAGCGCCCTTGAAGCGGCTGTAAATCAAGTTAAACAGAAACACTAATTGCACTGCTCCCGTGAACAGCGCTGCGATGGTGATGAATTTATGCACCGGCATCAGCGGCGCCATGAAGTCATCCACAAACGACGAATAGCGGCGAACATTGCCGGCCAGCCCCAGGTAGTGGAAGGGCATGAAGATGCAGTAGGCGCCAACAAACGTGAACCAGAAGTGGATCTTGCCCAGCGTCTCGTTCATCATGCGCCCAGTCATTTTGGGGAACCAGAAATACGTGCCCGCAAAGATGCCGAAAATCGCGGCGACACCCATCACCAGGTGGAAGTGTCCGACAACGAAATAAGTAGCGTGCAGGTAGATGTCAATCGAGGGCTGAGCCAGGAAGAATCCGCTTACTCCGCCGCTCACAAACATCGAGATAAACCCCAGCGAAAACAATGAGGCAGTAGTGATCTGCAGGTTCGAACCGTACAGACTGCCCAGCCAGATCAGGGTCAGGACGGTGGCTGGGATGGTGATGATCAGCGTCGGGAACGAAAACACCAGAGCCGAAAACGGATTCATCCCGCTCAGGAACATGTGATGTCCCCAAACCATGTAGCTCAGGAAGCCGATCGACAGCATCGAGCCGATCACCACTTTGTGACTCAGCAGCGGCTTCCGCATGCTGTTGATCAGGATGTGGGAGACGATGCCCATCGCGGGCAGAATCGCGATGTACACCTCGGGATGCCCGAAGAACCAGAACAGGTGCTGCCACAGCAGGGGCGAACCGCCGGCGTGAGGTTGCAGTCGGTCGCTGACCACCAATCCCGCCGGAATAAAGAAACTGGTTCCCGCGATGCGATCGAGGATGAGCAGCAAGCAGGCCGGCAGCAACACTGCGAAGGCCAGCAACGCGATGCACGAAGTGATGAACCACGCCCAGGTGCAGATGGGCATGCGCATCAGCGTCATGCCCTTCGCGCGCAGGTCGAGCGTGGTGGCAATGAAGTTCAGGGAACCCAGCAGCGAGGCGACACAGAAGAGCGCGATGGAGATCGCCCAGCAGTTCTGTCCCCAACCCAGGCCGGGACCGGCGTCCGGGCCGACCGCGCTGAGCGGAGCATAGGCAGTCCAACCGGAGATCGGCGGCCCGTCGGGAATGAAGAAGGCCGTCATCAGGGCCAGAAACGCGGCAAAGGTCGTCCAGAACGACATCATGTTGAAGCGCGGGAACGCCATGTCTTCCGCGCCAATCTGGATGGGCAGGAAGTAGTTGCCGAAGGCCGCAAAGGGCGCGTTCGTCAGCACAAAGAAAACCATGAGCGTGCCGTGCATGGTGAGCAGCGAGAGGTAGTACTCCGGCGTCATCACACCGCCGGGCGCGCCCACCCTGGAGAGCCACTGCAGGCCGGGGATTGCCGCATTCGGCCACACCAAATGAAAGCGCATCAGCCACGACAGGAACATCCCGGTGAACACGGCCACCAGCGCCAGGCCGTAATACTGTTTGCCGATCACCTTGTGATCCAGGCTGAACACATACTTCCGGAGAAAACCCTGGGGAGGGCCGTGGTGTTGCACTGCGGCGGCTGCGTCCGACATTTACTTACCTCGAGAGCAAGTTTTGGACCGCTGTACAGCGGAACGGCGCCCGGTATGCGCCGCGCCCAATCTACTTATTGGCCGGATTTCTCTTTCAGCCACTTATCGAAATCTTCCTGCGACATGACGTTCAAGTAGGCCTTCATGTTGTAGTGTCCAAGCCCACAGAGCTGCGTGCACACAATCTCGTACCTACCCGGCTTGGTGGCGGTGAAATGCACCGCCAGGTCGAGACCGGGGACGTAGTCCTGCTGAATGCGGAGCTCGCGCACGTAAAATGAGTGCCCAACGTCCTTGGAGTGCAGAAGCAGGTTGACCTGGCGATTCACTGGCACGCCCAGTTCTCCGCTGATGACGTCGTCGCGCGCGTCCACGTCGTTTTCCGGATCCAGACCGAAGAAGTTCTGGTTGCCTTCGTCGATCTTGTCGGGATGCATGCCACCGAACTTCCCGTCCGGCCCCGCATAGCGGAAATAGAAAGCAAACTGCCCGGCTTGCGACTGGATGGTCATGGCGTCTTTGTCGGGCGCCGCAAAATAAACACTGGCCCACGCCTTCTGGCCGATCACACCGAGGGCAAGAATTTCAGTCCCGACCAGAACCAATGCGGCAATCACCAGGCCCTTGGCCCCGCCGGGAAAGGTCTTGAGCTTGTCGCCTGTCTTTCGGCCCGTGTACTGCCAGATGAAAAGCCCGAGGATGAACTGCGCGGCAAGGAAGGAAAAACCGGCCTCATACATCGTGTCCTTCATTTGCTCGTCGATCGCGTGCCCGTGGGTGGAAATATCCTCGGGAGGCCCCCAGTAATTCATCACGATCGGGACCGCGGATAGGATCGCGATGAGTGCCAACGTGACTGCAAAGATCTTGCCCATTCAGTCCTCCGCTCCGGTCGTCCTCGATCACCGGACGGCGGCGGAGACCAGTTCCGCCGCCCCCGATAACCAGGATGACTAGTAAGGCTTGGCCGTAAAGCTGAAGTTCACGTCTTTGGTTTCGTTCCCCGTGATCGTGACGTCTGCGGTCTTGGTGCCGTAGCTCTCATGCCACGCGGTGATGGTGTACTTTCCCGGAGGCAGGTTGGGCAGCTTGAATCCCCCATCGTCTTTGCTCACGTCCACGTGCGAGGTCTTCAGTACCGCGAAATAACCATGCATCCAGGGATGGACGTTACACTTCACCGGAATGAACTCTTCCTTGTCGTATTTTTCCGAGATCGGCGGAGTCCCCGGTGGCTGGGATTTATTCCACTCGCGGTTGGTTTTGGCCAGCGGGTGAATGTTGTGCGATGTCTGATCGTTGTTGACGACCTTCAACTCCTGGCCGGTATGCATGGTCAGCACGTGCGGGATGTATTGGCAGCCCTTCTGCTCGAACGTGACCGCCTGCGGCGGAACTTGCCCCTCGTCCGGAGCTCCGGTCGAGATGTACACCACCACGTTGCCCAGGGCATTATTCGCGCCAGTGACCACCGTCTCGGTCGTCACCGGAGTGGCATGCTCCTTGGCGCAGCTCGGTTCTTTCGACATGTCAATGGGTTTGGGTTTGGCTGGAGTGCCCGTGTAAGTCACCTTGCCGCTCACTGTTCCAGCGAACATCAGGCCCGGGCAAATCAGCAGCATCAACAGCGCAGCCAGCATTTGCTTTGTACGCATTGAATAATTCCTCCAATTCTGCAATCTTAACGCCCGCCGCCAGCCGACGGTCTGCCGTTGTTGCTGGGAGCGGGGTTGCTGGCGGATGGCTTGTCGCCGGGAGCCTTAAGCGCAGAAGGTCCGCCCGCTGCCTTCAGAGCGCTGTTTTCCGGGCTTCGGCGATTGGTCTGCAACGTCCGCAAGAAGTGGACTAGGTCCCAGGCGTCGTTGGGCTGAATCACATCCGCGAATGACGGCATGGGAGTACCGTCCACGCCGGTCATGAAGATGCGATACAGATCCTGATTGGTGACGCCGCATTTGAAGCGCCCATCGTTTTCTGCCGCGGCGAAATTGTACGGGTGGATCGGTTGATCTTTGCTGTCGGTGAGCGTGGAAGCCGAAGGCCCGTCCCCGTGCCCTTGCTGGCCATGACACTTCCAGCACTCCATTTTCTGGAACAATTCGGCTCCGTGCCTGATGCTGGCAATGTCGACTGCCGTCTCGGCTGGAATCTTGATGGGATCGCCCGCTTTCTCTGTCTTCCACCGCTCCGAGAAAGTCTTGATATATGCGATCAGGTCCTGCCGGTTTTCGTCGCTCAGCGGGCGCCACGACGGCATGTTGCTCGCCTCCACGCCACGCAGAAGCGTGTTGATCAGGTCCGAGTCAAGGGGCAGCGTACCGGTCGGGGTCGAGCGGCACTTGAAAGTGGCCGCCGTGAAGTCGCGCGGCCTGGGATCGAGGAACTGCGCGTTGTCTCCATTGCCGTCGCCAAAGACGCCATGGCAGTACACGCAATACCTCAGGTACAACCCATGCCCACGCTGCTCCGATGGTGGGAAGCCATCCCGCGGTGTCGGGTATCCGGAGCTGGTGCCAGCATTCTGGGCGAACACGCTTCCCAGCGCCATGGCGATGAACAAAATGCAGCGGCAAGTGGTTCGAATTGTCATGATGCCTCCCTAGAAAGCGAAGTCGAATCCCGTGAAGAAGCTGTTGAACCGCTGATCGGCGCCGCTGTCCGCGGTTTTAGATTGGCGCAGCGTGGAGAATTCCAGGTGCCACGCGAAACCCGCACGACTGTTGATGAACGGGTAGTAGCGGTAAGCGGCGGTGAAGACATCGGTGTTGCCGAAGTCGCTGGGCAAACTGCTCAGGGGCTGCCGCGACATGCGCACCAGTTCGTAGCGGCCAAGAATGAAGTTCTTGGGCGACAAGGTGTAGTGGCCTTCGAACGTCCCGGTATTCCATGTGGGACCCTGCGCGCCCTCCGGCAGTTCGCCATTTACCGGCGTCGCATTGCCGAGATAGACATTGTCGGAGGCGCGCTGAAACACGCCCGTGAGGTCGAACTTCCCGACATATAAGTTGCCGTAGGCGCCGACCCGGTAGAACGAACGGTTCCCGCGTCCGGTGCCCGGAATGGGTTCTCCACCGCTGGTGAGGAAATACGTTGGCCGGAGTCCCGTGACCCCAAACACGCCGACGCGCTGCAAGCCCAGCTTCCCGGCCATGAATCCCTGGCTGAGGTGCACGTACCCGTCATAGCTTCGGCCCCCGGGCAAACCCAGGTTGCCATCCGTGCTGCTGATCAGCGAAGCGGCGTATCGGGTGTGATCGTCAAGCGAGTGTCCCATCAACTCCACTCCGAGCTGGTTTTCGCCGACCGTAAAATCGTTAATATCGCCTCCGGGAACATAGTGGTACAGCTGATAGGCTCCGCCGGTGTTCGAGAACGACATCATGCGTTTTTCCGAGAGCGGCCCATCCAGTTCGAATTTTCCGAACTTAAAGTTGAGCCAGGGGGAACCCTTGATGTTGTCGATGCGAACATTGGCCGACTCGAAGCCGACCGTGCCTGCCACTCCGTCGATGGACGGCACCAGCAGGAACGAAACATTCTTGCCGAGCGTACCCGCGGCCAGGATGTCGATGCCGGTCAGATCGAAGCCGGAGGTCTTGATCGTTTGCTCCACGGTACCGTCGCCGGAGTCCACAGATTGGCGGCTGGCGCTCTCGTAGTGCCAGTGCGGCGTGATTCGCATCGCGACTGGCCAGTACGAGGGATTGAGCCAGATCGGTGAGTCGCGGTCGTTGTTCAACTGGTAGCCGTTGTCCTTGAAGTTCTGGCCAAAGCTGTTCAACTTCGGCCACGCTTCGTGACAGGCCGAACAAGGCAGCCCGTACTTGCGAGCAAACGCCGGGATGGCATGCGCTGGTGCGCTGCTCAGGATCACGAACGCAATCCCGAAAAACGCCACCGCCAGAGAGGCCGCAAGTCTCGATTGTTGATACCGCGCACGAGTGCCACAGAACATCCGCATAAGCGCCCCTTTCAACTGTCGCTCTTGACTCTGTTTGTGGGCAGGGATTTCCCAGTTCGGGGAGACTCCCCGAAAGGAAGGAAACGACGAAGTGAGAGTGTGAATTGCTCTCAGCAGTGCCCACACGACGCTGCCAACTCTCTACACCCCAAGTCTGGTGCGGGATACTACATCCGCTTTTGGTCGGAACGCAAGTGGATTTTTTGGAATTTAAACGTTTTGCTTGAGAAGAGAGGTCTCGGCGACAATAATCGCACTGTGCGCTGCACGTGCTTCCGGCAGTCACTGCCACAATTGCGCCTTGACTTCTCCTGGTGCGCCGGAGTACTTATGCTTCCCACCGGAGTTGTTTTTTTGTCACAGGAAATGTCCTCTCAGCCAACCAGCCGTCTGTGGAACAGTGGCCCGGGCCCGGTCTTCCAATGCCTTTCTCTGGCGTTGACGCTCCTGCTCTCCGTGTCCGCGTCCCTCGGCCAGGCGAAGGGTCCCGGGTATGTCGGCACCGTGGAAGCTCCCGAGGCTGACGTTCTCAGCGCAGTGAAATCGATCGTGCACGAGCCGGTGATTTACGGCACCTACTCGTACGAAAAAGACAAGCAACTCAAGGGCGCGAGGCCGGCGGATTCTTCCAATGCTTTCGCGGACCCACCCGAAGACGGCAAGGTATTTTTTAAAATAGCCGAGAACGTTCTCGCCCCGCGGCATTTCAAGGAGACGGCGGATATGGGCACGGTCGCTGTCCGCTATGTGGTGCAGGCGACGGGCGCCACCACCACGTCAATCCGAATTGACGCTGTTTACGTCGAGAAGAACCGCAGACGCCCGCACCAGTCCGACGGAACGGTCGAGGAGAGCGAGTTCAAAGCGATTGAAGACCTGGTGCAGAAAAACCAGGCGCAACAGGACGACTCCAGGAGAATGGACGAGGGGCAGGCCGCCGTGGCCCGCACACCGGCCGCCGGTGAAGTAATTCCGCCCGTCGCGGAATCGGTTTCCTCGAACACCGGATTGGAAAAGCGGGTCAGCGACCTGAAACACAAAGTCGAGATTCGCACCGTCGCCGGCGGAGCGGCTCTCAAATCGGCTCCCTTCCGCACCGCTGCCACCTTGCGGCCGCTACCATCCGACGCGGAGTTGCTGGTCGTGGTGGTGACCAAGTACTGGTATGGCGTGGAGACCACCGATGGACAACGCGGCTGGGTGCATCACAGCCAGGTGGAGCCGTTGCCATGATCCGATCGCGCTGTATGGCCAACACCTTTCGGCGGCGTTCCGGCGTTTTCCCGTTGCTCGCGACATTGATTCTGCTGACAAACATCGCGGTGTTGGCACCCAGCCAGACCAGTCCCAGCGAGCATCGTTTCCAGGCTCCGCAGGCTGCTGTCGATAAGGCGTTGCGCGACATGCAGGCATCCTCGCCCGGCCGTCTTCCGATTCTTGATGGCTTTGTAGCGCCTGATACTCCCATGCTGGGCAATTTTCAGCGAGCCTACTACCAGTACACGATCGAGACGCATCCGCTCGGCTCCGGGGCAACCTCGCTGCGCGTGGCGGCCAAGATTACCGCGTGGTTCACCAGCGACCATCCGGAAGAAAGCGGATACCGGGTGCTTCCCTCCAACGGACGGCTCGAGTCGGACCTGGTCGAGAGGCTGGAAGAGGCCCTGCAACAAACATCAGCGAGTGTTGCGATGGGTTCAAGTGGACCCGGCGCCGCGCCAGTTGTGCCTTCCGCAAAGGCGCAACCCGCGACTGCGGAGCCAAGTCCGCGAGCGGCGACTGCGAATTCCTCCGCATTCCATACGTCTCTTCCCATGGACCGTAGCGCTCTGGCGCCCCCCAGCACACAGGATCTCGCGCAGCAAAAGCGGGTTCAGCAACTCACGGAGCAAGCCACCAATCTGGAAGAAGTTCTGCACAACCAGACCCGGCCGAATGATCTGGCGGCGGTCCTCAAGTCGGGCACGCCGGTTTTTGTAAAGCCTGTCGATGGTTCGCCGGCGTTATTTCAAGCGGACGCCGAGGACGAATTCAAGATCGTGGACCAGTCCGCAAGCTGGGTGCACGTACAGATCTCCGGTATCTCTCGAGGCTGGATCCGGCGGGCCGACCTGGAAATGCCGGGCGATGCCAGCCCTTCGGCCGGTTCTTCACCGCGCGCTGCAGCCACTTCCCCGCCCCTGCAAGCTCA
This sequence comes from Acidobacteriaceae bacterium, assembly GCA_003154055.1. Classification (GTDB taxonomy): domain Bacteria; phylum Acidobacteriota; class Terriglobia; order Terriglobales; family Acidobacteriaceae; genus Acidiflorens. The sequence goes on from PMCH01000173.1 coordinate 28,245, forward strand.
CGAAGATACTTCTCTTTTCCCCGGAGACTGGCCGGCTTTGCGAGGCAGGATGGTTCGCATCATCTGGGTGCACCCTGACTCTGCCGCCGGTCCGAGTGAAAGCGATCATTGGCGCCTCGCCCGCTCGGTGTTTCGGGATGCCTATGCCCGCATCGCGGGAACGAGCCCGAAGATCGAGGGTGTGGTCATCGTGATTGATGCGCCCGATGGCGGAATGATTGCCGCCACTACCGATGCGCTCCGGCGCTGGAATACGGGCGCCATTCCCGATGCCGCTTTTCGCAAAGAGTGCTGGGCCGATCCACCGGAAACTTTGCGAGAAACCACGGAACTTCAACCCACAGTCAAATCCGGGACCGAGTAAGCAGCTATGGCCGAAATTTCAAAACGACTTGCTGTGCTGACAACTGCCGCCGCCAGTCTGGTGCGCGATTACGCCGAACTGACCAAAGCGCGCATTACCACTCTGATCGTGCTCACCGCATGGTCCGGCTACTTCTTCAGCGCGCACAAGGCCGGTCTTCCGGCGTGGTCCATGGGACTGCTGCACGCGCTGTTTGGGGTCGCGCTCGTCTCCAGCGGGACCGCCGCCCTCAATGAAGTGCTGGAAAGCAACGTGGATGCGCGCATGCTCCGAACGGCGCGCCGCCCGCTTCCAGCCGGCCGAATGACGAGGTGGCACGCCGCAACCATCGGCCTGATTCTGACCCTGGGCGGATCACTCTATCTGGCTTGGTTTGCGAACGCACTCACGGGCTTGCTCGTTTTTCTGACGGCGCTGGTTTACCTGGCCGCTTACACTCCGCTGAAACAGGTTTCCCCCGTCTGTACGTTTGTCGGCGCNNTATCGCGAGGACTACGCCCGCGGCCAGGTTCGCATGCTTCCCGTAGTCGACAGCGATGGCAAGTCCACGGTGTGGCGCATTTTGGCCTATTCGGTTGCCCTGGTTCCGGTCAGCCTTTTGCCGGTGCTGATGGGCATGGCAGGACGGATCTATCTGGTGGGCGCCATTCTCCTCGGAGCGGCGCTGTTCCGCGTCTCCCTTCAAATGGCGGTGCCCCAACTGCCGGCTACCGCCCCCGCGTCCAAACCACGGGCGCGCCGCCTGCTTCAGGCGACTGTTCTCTACTTGCCCGTCCTGTTCGCTTTGATGATGGCGAATTCCGTGCGCTAGGCCGTGAGGTGGCGCGAAACCGGCCAAGGCACGATTCCTGTTCGACCACGATGAACGTCAACGGCGGGGGCAGCGTCGAAGGACAAGCGCAACCCTC
>PMCH01000138.1:0-8479 GCA_003154055.1 Acidobacteriaceae bacterium
AGTTGCTCCGACTATCCGCAGATCTACGACATGACCCTGCCGGTTGCGCAGCGCAAACTTCAGCGCAACCAGGTAATCGCCGAGGAACAGCAGAAGCATCCGAATCTGTACTCGCCGTTCACGATTGAAGAATTCGACCAAATCCCACTGGATACGAGTGTTCTTGACCTGTGCCTCGTATGGCCGCCGCCCGTCGTAGCCGCGTATCCACCGGGACATCCCGTCCCCCCGCATGCGCAATTCACCAAGGCACCCGTACTGGTTCTTTCCGGCGATCTCGACTCACTCACTCCCGCGCGCCAGGGAAAGCACGCGGCCAGGCTGTTCGAGAACGGCCGCCAGATCATCGTCGAGAACAGTTTCCATGTCACAGCGGCCGGCGACGAGGACAACTGCGCCTCGGTCATCGCGCAGCGCTTCGTACGCGACCTCGACCCGGGTGACACGTCCTGCGTCAACCAAATCGCTGAGGTCCATCTGGTGCCGAGATTTGTTTCAACCGCAGACGAAGTTGATCCTGCAACCGCATCCGGCGGGAATCAGGGCACCGACGCGGATCTGCGCGCAGCCGCTGCCGCCGCCTACACCGTAGGGGACGTGCTCGCCCGCTGGTGGGTCAACTATAGCGGGAGCGGAGCGGGCTTTCGCGGCGGACACTTCCATTACCGCTCGCCCAGCAATTTGACTTACTTCCACATGGACAAGCTGAAGTGGGTGGAGGACCTCGGAGTCTCGGGCCAGATGACGTGGGACTACAACTATCCGGGCAGCGTGAACGCGCACATCAAGCTAGCAGGCACGGCAGTGAATGCTGGAGAACTGGACATCACCTGGGACAGCCGCGTTCCGCTGGCGCAGGCCGTCATCACCGGAAACATCGGCGGCCGCAGGATTGCCGCCACGATGTACGCGCCCTAACAGCGCACGGTAGAAGTGACGCTTCGTATCAGGGCGTGCCTTCAGGCATGCCGAAGAGCCGCGTAATGAGCGCGCCTTTAGGCGCTGCATTTCAAGATTCGAGTTTCACTACAGGCTGCTGGGCGACCACGAGACTACAATCCCAACATGGAGCGCAAGGTTTTCTGGACTGCTTTCATCGTGCTGGGCCTGTTTGCTGATTTTCTCCTACCGGTGTGGTGGGCGCTCGCGGCCACCGTTCCGATCGCCTACATCTCGTGGTGGGTAGCGTATCGAAGTGACTGGTTCTGATCGACTCTTCCGCGTCCGTTCAGGCCCGCCGATTTGCGCCAGGACCAGTCGCCAGTCATAATAGCCGCACCGGATTCCCAATTCCTCAGGGGTACAAAGATGAAAAATGCAGAAAAGTTCTGTGCGGTATCGTTGTGTCTTGTCCTGACGCTTGCGCTCGCGAGCTTTGCCCAAACCGCCCCAACCCCGGCCCCCGCTGCTCCAACTCCGCTTACCGCGCAGGAGCGCGAGGCAGCCCTCAAGAGCCTTCAGTCGACCCACGACGCTTTCCTGCAGTCCATTTCCGGACTGTCTGTGAAACAGTGGGCATACAAGCCCTCCCCCGACCGCTGGTCGGTCGCCGAAGTCGCGGAACACATCACGATTTCCGAGTCCACGCTTTTAGGGCTGGTGCAGACCAAGATCATGACTTCTCCCGCGACCCCGGAGAAACGCGCCGAAGTGCAGGGCAAAGACGAGATTGTCATCCAGAAAGTTCCGGACCGCAGCCACAAGGCGCAGGCGCCCGAATTCCTGAAGCCCACCAATCGCTGGGCGACTGAGGCCGACCTGACCAAGGCCTTCGAAGAGGAACGCAAAGCGACGATGGATTACGTCAGCACCACCAACGATGACCTGCGCGACCACATGGGCCCGCACCCGGTCCTGGGGCCGCTGGACGCCTATCAGTGGATTCTGCTGATCTCCGCCCACTCCGAGCGCCACACCAAGCAGATTGAGGAAGTGAAAGCGGACCCGAATTTTCCGAAGGACTAGCGTCGGGAGAAAGATGCAGTGGGTGGCACGGGGGACTTGGGTCGCCCCTGTGTACCTCTGTGTCCCCCGTGGTCAAGGGTTTTGCTTTACGCCAGCGTGTACTTTCCCCGCTCAATCGTCTTCTGTGCGATCTGTTGCCGCAGCGGGATCGTATTGAACGGTTCGTGTTTCGCCAGCCGGCGCAGAATTGCCAACTGCGTCCGCAGCATGTCGCCTTCGGCCACGTCGGCAATGACTTTCCTGGCAGCCGCTTCGATCTTATCGAAAGCCTGCGTCAGGTAGACACGCGTCATCGCGATCGGCAGAGCGGCTGCCGCTTCGCCTTTCTGCCCGGCGATTTTTTGCGCGCGCAGCACGGCTGATTCCATGGCGTAGATCTCGATCGTCATGTCGGCGATCGCACCCATCACTTCCTGCTGGTCCTGGATGGCCATCATATATTTCTGCGTGGCCGATCCGGCAACGAACAGGCCAAGTTTCTTGGCGTTCGCCACCACCTTGCGTTCTTCGGCCAGCGGGCCCTCGATTTCCTCGCCCACTGACGGCCCGCTTAACACCTCATCCATCAGTTTCTTGATCGCCGCCATGAGTGGCAACTGCCCCGACATCGCCCGCTTCAGCAGGAATCCGGTGATGATCAACCGGTTGATTTCGTTTGTGCCTTCAAAGATGCGGTTGATGCGGGCGTCGCGGTAAGCCCGCTCCGCCGGATACTCCTCGACAAACCCGTAGCCGCCGTAGATCTGCACCGTTTCATCGACGACGTAGTCAATCATCTCCGAGCCCCAGACTTTCAGGATCGAGCACTCGACCGCGTACTCCTCGATCGCCTTGCGCATCTCTCTTGCGGCTTCCGCGCCCGCGTGGTCGATCTCCGACAGCAGCGCGTCCATCATGCCGACCGTGCGGTACACCATCGACTCGCCGACATAAATCAGGGTCGCCATATTGGCGATTTTCTCGCGCACCAGGCCGAAATCGGCGATGACCTTCTCAAAGGCTTTGCGCTGCTTGGCATACGCGACGGCATTTTCGAGCGACACGCGCCCGCCCCCCACGCACATCGCGCCCAGTTTGAAGCGGCCGATGTTCAGGATGTTGAAGGCGATGATGTGTCCCTTGCCAATGTCTCCGAGCAGGTTTTCGACCGGCACCTTGCAGTCGTTCAGAATGATGGGGCAAGTGGATGATCCGCGAATCCCCATCTTGTGCTCTTCATTGCCCACCGAAAACCCGGGGAAGCCTCGTTCGACCAGGAACGCAGAAAATTTCTCGCCATCGATTTTCGCAAACACGGTGAACAGGTCCGCGAAACCGGCGTTGGTGATCCACATTTTTTCGCCGTTCAGGATGTAGTGCTTGCCGTCGGGCGAAAGCTGGGCGCGGGCGCGGCAGTTGAGAGCGTCCGACCCAGAGGAAGCCTCCGACAGCGCATAAGCACCGACTGTCTCTCCAGACGCCAGCCTCGGTAGATATTTTTTCTTCTGCTCTTCAGTTCCAAAATAAACAATCGGCAGCGTGCCGATGCCGCTATGGCCTCCCCACGTCGTCGCAAATCCCGCATACTTGGCAATGTGGTCGGCGATCACCGCCGCGGTGACCTTGTCCATCTCCAGTCCACCGTAGGCTTCGGGAATTTCGACGCCGCTCAGGCCGAGGTCTCCCGCCTTCTTCAGCAATGCGCGGGTGATGGAGAAGTCCTTGTGCTCGATCTTCTCGGCTTGGGGCAGGATTTCGTTGATCGCGAACTCTTCGGTGGTCTGCGCGATCATCTGGTGCTGCTCGGTGAAATCTTCGGGCGTGAAGACTTCGGCAGTCTGCCGCTCTTCCAGCAAAAAGCTGCCGCCGAGGATCTTGGTCTTGGGAACCGCAGTTGTGGCCATGAGTAGGATTGTCCTGACTGAGGCGGCAGCGGTTACTTTCGGGCGCGCTGTTCGTGCCTTCAGTACTGAAAAGTGTATAAGCTGGGGAAGCAATTTTCTACTGAGGCAAACGGCTATGGATTCTACTGATTCCCCGCGCCGCATGGCGCAAGCACCGCGCGGGACTGCTCGCGCTGGCCTGGTTGGTTGCTCTGCGTTCCTTGTGGGACTCGCAGTCTCGCTCCTGGCTGTCTTCTTGGTCGTCCGGGGATCGCACAACTGGCCTAACAGCGTCCTCACATCCTGGCTCCGCCGGACGACTCAGACCGACATGACTCAACCTACCGTGGTGGATCGGATCCAGAAGTTGCAAAGACTCGAAACCGTGGTCTACACGATGGACAAGATCGTGACCGGCGAGAAGCAGAGCGTCGTGCTGCCCGATTTCCTCGCGGGCGATCGATTGTTGCTGCTCGTCCACGGAGAAGTCATCGCTGGCATCGACTTCCAGACGCTCAAGGCGGGTGACGTCCAGATTTCTGGCAAGACAATCCGCGTTCGCCTGCCGCACGCAGAGGTGCTCGTCACCAGGCTTGACAGTGGCAAGACCCGCGTCTACTCGCGTCAGACTGGACTGCTGGTGTCAACCGATCCAAATCTCGAATCCCAGGTGCGAGTAGAAGCCGAGCAGGAACTTCGGCGGTCTGCGCTGGCGGACGGCATTCTACAGAAAGCCCAGGAGAACGCCCGTTCGACCGTCACCAGCCTGATGCAGAGTGTGGGATTNNTAAAGGTTTTCGAAGATTCCCGTTGCGCCCATGCCGCCGCCGACACACATTGTCACCATGCCGTAGCGGGCCTTGCGGCGTTTCAGTTCACGGATGACACCGGCTGTCAGCTTCGCTCCCGTGCATCCCAAAGGATGGCCCAACGAAATGGCGCCACCGTTGGGGTTCACGCGCTCGGGATCGAGCCTGGCTTCTTTGATCACCGCCAGCGACTGCGCCGCGAAAGCTTCGTTCAGTTCGATCACGTCGATATCCGAGAGCTTCAGTCCAGCCATCTTCAGCGCTTTCGGGATCGCGAACACTGGTCCCAGTCCCATTTCTTCCGGCTTGTATCCGGCGGTGGCGAANNGCCGCTGCGCCATCCGACATCTGCGACGAGTTGCCCGCCGTCGTCACCCCCTTCACATGAAACGCAGCCTTGAGCGCGCTCAGCGCTTCTAGCGATGTATCCGCGCGTGGGCCTTCATCGACTTTGAAGGTGATCTCCTGCTTCTTCGGCTTCGATCCGTTCACAGTGGTGAAACTTACCAGAACCGGTACCGTCTCCTCTTCGAACTTGCCGGCTGCAATCGCCGCCAGCGCCTTCTGATGGCTGCGCAGCGAGAACTCGTCGCACTGCTCCCGCGTAATGCCGAAGCGTTGCGCCACCCGCTCCGCCGTCAGGCCCATCGAGAGATACGCATCCGGGTAGTGGTCCACCAGCCATGGGTTCAGGGAAATCTTGTTGCCGCCCATCGGGATCATGGACATGGACTCGGTGCCGCCCGCCAGCATGACTTCCGCCCCGCCCGCCATGATGCGCTCGGCAGCCATGGCAATGGCCTGCAAGCCCGACGAGCAGAAGCGATTGATGGTCACCGCCGACACTTCAACTGGCAGCCCTGCCCGCAACGATGCGATCCGGGCCACGTTCATCCCCTGCTCAGCTTCAGGCATGGCGCAGCCGACGATAACGTCTTCAATCTCCTTGGGATCAAGCTGCGGTACCCGCGCCAGCGCGCCCTTGATCGCGACCGCAGCCAGTTCATCTGGACGGGTCGCGCACAGCGTGCCTTTAAACGCGCGGCCCACCGGAGTACGGACGGAAGAAACGATGACGACTTCTCGCATGGGGAACTCCAACAATCATTGTAGCGCCGCCAACGTGCCCGTTTGGACAGGGCCCGNNAGGAGCAATCATTGGAGACTGATGTTCGGGTGCAGTCCGAGTCGCCCAAATTCCGCCTAATCGCCTCACCCTGGCACACGGCTTTGGTGCTCGCTGTGCAGGCACTTCTGGCTTACCGGGGAAAGATTCGCGCGGATCAAATGCGCGCAGTCCTGCATCCGGATCACATCGGCATTTACGAACGCACCATGATTTTTGAATGGCTGGTGCTGGGCCTCGTGATTGTGGGCGTCTCCCTGCACGGCTCGTCTCTTCTCACCGTTTTCGGAGAGCGCTGGCGGTCCGTCCGGCAGCTGTTGCGCGACATCGGGATCGCTGTGTTGTTCCTGATTGTCTCGATCCCCGTCATTTCGATCTTGGGTTCGATTCTGCGAGGTGGGGCTGCCGACAATGCCGCACAATTCCTGCTACCGCGCGGAGGCATCGAAATGGCGCTGTGGGTGGCGCTTTCGATTTCGGCTGGGATTTGTGAGGAGGCCCTCTATCGCGGCTACCTGCAGCGGCAATTCACGGCTCTGACGCATAGCGTTCCTGCCGGCATTCTCCTGTCCGCCGCCATGTTCGGCGCTGCTCACTCGTACCAGGGCCTCCGGAAGGCATTCGAGATCTGCCTGCTGGGAGCCATGCTCGGCATTCTCGCCCATTGGCGCAGAAGCGTGCGTCCCGGAATGATCGCGCATGCGTTGCAAGATGTGCTTGGGGGCATCGTCAAACACTAGTGTCGTTGTAACTCCCGACAAAGTGCCGCCGCTCAGTCGAAAGCCGTGAAAGGCGTTGGCATTGGTCCAGATGCCGATGATGTCGCCGGCGGATTTACTCCCCAGGGTGCGGACGGAAGAAACCAGGACTACTTCTCGCATGGGGAGATTCCAGCGCTACTGCAACGTCGGCCGGCGACTCCTTTCGAGACACTGCGGGCGGCACTTTGCGCGTATTCCGATGAAGTGTATGTACACCACGGTCCCCAGACAACCGAGTGTGATGTCACGTGGCCGCCCGTGGCCCTTATTTGACGCCTCTCTCTGCCAGGAACTTCCGGACAAATTCCTTCTTCTGATTAAGCCGCGATTGCAACGGCGTCTTGTTGCCGCCCCGGGTGCGAGGCGGCGCTGCCGGTGTAGCGTAAGGCTGTGCGCTCTCAGCCTTCTCAGGCTCGAAGAGTACGGCGATCTTGGTGGGAACAGATTTCTTTCTGGAAGCTATTTTCTGCAATTCCAAATTCAGAACACGGCGATCTCCTCCTGACAACTTCGCTACGCCGGCTTGCAACGCTTGCAGATCCGGAGGAAGACGATCATCTTCTTCCCCGGCGGCGCCGGCGTCTGGTTTGCTTGTCCGAGCCGATTCAGTTTCCATCGCCCCTGTGTTTTGCGGCGGTCTGGCAACAAATGTCAGATCGCCCACGAACCAGCTTTGCTTGTCGGGCGGCAAGAGGGTGAAGGTCATGAGGACTCCGTCGCCGGACGGCTGCATGCTGGCCTGCATGGCCGAGAGATCGTCCTCATTCTGGGCACCTTCGGACACGTTGTCGGAAATCAGACCAGCCACGTTGGGGATCCTGATCTTGATCTGATGTTCGCGCGTCTCAAGGGGCTGGTCGCCATCACTGCAAAAGCCTTCGTCGCCCCAGTTGCGCACGAAGAATGCCCAGGAAGTGCGGCGGAAGTCGCTGCTTTTCAAGCGCACAAACATGGCGTACACGGGATGTAGTTCCGTCTTGCCATGGTGAGACGTGTCCATACCCAACTTTCCGATGACAATGACGAAACTGCCATTAATCATGTTGGAAGCCTGTGTGTAGCCATCGAAGGCCCACGCCAAGGGTGCAACTTCGACATAGTGATCGACTCCGTTGTGATGGAAGTCATTCCACCAGGTGCCGGTATCGTCCCAGTTATCGACGGTCTCATCGGAATCAAATTCGATGTGAACCTGGTCTCCACCCGCCGTACTGTATAGAAACTTGTCATCCCGCCTTACATTGAGGTCGTAGTCGTCATCCCAGAAGGCCTGCCCGTCCCAAAAAACTGTGCCTTCATAAGTGACCGGCTCGAAGTTGACATGAGGACCGCACAAAGCGCCCCCATTGAACGTAACCGGGTATGAGGTACAGTGCGGGTATTGGGGAGACTGGGTCCAAAGCTCGCGGCTGTCGGAGTCGTCCTCGACGGGGCAGCTCTTGTAGGGATCGGGCACGCCGCGGTGGTCGGCCTGCTGTCCCCATTGAGGATTCAACAAGAAGCCATTCGGGTCCGGGGATGTGGTCGGCATGACCTCGAAGTCTTTCGGCGCCCCCTTGCATCCGCCGAATGACAACAGGGCGACAAGCGCCAACATGGGCAATACAGCATTCTGGTTCACGAACCGGCGTTTGCGTGGATCGATTGCATGGTTCCCTGTCATTAGTCTTCTCCTGGTTCCCCTTTTGGCTTCAACGAGAACCCCTCACGCGAGGCTCAGACAATGCCCCGCCCATCGGGATCGTGCTGGATGATCGTTGAACGTTACAAGCAGAGCCGATCATGGTGGATCGAAAACAGATCTCAATGTGCGGTCATGCCATGGATCTCGTTGAGAGCGTCAACAAAAGCCCCCGCCACTTGTCCGTTGTTCCTTATACGCCACAACCGCGTGCCAGCCGCCCCGGGCACATCCAGACGACGAAAGCTGCCGGAGTAGATGAATCCGTGGAGAAC